>NZ_CP129235.1:3663603-3979504 GCF_030413635.1 Planococcus shenhongbingii | reverse complement strand
ACATCTTACCCACAGTTTGTGGATAACTTATTTAGAGTAAAAATTATTAACAAGTGAAAACAAGTTAATGTTAACAAAAAAACTGAGACATTACAAGAAGTTCTTAAACTTATCCACATTTCCTTTTTTGTGCACAACAAAGCTATCCACAGGGGCTTTATATGTGAGGAAGTTGTAGATAAGGGGTGTGGATAAAAATTTTAGAAAAAAATTGGTGCACAATAATAATTCTGTTTTCCGGAACGATTGTGGATAACTTTGTTTGATGGAGGGAGAAGAGAAAAGGCTATTTTTGATGCTGTTTTGAAAGAGAGGGGGACTTTCTTTCTTGCTTAAACGGTATGTGCCGATCTGGTTGAAAATCGGCAAGGAAATGGTGGGATTTTTATCTGTATAGATGGAAACTGTTCTATAAGAGAAGCATTCGCCAGGAATTCTCTCTTCGGCAAGTTTGCGTCAGAACCGCAGAATCTTATGTTGTCTTTTTAATAAGACATTGACATTTGATGCATTGCGACTATATAATAGTCAAGACTGTCTTTGAGAAAAGAGTTAACTTTTATTCAGGAGGTGTCACCATGACATTACGCACATACCAACCAAATACACGTAAACACAGCAAAGTACACGGCTTCAGAGCACGTATGAGCACTAAAAACGGACGTAGAATAATTGCCGCACGCCGTCGTAAAGGAAGAAAAGTATTATCAGCTTAAGTCCACTGACCGCATCAGTGGTCTTTTTTTCTTTTCTGCTGAATTTCAGTGGAAATGAACCAAAATAAGCAGGTGAAAAAATGAATAAGCACCAACGAATTAAGAAAAACGTCGAATTTCAGCGGATCTTCAAAAAAGGGAAGTCCTTTGCGAATCGCCAGTTTATCGTTTATGTGATGAAAAGCGATCAGCCAGAGTTTAGGCTGGGGTTATCTGTCAGCAAAAAAGTAGGAAACGCAGTTACGCGAAACCGCATTAAGCGTTATATACGGCAATCATTCTTGGAATTAAAAGAAGATTTGCTGCCAAATGCGGATTACGTTATTATCGCCCGGCAACAGGCGGCCAAATTGGATTTTCATGAAAGCAAGAAAAGTTTGGAACATGTTTTAAAAATTGCGCGTGCTCTGCCTAAGAAGTAGAAAGAGATATCGTTTGAATGTTATTATAGAAGTAATTGAAAATAGTTTGGGGGAAGAAGGTTGAATAAGCGAATAGTTCTGCTTATTTCACTGGTAGCAGCAACCTTGCTGCTTGCCGGTTGTACTGAATTCGATCAGCCAATCAGTGGAAAAAGTGAAGGATTTTGGAACGAATTTATAGTCTGGCCATTGGTAGCAACAATCACGTATTTCAAAAACTTACTTGGAACATACGGATTAGGGATTATTGCCGTGACCATTATCATCCGATTAGCTTTGTTGCCATTAATGATTAAACAAACCCGCAGTTCTAAACGGATGCAGGAAGTCCAGCCGAAACTGAAAGAGCTGCAAGCAAAGTACAAGTCGAAAGACGCAGTAACCCAGCAGAAATATCAGCAGGAAATGATGGCTCTTTTCTCTGAAAATGGCGTTAATCCAATGGCTGGCTGTCTGCCGGTATTGATTCAAATGCCGGTATTGATCGGTTTTTATCATGCGATCAGCCGGATGAACAGCACACCGTCAATCGATTTAGGAAGCTTCTTGATTTTCCCTCTCGCTGAACCGAGCATTATCCTGGCTATTATTGCAGGGCTTATGCAATTCATCGTCTTACGGACTGGGCCAGCAATGGATAATCCGCAAATGAAAATCATGATGTACTTTATGCCGGTTATGATTATCGGCTTTGGTATTGTCTTACCGTCTGCATTAACGTTGTATTGGGTAGTCGGAAACATAATTTCTCTTATTCAGAACTTGGTTATTTACCGTCCATGGGAAAAGAAAGATGTAGCGTTAACGGCAACGCCAGCAGCTGCGTCGAAAAAAGAAGTGAAGCAACCTGTTAAAACGAAAGCAGGAGGGGCTAAAAAGTGAAACAGATTACGCAAACGGGTACAACTGTTGAAAACGCGATATCTGCAGCATTAGAAAAACTCCAAGTGACACGTGACGAAGTGACCATCCATGTGATTCAAAGTGAAAAAAAAGGATTTTTGGGCTTTGGCTCAAAACCGGCTGAAGTAGAAGTGACAGTGAATGAGCCAGAAGCTGCGCCGCTTGTAAAAGAGGAAGCAGTGGCGAAAACAGCTGTCATCGAACCGGAAGAGATTTTAGAGAAATTGGTGGAAGAAGCGCCCAGTGAGTCAAATGAACAGGCGATTCAAGAAACCAAAGACTATATTCAATCGATTGCAAAAGGCATGATGATTGAAGATTTGAAAATCACCCATCAACAGAACGGCAAACAAGTCAGTTTTTATTTAGAAAGCGAAAAAGTGGCCATGCTGATTGGGAAACGGGGGAATACCTTAAACTCTCTTCAGCAGCTCGCCCAATTAGTCGCCAATAAATATTCCAACCAATTCATGATGGTTGAACTGGACGCTGAAAATTATCGGGAACGCCGGCAGGAAACACTGGAACAATTAGCTGAACGCATGGCTGACAAAGCAATTCGTACAGGAGGGCGTGTTCAATTTGAACCGATGCCATCCTACGAACGAAAAGTGATTCATCAGGCCTTGTCCCGGCGGATGGATATCGATACGTACTCGGAAGGCAAAGATCCGAATCGCTATCTTGTAATTGAACCTCTAAGATAAAAGCAGTTTGATCAGTTATTGAATAAAATAAAGTGGACGGTTTGCTTCCAGGCAAGCCGTTTTTTTATGGCTTTTTAATGAAACTTTACGAAAAATCAAGCGCTCTGCCTTTCGGATTACATCCATTTATGCTAATGTAATATGTTAGAAAGTCGTGTGCTTTTACTGGTTGTCCACATGTGGACAACTTTTTTAAAGAGAAAATTTGATTTTTGGCTTAAAAGAGTCTGGGGATAAGTTTTCCGGCCAGATTTTTGTTTTTAACCATTCAAGCGTTTACGCTTTTTTATTAATTTAATCGGTTGTTTTAGGTTTTTTGAATTGTCCAGCTGCAACGGCCAGCTTCTCGGGACATAAGCCACTCCGGCTGTGCGGCAAAAAGCGCCGCTTCACCGGATCGTCTTATGCCTGTCGAAGCTGAGCGGCCGTTTACGCTTTTCTAACTGTCTAGCTGCAGCGCCTAGTCCCTCGGGGTCTTAAGTCAGTCCACCTGTACGGCAAAAACACGCCGTTTCGGTATACTGCCTTAAGCCTGTCGGGACTAAACAGGCGCTTCCGCTTTTCAGATTGTCTAGCTCCGGTGCCCAGCCCCTCGAGGTCGCTTCAGTCTGTCCAGCAATGGCAAAAAGCGCCATTACCGGCCAGACTTCCAGCGCTTGTCGGGGCTACATGGGCACCTACGCTTTTCTATATAAGGAGGAATATCATGGAATTCGATACAATTGCTGCGATTTCCACGCCAAGCGGTGAAGGCGCTATTGCCATTGTCCGTTTAAGCGGACCGGAAGCAATCGGGATTGCGGATAAGCTGTTCCGGGCACCGAGCGGAAAGAAATTAGCAACGCAGGCCACGCATACGATACATTATGGGCATCTGGCGGATCCGTGGACGGAGGAAGTAGTGGAAGAAGTCATGGTATCGTTCATGAAAGCTCCAAAAACGTTTACCCGCGAAGATGTTATTGAAATAAATTGCCACGGCGGCATTGTGTCAGTCAACCGTGTATTGGCATTGGTGCTTCGTGCAGGTGCGCGACTGGCGGAACCTGGTGAATTTACGAAACGGGCATTTTTAAACGGCCGCATCGATTTATCACAGGCAGAAGCAGTCATGGATTTAATCCGCGCTAAAACGGACCGGGCAATGGATGTGGCGCTCAACCAAATGGAAGGGCGCTTGTCGAAGCTGATCGGGACGCTGCGCCAGGCTTTGCTTGAATCCATTGCACAAATGGAAGTGAATATCGATTATCCGGAATATGACGACGTGGAAGAAATGACGCGTCCGATTATGCTCGAAAAAGCCCAATGGGTGCGATCGGAAATTGAAAAATTGCTGCAGACCTCTTCTCAAGGAAAAATTTTAAGAGAAGGGCTTTCCACCGTTATTGTCGGCAGGCCGAATGTTGGAAAATCGTCTCTTTTGAACAGCCTAGTGCAGGAAAACAAAGCAATCGTAACAGAAATAGCGGGGACAACCCGTGATATAATAGAGGAATACGTGAATGTCCGTGGAGTGCCGCTGCGTTTAGTGGACACAGCCGGAATCCGTGAAACGGAAGATATAGTGGAGCGAATCGGCGTTGAGCGGTCACGCAAAGTGCTGAAAGAAGCAGACTTGATCCTTTATGTATTGAATTATTCGGAAGCCTTAACTGCAGAAGATGAATTGTTGTTTGAAGCGGTGAAAGATATGGATTATATTGTAGTCATCAATAAAACCGATTTGCCGAAGAACATAGATCTGGATCAAGTACAGGAATTGGCGGGCGACAAAATGCTGGTGACGACTTCTTTAATTGAAGAAGAAGGGATCGACCAGCTGGAAGAAGCCATCGCTGAATTGTTTTTTGAAGGCCAGATTGAAGCAGGGGATATGACCTATGTTTCCAATGCGCGCCATATTGCCTTGCTGCATCAAGCGCATCAGACAATTTCAGATGCCATTGAAGCAGCGGATATGGATGTGCCGGTCGATATGATACAAATAGATGTTACCCGAACTTGGGAAATTCTTGGGGAAATCATTGGCGATACCGCTGACGATGGCCTATTGAACCAATTATTTTCTCAGTTCTGTCTAGGGAAATAAAACTCGAAGGGAATGAACGAACATGCCACAATATGAAGCAGGCACGTTCGATGTCATCGTAGTTGGAGCTGGACACGCCGGAGCAGAAGCTGCTCTTGCCTCAGCTCGCATGGGCGCTAAGACGCTTGTGTTGACGATGAATCTGGATATGATCGCGTTTATGCCATGCAACCCGTCAATCGGCGGACCAGCAAAAGGCATTGTTGTACGTGAAATTGATGCACTTGGCGGTGCCATGGGACGCGTTATCGATAAAACACACATTCAGATGAGAATGTTGAATACAGCTAAAGGGCCGGCTGTCCGCGCACTGCGCGCACAAGCCGACAAAGTGCTTTACCAGCAGGAAATGAAGCGCCTGATGGAAGAAGAGCAGAATTTAACGCTTCACCAGGGAATTGCAGAAAAATTAATTGTTGAAGACGGCAAAGTAACCGGATTAATCACTCAAGTAGGGGGCATTTACCGGGCAAAATCAGTAGTCATCACGACCGGCACTTTTCTGCGCGGTGAAATCATTATCGGAGACCTGCGCTATTCAAGCGGTCCAAACAACCAGCAGCCATCAATTAAACTGGCAGAAAACCTGGAAGAACTCGGCTTTGAAACAGTTCGTTTCAAAACTGGGACGCCGCCGCGCGTCAACAGCAATTCAATCGATTACAGTAAAACAGAAATCCAGCCGGGCGACGAAGAGCCGCGTGCCTTCAGCTACGAAACGACTGAGTTCATTACAGACCAACTGCCTTGCTGGCTGACTTATACGAATGAAAAAACACATCAAATTATTGATGAAAACCTTCATTTATCGCCAATGTATTCTGGGATGATCAAAGGGACAGGCCCAAGATATTGCCCATCGATCGAAGATAAAGTGGTGCGTTTCAACGACAAGCCGCGTCATCAGATTTTCCTGGAGCCAGAAGGCCGTAATACGCGTGAGGTTTACGTACAAGGGCTTTCAACCAGTTTGCCTGAACATGTCCAAAGAAAACTGCTGGAATCGATTCCGGGGCTTGAGAAAGCTGAGATGATGCGTTCTGGATATGCCATCGAGTATGATGCAATCGTTCCGACGCAATTATGGCCAACCTTGGAATCAAAACAAATTGAGAATTTATACACAGCAGGCCAGATCAACGGAACTTCAGGGTACGAGGAAGCGGCAGGACAAGGCTTGATGGCAGGCATTAACGCCGCTGCTAAAGTGCTTGGGAAAGAAGAAGTGATTTTGAGCCGTTCCGACGCTTATATCGGCGTTTTAATTGACGATTTGGTGACAAAAGGAACAAGCGAACCGTATCGTTTACTGACGTCTCGTGCGGAATACCGGTTATTGCTGCGCCACGACAATGCGGATATGCGATTAACGGAATTAGGCCATAAACTTGGCATGATTTCAGACGAACGTTATGCGAAATTCCAAGCGAAAAAAGAACGGATCGAAGAAGAAATCAAACGGTTGAGAGGCATTATGATTAAACCGAATGAAATGACGCAGCAATTGATCAGAGATGCAGGAGGCAGTGAATTGAAAGATGGCATTCGCGGAGCAGATTTACTTAAACGCCCGGAAATGTCATACGACATGATTGCTCAGCTGACAGCTTCTGAAATAGACCTGGAAGCTGAAGTGAAAGAACAAGTAGAAATTCATATCAAATATGAAGGCTATATCGAAAAATCACTTCAGCAAGTGGCCAAACTGAAAAAAATGGAAGACAAAAAAATACCTGAAAACATCGATTATCATTCAATTTCAGGTATAGCGACTGAAGCTCGGGGTAAATTGTCCGAAGTTCGTCCACTTTCCATTGCACAGGCTTCCCGAATTTCAGGGGTGAATCCTGCTGACATTTCGATTCTTTTGGTGTATATTGAACAAGGTAGAATCGCAAAAGTATCTGTTTAAACAAGAAAAGTGCAAACATCTGCTCAAGTAAGGAGCAGGACGATAAAGCTGGACAATAAAGCTGGACAAACAATAAATGGGCTGGCATAGACCAGCCCATTTTTACATAGTAGAACCGGACGGAATTTTAACACATAGAAGAGAACAAGAGGGGGAAGAAACAAGTGAACGAACAACAATTCAAAGATGCCCTCAGTGAAAAAGGAATCCAGCTGTCAGAACTTCAAATGGACCAATTTCAGATTTACTTTAAAGAGCTGGTCGAATGGAACGAAAAGATGAACTTAACAGCGATTACAGATCAGCCGTCTGTCTACCTGAAACACTTTTTTGATTCCATTACAGCGGCTTTTTACCTGGATTTCACGAAACCGTTAAAAGTCTGTGATGTGGGGGCCGGAGCCGGATTTCCTAGCATCCCATTGAAAATATGTTTTCCGCATATTGAAGTAACGATTGTGGATTCGTTAAATAAGCGCATCCAATTCCTTACACATTTAAGCGATAAGCTGAACTTATCAAACGTTCAATTTATTCACTCGCGGGCAGAAGATTTTGGCCAATCAAAGCATCGCGAAAGCTATGACTTGGTAACGGCAAGAGCAGTGGCAAGGCTTTCTGTATTGGCGGAATTATGTGTGCCTCTCGTTAAAAATGGCGGAATATTTGCAGCTATGAAAGCAGCATCAGCTCCCGATGAATTGAAAGATGCAGAAAAAGCTTTGCTGAAGCTGGGAGTGAAAGAAGAAAGCATTCATTCGTTTAAATTGCCAATTGAAGAAAGTGATCGGTACATTCAAGTGTTCCGGAAGTTTAAAGAGACTCCTAAAAAATACCCTCGTAAACCCGGTATCCCGAATAAATCTCCAATAACTTGAAATGTGGAAATATCAGTTAATGTTTCACGTGGAACACTGGTATAAAGAAAAAGGTTCAACGATTAGCGAATAGTAAACAGTGAGCTTTTAAAAGGTGGTGCTTGAGAATGAAGAGTCCTTTTTCCCGGTTCTTCGGAGGCGAAGACAAAGCAGATGAACCAGAACAACCAGTAGCGGCAACAAACAAGCTTTCAGAAGAAGTAGTTAAGTTGCCAATTGATAAAATAAGCGCAAATAAATTCCAGCCTCGTACGGTGTTCGATGAAGAGAAAATCGAAGAACTGGCCCGTACGATTCATATGCATGGAGTTATTCAACCGATTGTTGTAAGAACATCGGATGAAGAGGGCAATTACGAAATCATTGCAGGAGAACGGCGTTTCCGGGCAATGTCTTCTTTAGGATGGAAAGAAGTTCCGGCAATCGTCCGTCAGCTTAGCGATAAAGAAACCGCATCGATCGCATTGATTGAAAATCTCCAGCGCGAAGAACTGACTTCGATTGAAGAAGCGAATGCTTATCAAAATTTGCTTGAACTTCAAGGAATCACCCAGGAAGCACTTGCACAGCGGCTTGGAAAAGGGCAGTCTACTGTTGCCAATAAACTGAGGCTGTTGAAATTGCCGGAAGAATTTCAAACAGCTTTGTTGAACCGGATCATTACGGAACGACATGCTCGAACACTGCTTAAAGTAAAAGATGTTGAAATGCAAAAAAAGCTTTTTGATGAAACAGTAGAACAAGGCCTTAATGTAAAACAGCTGGAATTGAAAGTTGAAAAACTTTTGTCTGCTGAACCTAAAAAAGCAAAACCGAGAAGAAAAGCGGTAAGCCGGGATATTAGAATCGCGATGAATACGATTAAAGAATCCTTGAGTATGGTAACAAAAAGCGGAATTAATTTATCGACTGAGGAAGAAGAACACGATGAGTATTATCAAATTACCGTTAAAATACCAAAGAAAAAATCATAAAAAAGCTCTTTCCAATGATGGAAAGAGCTTTTTTAATAGGAATGTAATCATAAAATATCCATAGTTTTGTTACAATAAGGAAAGAAACCATTATTATTTTTGTTTTTATAATGGAATTAGTTATACTAGAGCAGTAAAATGAGAGAAGTATGAAAGAAAGTTGGTGCAAGTGTGGGTAGAATTATTGCGATCGCCAATCAAAAAGGCGGCGTAGGAAAAACAACGTCTTCAGTGAACTTGAGTGCCTGCCTTGCTTATTTAGGCCAAAAAGTTCTATTAATAGATATCGACCCTCAAGGAAATGCGACCAGTGGAGTTGGGGTCAACAAAGGCGAAGTCGACCAATGCATTTACGAAGTGTTGATCGATGACGTCGATATAAAAGATACCATTAAGGAAACAAAAGTAGAGAATCTGCATGTTGTGCCTGCCACCATCTCACTTGCAGGGGCAGAAATCGAACTTGTTTCGACTATTTCAAGAGAAGTGCGCTTAAAGCATGCGCTTCAAGAAGTAAAAGAAATGTACGATTACATTATTATTGATTGTCCTCCTTCGCTTGGTTTACTGACAATCAATTCATTGACGGCCTCAGATGCTATTATTATTCCAGTACAATGTGAATACTATGCGTTAGAAGGGCTGAGCCAGTTATTAAGCACGATTCGCCTTGTGCAAAAGCATTTAAACCACGACCTAATGATTGATGGAGTGTTGTTGACGATGCTTGATGCGCGGACGAATCTCGGCATACAAGTGATTGAAGAAGTGAAAAAGTATTTCCAAGATAAAGTTTATCGGACCATTATTCCACGGAATGTACGATTAAGCGAAGCACCGAGTCACGGGGAACCTATCATTATTTATGATCCGAAATCCCGAGGCGCAGAAGTGTATTTAGAATTGGCAAGGGAAGTGATTCGTAATGGCTAAAGGATTAGGAAAAGGAATTAATGCATTGTTCCCTGGCGAATCATTAAGCGAAACAGAAACAATCAACCAGATCAGCATCGGTGAAATTCGCACTAACCCTTATCAACCGCGAAAAGTATTTGACGAAATAGCTTTGCAGGAGTTGTCAGACTCCATTAAAGAACATGGCATCTTACAGCCGGTTGTCTTGCGAAAATCAGGAAAGTATTTTGAACTGGTAGTGGGAGAAAGACGTTTCCGTGCTGCGAAACTGGCGAAATTAAAAGAAGTGCCGGCAATTGTCAAAGAGCTGACTGATCAGCAAATGATGGAACTGGCTATTTTGGAGAACCTCCAGCGCGAAGATTTAACGCCTATTGAAGAAGCAGAAGCTTACCAGAAATTGATGGAAGCATTAAATTTAACGCAAGAGCAATTGGCGTTCCGATTGGGTAAGAGCCGGCCGCATATCGCTAACCACATCCGCTTACTGGCATTGCCTGAAAATGTGCGTCAAATGATTTCCGACAAACAGCTGACGATGGGGCATGGCCGTACATTGCTCGGACTACGGCAGAAAAAACTGATACCGGATATCGCAGAAAAAGTCGTGAAAGAGAATTTAAACGTCCGCCAACTGGAAAATTTAGTCCAGCGATTAAATGATGATGTTCCACGTGAAACAATTGAAAAGAAAAAAGATTTATTCATAGAAGAAAAGCAATCGGAACTGAGAGACCGTTTTGGAACAAATGTCCAAATCAAGAAAAGCAAAAACAAAGGGAAAATCGAAATTGAATTTTTCTCTGAAGAGGATTTGGAACGCATACTCGAACTTTTAAATTAATCCGTACCTATTCCCATAAGTCGGGGGAATAGGTTCTGTTTTGTAAAAGGAGAGCGGAAGGGGAAGTAGAAAGATGGTTCTCTTAGGAACGTTGATTAACGCTGTTTTGATTGTAGCAGGGACATTTATTGGTAGAGCGCTCCGAAACATTCCTGAAAAAATGAAAGAAACCGTAATGTATGCCATCGGACTTGCAGTAGTGGTTCTTGGACTGCAAATGGGCTTCGAAAGCCAAAATTTTGTCGTCGTCATTATCAGTTTGGTACTTGGTGCAGTTATTGGGGAATGGATGAATTTAGATGATAAGTTGAATAACTTCGGTCATTGGATGGAAGATATGCTGGGTGCGAAAAAAGAAAGCAAGGGCAGCCTTGCCCAAGGTTTTGTAACAGCAACGCTTATTTTTATTATGGGTGCCATGGGGATTATCGGGGCTTTGGAGAGTGGCTTGAGCAATGAGCACGGCGTATTGATTTCAAAAGGATTGATTGATGGTTTTACATCAATTATTTTGGCTTCAACATTAGGAATAGGCGTCATGCTTGCAGCGATTCCCGTGTTCGTTTATCAAGGATTAATCGCGTTGTTCGCGACTCAAATCAGTTTGATCATTCCTGATGCGGCTTTGGATATGTTCATTACGGAAATGACTGCAACAGGCGGCGTTATGATTGTCGCCATCGGTTTGAATATGATTGGCCTTACTAAAATAAGAGTAGCGAATTTATTGCCGGGAGTATTGGTCGTTGGATTAATTGTTACGGTAATCTATAAGATGAATTTAGGTTAACCGGAGGTAGGAAGGTGTTAAAGTGACTACAGATACAGTAGCAAATGCAGAACAAGCTGTGGAACAAGGGAAGAAGTTTCTCCTGGATCAAGAAATGTGGCTCAATATCGGTTTTGTCGGTTTAAAAGTGATGTTGATCATTGTAATGTCGGGAATTATTGTAAGGGTCGCAAAAATGTTGATTCGCAAAACATTTGCGGTACGCATAAAAGGTCCTTTGAAATACAACGAGCGGCGGCAACAGACGATGTCCAAATTGCTGGAGAACATTGTGTCGTATGCAGTCTATTTTATGGCGATTATCGCGGTATTGTCAGCCTTCACAATTGATATCACCGGGTTAATTGCTGGGGCCGGGGTTCTTGGCCTTGCCATCGGTTTCGGGGCTCAGAACTTGGTGCGTGATGTAATCACCGGATTCTTCATCATTTTTGAAGATCAGTTTTCAGTGGGAGATTACGTCCGGATTGGTCAAGCTGAAGGTACGGTTGAAGAAATTGGCTTGCGCACCACAAAAGTAAAGGGGTTTACAGGAGAATTATTTATTTTCCCGAACGGCAACGTGACGGATGTCGTCAATTTCTCTATCCATAACTCGATTGCAGTAGTGGATGTCAATATTTCTTATGAATCGGATATTGCACGAGTGGAAGGGCTAATCCAGGAGTTTCTAGTGGATCTTCCTGAAAAATACGAGCAGATTATAAAACCTCCTGAATTATTAGGGGTGCAAAACATCACCACAACAGAAATAATCATGCGAATTACAGCAGAAACCTTGCCGATGCAGCATTTTGCAGTTTCCCGCGGTATCCGCCGGGATTTGAAAGACTATTTGGACAAAAAAGGCGTGGAAATTCCTTACCCGCGGATGGTCATGGTGCAGCGGTCGCCTGAAGACTCCAATCCGTCGGTCATTGCTAAAAAGTAACGAAGGAGACAGGGCGATGGAAAAGAAAGAGTATGGACTGAATGATATCGTGGAAATGAAAAAAGGGCATCCTTGCGGAGCAAATGCCTGGAAAATTATCCGCATGGGTGCTGACATCCGAATCAAATGCGAAGGCTGCCAACACAGTGTCATGATTCCGCGCGTCGAATTCAATAAGAAAATTAAAAAAGTTTTAGTAAAAGCCGAAGAAGAATAATAGAAAATCTTATATGAGTATAAAGACAATACTTATATAACAATAGTAATGAATTTATATAAGTTTTGAAAAATGGACAGAACAGTATTTCGTTCCTATAATGGAATGGTTGCAAAAAAATAATTCGTGTTAGACAGAAGAAAGGTTGTGAATCCTTTGGCATTAACTGCAGGGATTGTAGGTTTACCAAACGTGGGGAAATCCACATTATTCAATGCTATTACTAAAGCGGGGGCCGAAGCAGCCAACTACCCGTTCTGTACAATAGATCCAAACGTCGGAATTGTTGAAGTGCCGGATGAGCGCTTAGACAAACTGACTGAGTTGGTGGTACCGAAGAAAACAATACCGACAGCTTTTGAATTTACAGATATCGCCGGCATCGTAAAAGGCGCAAGCAAAGGCGAAGGGCTTGGAAATAAATTCCTTTCTCATATCCGTGAAGTAGACGCTATCGTTCAAGTGGTGCGCTGTTTTGCTGATGAAAATGTCACACATGTATCCGGAAAAGTTGACCCGATTTCAGATATTGAAGTTATTAACTTGGAATTGATTCTTGCGGACATGGAAAGCATTGAAAAACGCATTGCCCGTGCTGCCAAATTGGTGAAGCAAAAAGACAAAGATGCGATTGCTGAAGAGCCGGTACTGATGAAACTTCGTGAGGCATTCGAAGCTGGGGACTTAGCTCGTTCCATCGACTTTACAGAAGACGAACTGCGCATCGCAAAAAACTTGAATTTATTAACGCTTAAGCCGATGCTATACGCAGCAAACGTAGCGGAAGATGAAATTACCGATGCGGACAACAATGAATATGTTCAACAAGTCCGTGACTACGCAGCTCAGCAAAATTCAGAAGTCATCGTCGTTTGTGCGAAGATTGAAGAAGAAATGGCTGAACTGGAAGACGAAGAAAAAGAAATGTTCCTTGAAGAGCTTGGCATCAAAGAATCCGGTTTGGATCAATTGATCAAAGCATCATATAATTTGCTTGGGCTGGCAACGTATTTCACTGCTGGTGTACAGGAAGTGCGCGCTTGGACATTCAAAAAAGGCATGAAAGCTCCTCAATGTGCCGGCGTTATCCACTCTGACTTTGAACGCGGATTTATCCGTGCCGAAACAGTAGCTTACGAGGACCTGGTAGAAACAGGTTCAATGGCGGCTGCAAAAGAAGCAGGGAAAGTTCGTCAAGAAGGCAAAGAATACGTCGTTAAAGACGGAGATGTAATGCTGTTTAGATTTAACGTCTAAAAGTGAAAACGGCCGTTCCCTTTCGATAGGCATAAGATAGACTGGCGAAGCGGCGCTTTTTGCCGCACAGCCAGGTTGGCTTATGGCCGGAGAATCTGGCCGTTGCAACTGGATAAGTCTAAAAGCGGAGGTGCCCGTTTAGCTCTGACAAGCGCTGGAGGACTTGAAGGTAATGGCGTTCTTGTCCGTTATCGGCAGCTCTTTTCATGCGTCGAAGCTAGCGAAGCGATACAGACGCAAGTCCGAAGCGTCTCGAGAGGCTGGGCGCCGGAGCTAGATAAGTCTAAAAGCGGAAACGGCCGTTCAGGTTCGACAGGCGTAAGACGGACCAGCGAAGCGGCGCTTTTTGCCGCACAGCCGGGCTGGCTTACGACCCGAGAACCTGGCCGTTGCAGCTGGATAAGTCTAAAAGCGAAACGGCCGTTCCCTTTCGACAGGCGTAAGCCGGTCTAGTGCTTATAAAATTCCATTTCCGGAAACGGCCAGTATGAAAAGTATTGACCCCATAGCCATTGGAATAAAAATAAAAAATGACCGGATGCTTAGCTGCATTCGGTTTTTGATATAGGAGGATTGAAATGTTGTTATTTGTATATGGAACGTTAAAGCGTGGCGGAAAATATCATGATTATTTAGGTGAAGCAGAGTTGGTCGCAGAGCATGCAGTTGCCAAAGGGGAACTATACGATACTGGGCTTGGCTATCCGGCAATGACTTTATCTGAACAAGGTGAAATTCACGGGGAAGTCTATTACATTCCCAAGGAACTATGGCCGGCAATCGACTATCTGGAAGATTATACAGGCGGTGCAGCTACGGATCTTTTCAACAAAGTGACGATTGAAGTCGAAACTGAAGGGAAAGTATTGCAGACCGCTGTCTATATCGCGGCATCTGAAAATTTGTTGAAGAGAAAATTGGAAACGGGCAACTGGGATGTGGCAGTAACCGTTTAAAAACCTTGATAAATGTCAAAAAAGCGCCGATCATTGATCGGCGCTTTTTATATTGGGATTTTGTTCATAAATATGGAGGCGAGGAAGTTCCGGGTCATCCAGCACCCAAGCGTCGCTGCGTTCTTTCAGCAGTTCCCGGTACATATAAAAATCACCAATGGCGCCGGCTGCGAGCATGGCGCCAAGAAGGACTAATACTTGGCTGTCTATCCAAAATCCAATGATGGTCGGGATGACAGCGGTTGTCCAGAAAGGCAGCAGCAGCGCTTTTTTCATGGCGTTAATGCGGATAGCCGTACTGGTCGTCGCATAAGCGATTCCCATTTTTAAATTAATACCATATTTCAATGAAGCAATTGTCACTTTGCCAAATAGCACAAAACCGATCAAGTGAAATAATTCGTGGAGCACAATCAGAGCCGTATAGCCGAAGATAAACAACAGAACGCCATTAAATGAAAAACGGAAAGAAAACGGTTCAGCAAACAGGTGGTAAGCGGCAGCAAAGAGAATCAGAAGCAGCACATTGATCCACAATGCCTTTGGTGCGATTTCTTCTAACTTCAATTCAATGGTATGAGTCGGTTCCATGCAATCACTTCCTTGTATTAGCTACATAAATTATAGCTGAACAGGGCATGAAATATAGGGTTGCTGTCCCTTGCCGTTTATGATACAATACATTGATGTGAGTAATATTTTGAATTGCTTGCTCCTTGCCCGCTGGAATCAGCAGGGCCCAAGTCCATAAGGAGGTGACAACACGATGAGAGAGTATGAATTAATGTACATTATTCAGCCTGCAATTGAAGAGGAAGCTAAAAAAGCTCTAGTCGAGCGTTTTAACGACATCCTTACTTCTAACGGTGCTGAAATCATCGAGTCGAAAGAGTGGGGTAAACGTCGTTTAGCTTATGAAATCAACGATTTACGTGAAGGTTTCTACCAAATCGTAAAAGTAAACGCTGGTTCTGAAGCTATCAACGAATACACACGTCTTGCGAACATTAACGAAGACATTATTCGTCATATCGCTGTACGCAAAGACGCGTAAGCAGCATATGCATCTGTAAAATACTATTGACTAAAGGAGGTTGAATTCTGATGATTAACCGAGTTGTTTTAGTCGGAAGACTGACAAAAGATCCGGATCTTCGCTATACCCCAAGCGGTGCGGCAGTTGCCCGTTTTACACTGGCTGTAAACCGGACATTCTCCAATGCGCAAGGTGAGAAAGAAACGGATTTTATCAATTGTACTGTTTGGCGCAAACAAGCTGAAAACACAGCGAACTTCTTGAAAAAAGGAAGCCTGGCTGGCGTTGAAGGCCGCATTCAAACTGGAAGCTACGAAGGGCAGGATGGAAAACGCGTCTATACGACTGAAGTTGTGGCTGACAGCGTCCAATTTCTTGAGCCGAAAAACTCTGGAGCTAATGCTAATGCAGACCGTTCACAAGGCCAACAGCCATCCTATCAGCAGAACCAATCGCCGAGCCCAAGTCAGCAAAATTATACACGTGTAGACCAGGATCCATTCTCAAGCGGCAGCGGCCCGATCGAAGTATCGGATGACGATTTGCCGTTCTAAGACGGACCAGACTCGCGAAGAACGAAAAAATCCAATTAAAAAGGAGGTAATTCGATATGGCACCACGTCGCGGAGGAAAGAAACGTAAAAAGGTTTGTTATTTTACGTCAAACAACATCACGCACATCGACTATAAAGATACTGACCTATTGAAGAAATTTATTTCTGAAAGAGGAAAAATCTTGCCACGTCGTGTTACAGGCACTAGCGCTAAATGGCAACGCAAGTTGACAATCGCTGTCAAACGCTCTCGTATCATGGCACTTCTACCGTTTGTTGCGGAAGAAAGATAAGTAAGAAAAGCGGAAGCGCCCGTGTAGATTCGACGGGCTTAAGACGAACCGGCGAAGTGGCGCTCTTTGCCACACAGCCGGGTTGGCTTATGACCCGAGAATCTGGGCGCTGGAGTCTGGACACAGACATACTTCTTTCAAGCTGAAAGACTATATTTTCTTATATTATGAAAAGAGGCCGGGAAACCGGTCTCTTTTTTGTTGCCATAAATTCGACAAGCAGATTCTTCCGGGTATTCCCTTTTTTTGTTCAGCGACCTTAATCATGTTACAATTACAAGGATGAAATCAACCCGAAAGAAGGGGAAAAACAACAGAATGCCAAATCAACAAACAAAACAAATTACTCATGGGGCCATGATGGCGGCTGTCTTTACGGTACTGCTCGCCCTCTCTGTTTATGTGCCTCTTTTAAATGTTGTAACGACATTATTTTTAGCTTTGCCCATTGCCTGGTACAGTGCTAAATACCACTGGAAGGCTTCGGCGCTTTTTGCAGCGGTGTGCCTGACCTTATCAGTGCTGGTAGGCGGGCTGCTCGCTTTGCCGCTGGCGCTGATCCATATTCCGCTTGGCCTGATGATCGGTTTGTCGATCTATAACCAGAAAACTAAGCTATTCATGTTCATGGGTTCAGGCATTGTCTTGCTGCTGTCGGTGATGCTGCAGTACCTGGCATCCATTTGGCTGTTGGGCATCAATGTCATCGAAGAGATGATGACCGCAATGGAAGCTTCATATAAACAAACCGGCACTTTGCTGGAAAGTATTGGCGCTTCCACTGATGAATACAATGAAATGGTCAATCAATTAATGACGACATTTGAAACATTGCTGCCGGCTTTACTGGTGCTGTCGGTTTTCATAATAGTGTGGCTGTTGCTGCTGCTGTTATTGCCGATTTTAAAGCGCCTGGGCATTGAAGTTCCAAAATTTCCGCCTTTTCGGGATATGAAATTGCCGAAAAGTGTATTATGGTACTATTTAATCGTTATACTCGTTTCGCTGCTGTCTGATTTGCAGCTTGGTACAATGGCTTACATGATTTTCATCAATGCATCCGTCGTGCTTCAATTCCTGCTTTTCTTGCAAGGTGTTTCTTTTTATCATTTTTACATCAAGCAAGAAGGCTGGCCGACATGGGTGACCGTCATTGTTACCGTACTGGCGTTGCCCTTGCAGTCATTCACGAGCATTGTCGGAATTATCGACCTCGGCTTTGATATCCGGGGATGGGTTAAACGGGCACATGATTTTAAAGGAAAATGAGGAGCTGAAAAGAAATGTCGGCTTTTTTTAGAAAAAGGAAACTTCGAATTCCCCTTCTGGTGCTGCTGTTTTTAGGACTGGCAGCGGCAATTTTGGTCTCGTTGAGGTCAGAGTGGGCAGGCGGGATATTCATCATCCTTTTCGGGGCGGTTTTCATCTATGCCTGGATTACTGAAAAGCGGGTGTACGAAGCAACCGAAAAGCATATAGAAACACTTTCCTACCGCATGAAAAAAGTCGGAGAAGAAGCGCTGCTGGAAATGCCTATTGGTATTTTGCTGGTCAATGAAAACTTCGATATTGAATGGGCGAACCCTTACATGACATCAACACTTGAGTATGACACGTTAATCGGGGAGTCTCTTTACAGCTTATCGGATGAATTTCATACACTGGTGAAATCGGAAGAAGTACGGGATATGACCATCACGCTTGGCGAACGCAAATACCGCGCTTATTATAAAGCGGATGACCGTTTGTTTTATTTATTCGATATTACTGAGCAAGTTGAAATTGAAACGCTTTATTATGCGGATCGAACGGTTATCGGCATTTTGTTTATCGATAATTACGATGAATTGTCGCAAGGCATGGATGACCAGACGCGAAGCAATTTGAACAGCCTGGTGACTTCATTGATCAATGAATGGGGTTCACATTACGGGATTTTCGTCAAACGGATTTCATCTGACCGCTTCATGGCGGTTTTCAATGAATCGATTTTAAAAGAGCTGGAACTGTCGAAATTCGCTATTCTGGATGATATCCGGGAAGTGACTTCGAAAGACAATTTAGCTTTAACTTTAAGCATTGGGGTCGGCGCTGGTTCAGCGTCGCTTGTCGAGCTTGGCAGCATGGCCCAGTCGGGACTTGATCTGGTACTCGGGCGCGGCGGAGACCAGGTGGCGATCAAGCATCCAAGCGGCAAAGTGAAATTCTACGGCGGCAAAACGAACCCGGTCGAAAAACGGACACGGGTGCGGGCGCGGGTTATCTCGCATGCATTGCGCGATTTGATCCAGGAAAGCGACCATGTCTTCGTTATGGGCCATAAATTGCCGGACATGGATGCCATCGGGGCAGCGGTCGGCGTTTCCAAAATGGCAGCGATGAATAAAGTCAAAAGCAGCATCGTGCTCGATTTTAATGCATACGACCGCTCGGTCATGCGGTTGATGGAAGAGATCCGCCAAGACGATGAACTGTTTGACCGGTTTATCACACCAGAAGAAGCACTGTCGATGATGACGGATAATTCCCTGCTGGTTGTAGTGGATACCCATAAGCCTTCCATGGTCATTGATGAGCGGGTGCTCCAGCGCATGGAACGCGTTGTATTGATCGACCATCACCGCAGAGGCGAGGAATTCATCACCAATACGATGCTTGTCTATATGGAGCCTTATGCATCCTCGACAGCGGAGCTTGTAACGGAATTGATAGAATATCAGCCGAAACATGAAAAACTGTCGATGCTGGAAGCGACCGCCATGCTTGCTGGAATTATCGTCGATACCAAAAGCTTCACACTGCGCACTGGTGCCAGAACATTTGAAGCCGCTTCTTATCTGCGCTCAAACGGAGCGGACACTGTGCTGGTCCAGCGTTTGCTGAAAGAAGATCTCGAGACATACTTAGAGCGGGCAAAAATCGTCCAGACTGTCGAATTCGTGGCAGACGGAATAGCGATTGCAAAAGGCGAGCCAGGACAGATTTACAGCCCGGTATTGATAGCCCAGACTGCTGATATTCTGTTAACAATGAAAGACGTCAATGCGTCGTTCGTGGTTGCAGAGCGTTCAGAAGGCGGCATTGGCATTTCGGCCCGTTCGCTCGGCGAAGTAAATGTGCAAATCGTCATGGAAAATCTTGGAGGCGGCGGCCACTTAACAAATGCTGCAACCCAGATGCCCGGCACAACAATTGAAGAAGCGATTGAACAACTAAAAGAAGCGATAACGGAACAGTATGAGGGAGGAAAAATAGAATGAAAGTAATATTCTTAAAAGACGTAAAAGGAAAAGGCAAAAAAGGCGAAGTGAAGAACGTGGCGGATGGCTACGCGCATAACTTTTTGCTGAAAAATAACTTGGCGAAAGAAGCGGATCAAGCGGCTATCAGCCAGCTGGCCGGCCAAAAGAAAAAAGAGGAAAAAGAAGCGGCTCAAGAGCTTGAAGATGCGAAAAAGTTGAAAGAAAAACTTGAAGGCCTGACAATTGAATTGAAAGCGAAGTCTGGTGAAGCCGGCCGTTTATTCGGCTCTATTACAACCAAACAAGTAGCAACAGCACTTGAAAAAGCACATGGCATCAAGCTGGATAAACGCAAAATGGAATTGGATGATGCTATCCGCACTCTTGGCTACACAAACATTCCGGTTAAATTGCACCAGGATGTAACAGCTACGCTTAAAGTCCATGTAACAGAAGAAGCGTAAGCCTATGAACCAAATGAACGAAACCATAGATCGTGTCCCTCCGCATAACCATGAAGCCGAGCAGTCGGTAATTGGGGCCATCTTTTTAGAACCGCAATCGCTGATTTCCGTGGCGGAAATTGTCATGCCGGAAGATTTTTACCGCATCGCCCATCAAAAAATCTTCCAGACCATGGTAACTTTATCGGATCATGGCAAAGCGATTGATGTTGTTACCGTAACAGAAGAACTCTCTGCCAAAAAAGAATTGGAAGACGTCGGCGGTTTATCGTATTTGACGGAAATTGCCAATGCGGTTCCGACTGCTGCCAACGTGGCGCATTATGCCCATATTGTTGAGGAAAAAGCGCTTCTGCGGCGGCTCATCCGTGTAGCGACTTCCATTGTGGAAGACGGATTTACACGCGAAGATGAAGTGGAAGCATTGCTTGCCGAAGCAGAAAAGAAAATGATGGAAGTGTCGAGCAGAAAAAATGCCGGCGACTTTATTCATATCAAAGATGTCTTAGTCAAAACTTATGACAATATCGAATTGCTGCATACCCGCAAAGGAGACGTTACAGGCATTCCTACGGGCTTCCGCGACTTGGATAAGATTACAGCAGGGTTCCAGCGAAACGACCTGATTATTGTGGCTGCGCGGCCTTCTGTCGGTAAGACGGCTTTTGCATTGAACGTTGCTCAGAATGTCGCAACGAAAACCGAAGAGAACGTCGCGATCTTCAGTCTGGAAATGGGCGCTGAACAGCTGGTCATGCGTATGCTTTGTGCAGAAGGAAATATCGATGCGCAGATCATGCGGACCGGAGCGCTCCAGAACGAAGATTGGCGTAAATTGACAATGGCGATGGGAAGCCTGTCAAACGCAGGGATTTTCATCGACGATACGCCTGGCATCCGGGTCAATGATATCCGGGCGAAATGCCGGCGCCTCAAGCAGGAATATGGCCTTGGCATGATCATGATTGATTATCTGCAGCTAATACAAGGGCCGGGACGTTCCGGCGAGAACCGCCAGCAGGAAGTATCGGATATTTCCCGTTCCTTGAAAGGGCTGGCGCGTGAACTTGAAGTACCGGTCATTGCGTTGTCTCAGCTGTCCCGTGGAGTGGAACAGCGCCAGGACAAGCGGCCAATGATGTCGGATTTACGGGAATCAGGAAGTATTGAGCAAGATGCCGATATCGTTTCCTTCTTATACCGGGAAGATTATTACGACAAAGAAACCGAAGATCAGAACATGATCGAGATCATTATCGCCAAGCAGCGGAACGGCCCAACCGGCACCGTTAAACTGGCGTTTGTGAAAGAATACAATAAATTCGTCACCATTGACTGGAGCCAGCATGAATCTGGCGGAGATTTCTAAAACACGAACGTTGAATGCATATATGCATTCTTACGTTCGTGTTTTTTCGTGTTTTATATTGACGAAAGGCATTTTCGTTGGTACAATGAATACTGTTTGAGATAGGGCATAAGCCTAACGGAGGTGCGGACGATGACATCAGTCGTAGTAGTAGGAACGCAATGGGGAGACGAAGGAAAAGGGAAAATCACGGATTTTCTATCAGAACACGCAGAAGTAATTGCGCGTTACCAAGGCGGAAACAATGCTGGCCATACTATCATTTTTGGCGGCGAAACGTATAAACTGCATTTGATTCCATCAGGGATTTTCTATAAAGACAAGATTTCAGTGATCGGAAATGGCATGGTTGTCGATCCGAAAGCACTCGTAACAGAACTTAAAGCGCTGCATGCACGGGGAGTCACTACAGAGAACTTGCGTATATCCAACCGGGCACATGTTATTCTGCCATACCACATCAAGCAGGATGAAGTGGAAGAAGCAAGACGCGGAGCAAACAAAATCGGTACAACTGGCAAAGGCATCGGGCCTGCTTATATGGACAAAGCAGCACGTGTCGGCATTCGCATGGCCGATCTTCTAGACCATGTCGTGTTCGAAGAAAAACTTCGCATGAATTTGAATGAGAAAAACCGGATGTTCGAGAAGTTTTATGAAACAGACGGCTTTACTGTTGAAGAAATCATGGAAGAATACTTTGCATACGGACAGGAAATCGCAAAGTATGTAACGGATACATCTAAAGTATTGAACGACGCGATTGACCATGGCCGCCGTGTTCTTTTTGAAGGTGCACAAGGCGTTATGCTGGATATTGACCAAGGTACATATCCTTTTGTAACCTCATCCAACCCGGTAGCAGGTGGAGTGACAATCGGTGCCGGAGTCGGCCCGACAACAATCCAGCATGTAATCGGTGTCTGCAAAGCCTATACATCGCGTGTTGGAGACGGCCCGTTCCCAACTGAGTTATTTGATGAAGTGGGCAACCAGATTCGTGAAGTCGGCAAAGAATACGGCACGACTACAGGACGCCCACGCCGAATCGGCTGGTTCGACAGTGTCGTTGTCCGCCATGCAAGACGCGTTAGCGGTTTGACAGATTTGACAGTCAACTCGATTGACGTATTGAGTGGGCTTGAGACAGTGAAAATCTGTACGGCTTACCGCCACAATGGTGAACTGATCACAGAATACCCAGCAAACCTGCGTATGCTAGCTGAATGTGAGCCGGTATATGAAGAGCTTCCAGGCTGGTCAGAAGACGTAACAGGCTGCAAATCATTGGATGAACTTCCTGAAAACGCACGCCATTACCTAGAGCGCATTGCACAGCTGACAGGTGTACAGATTTCCATCTTCTCTGTCGGTCCTGACCGCAACCAGACCAATATCGTCACAAGCGTTTGGAGATAAAGAGAAACTGAATAATTAAATGCAAAGAGCTGAAACGAAATTCGTTTCAGCTCTTTTGTCTTTCCATCAATATTTTGCAGCTGTCTCGTCGCTTACGCTGCCCCGCGGGAGTCTCCGCTGTTTTGCTCCATATCTAAGTGAGCAATCATCAGAAAGCAATCTAAGTGATCTTCTCTCTTATAGAAAACCTATTCAGCGTAGGCGCGTCCAAGGGCGAGGCGAAGCCATAAGACGAATGGTCTTCTCGGCTTATGGCGGGAGCCCTGCCCAAAGCGGCCGAAGCGGTGTATAAAAGCTAGTTTCTATATAAATAACAGATTAAAAAGAGCTGAAACGAGTTAGTTTTAGCTCTTTTTTTGTCGTTTTATCTGCCTTTTAACAAAAAAGACACAACTTTACCACCTTTTAATGAAGTTTTATGACAATTATTACGCTTCTATGGTGAAAATGACCGATTATTTCAGTTCTCTGAAATAGCAGTTATTACTTTCAGCATGTAAAAACCAATGATATTTGCATGCTATTCTCGGCTTTATAGAAGGATTTGGCAAGAATGAGTCAGTTGGATTACAGACGCTAAAACTGATTAAATTTGAAAGGAGATTGTGCTAGAGTGAGAAAGATTCATTCAAACAGACGAAAGCTGCGGAGCTTTACATAGGAATAAAAGGAGTTACAGATGAAATTATGAAAAACATTCAACAGCCAGGGACAGGCATGGCTTTTTTAAAAGCAGGTGCTGCATCGGCGCTGCTGCTGACAGGACTCAGCTTTACCCCTGTATTCGCCACATCGGAGGATGACCGCAATCTTCAGCCGATTTATCATCTATATAATGAAGGGCAGTATGTCAGCACGGTCTCTGACCAGCAGGCAGTGGAAGAAATATTAGACGAAAAAATCAGCCAGCTTCAGCCGCAGTTTGCCGACTTGAAACTGGAAGTGGACAAAGACTTCAGCATGTTGGAAGAACAAGTATTTGAACGGAATCTTCCTCAAGAAGAGGAAGCGATGGCGCAAGCGGCGGCAGAAGTGGAAATCAAAGCTTCTGCATTCGCTTTATCAATCAACGGCCGTGAAACATTGCAAGTAAAAGATCAGGCTGCTTATGACGAGATGATCCGCCAAGTGAAACTGACATACGCAACCCCCGAAGAACTGGCCGCGTGGGAGCAGCGAAAAGGCCTCAATGAGGCATTGCCGGAACTGCAGCCGGGGCAGGCGAACATCCTTAGTCTGACGATTGCAGAAAACTTGTCAGGAGCCGCAAATCAAACAAAACCGTCTCTTGTTATGCAGCCGGAACAAGCTGCAAAATACCTGCTTACAGGCGAACGTTCTTACACAGTTCATGAAGGTGACAAAGCAGAAGAGCTAGCCGCCATTTTCGGTATGGAGCTGGAAGAGCTGACAGCCTTGAATCCTGGCATTGACCTGGGCAAAATGACTCCGGGCACACAGCTGAATGTCTCTGAAGCAGGCCCCTTGGTGACGGTGCAAGTCAAAAAACAACAAAAGCAGATTGCTTTGATTCCCCATCAGTCGCTGAAAACGGATGACCCAACTTTATTGAAAGGGCAAAGCAAACTCAAGCAGCAAGGAAAAAATGGCAGAAAGCATGTCACTGCGGAAGTCGAAACCGTGAACGGCGAACAGGTCTCCCACGCCGTCTTGAACGAACAAGCGACGCTGCAGCCGATTGACCACATCGTGCTGAACGGCACGATGGAGCCTCCGTCAGTCGGTGCTGGAACATTTATGTGGCCGGCAGAAGACGGCCGGATTACCAGCAAAAGGGGCCAACGCTGGGGCAGGCTGCATAATGGCATCGACATTGCACATTCAAGCGGCCCTGCCATCAAGTCCGCAGACCATGGTATTGTCAAAGCAGCCGGAGCCGCGGGCACTTTCGGGAACCGGGTCATCGTAGATCATCAGAATGGCTATGAAACCATCTATGCCCATCTTTCTTCTATTGATGTAAAAGTGGGGGAAGTGGTTCCTCAAGGAACGAAACTGGGCAATATGGGCAATACAGGTCGTTCTACTGGCGTCCATCTGCATTTTGAAGTATCTTTAAATGGTGTAACACAAGACCCCTTGAAATATATAAATTAAATGCCCAAAAGATCGGCCTCTACTATAGGCCGGTCTTTTTCGATTATCCACTGATTATTTCCCGGGAAATAATGCACAGGAAGTGAGAGGTGCGAAACCTTCAAAACAGTGATAAAGTAATGGTAGATAAGAATGTATTTCGGAGGGAATTCCACCAAAAAACGATGGAATAATAAGGGGGAAAAAAACAATGAGTAAAACAATTTTGGTTGTGGACGATGAAAAACCGATTGCAGATATTCTGCAATTTAATTTAAAGAAAGAAGGCTTTAATGTCGTATGTGCCTATGATGGAGACGATGCCATCAAAATCGCTGAAGAAATCCAGCCTGATTTAATGCTTCTTGATATTATGCTGCCGAACCGTGATGGCATGGAAGTATGCCGTGAAATTCGCAAGAAATTTGATTTTCCGATTATCATGCTGACGGCAAAAGACTCAGAAATCGATAAAGTACTAGGCTTGGAGCTTGGAGCAGATGATTACGTGACGAAACCATTTTCCACGCGTGAATTGATTGCCCGTGTGAAAGCGAATTTGCGTCGCCAGAACGTGGTGCCGCTTGAAGAAGAAGGGCCAAATTCAAATGATATCCAAGTAGGTTCATTGACGATCCAACCGGACGCTTATTTGGTGCAAAAGCGCGATGAAACCATTGAATTGACTCATCGCGAGTTTGAATTGCTCCATTATCTTGGCAAACACATCGGACAAGTGATGACCCGTGAACATTTGCTTCAAACAGTGTGGGGCTATGATTATTTCGGGGATGTGCGGACAGTCGATGTAACGATCCGCCGCCTCCGTGAAAAAATCGAAGACAATCCGAGCCACCCGGCATGGATTGTAACCCGCAGAGGTGTAGGGTATTACTTGCGGAATCCTGAACAGGAGTAGGTCGAATGCAAAAAGTAAGCTTCTTTAAATCAATTCATGTGAAGTTTGTATTGATTTATATTTTGTTGATATTGCTGGCGATGCAGATCATCGGCCTTTATTTTGCCCAACAGCTGGAAGAGACGCTCATCGATAACTTTAAAGATTCGATTACAGAGCGCATGAACATCGTGGAATTTAGTGTCAGGGAAGAAATGATAAAGACGCGGACCGACGAGGATTTGACACTTGAGCAAAGCCTGCGATCGGTCCTTTACGGGTTTAAATCCGAAGACATTGATGAAATTCGTGTTATCGACTCCCGCCATCGGATTTTAGCTTCTTCGGCAGTCGACAACCAGTCGCTTGTTGGCCAGCGGTCGACCGATGAATTGGTGATGCAGTCAATGGTAGGAGAAACGGTCGAAGACAGAACCAAAGTCAATTCGCAGAAAAATCGTGTATGGGTCCGGACGCAGCCGATTATGGCAGAAGGCGGAGAAGTGCTTGGCACCTTGTATATGGAAGCGGATATCGAAAATGTATACGACCAGATGGATGACATCAACTCGATTCTTGCAGTTGGGACTGCCATCGCTTTGGCGGTAACCGCAGTTTTAGGAGTGTTGGTGGCACAGACGATTTCCAAACCGATTTCCGATATGCGGCGGCAGGCTCAGGCCATGGCAAGAGGGAATTTTTCACGGAAGGTCCGCGTCTATGGAGACGATGAGATCGGCCAACTGGCGAAATCCTTTAATAACCTGACAAACCGTTTGCAGGAATCCCAACAGTCTACGGAAAGCGAACGCCGAAAATTGGCGTCAGTCCTTGCCAATATGACGGACGGGGTGCTGTCGACTGATAGGAGAGGGCGCGTTATCCTGATCAACGACCCCGGACTCCGGCTTTTGAATGTTTCACGTGAAACGGTTATAAACCGGCCCATTACATCGGTTTTAGGATTGGACACGGACTATACTTTTGAAGACCTGATTCATTTAAAAGAAGCCATCATGCTTGATTTAAGCACGTATGAAGAAAGTGCGCTTCTTCGGGCGAGCTTTTCCGTGATCCAAAAAGAAACCGGGTTTGTCAATGGCGTCATCGCTGTTTTGCATGACAATACTGAACAGGAAAAAATCGATATGGAACGCCGGGAATTTGTAGCTAACGTGTCGCATGAATTGCGGACGCCGTTAACGACAATGAGAAGTTATCTAGAAGCGCTTGCGGATGGAGCTTGGCAGGATCAGGAGCTCGCGCCGACGTTTTTGAATGTTACACAAACCGAAACGGAACGCATGATCCGTCTGGTCAATGACTTGCTGAAATTATCGAAGATGGATTCAAGCGAAACCGAAATAAATAAGGAAATGATCGAATTTAATGTGTTTTTCAACCGGATCATCGACCGCTTTGAGATGTCGAAGTCCCAAAATGTCTATTTCGAACGGGAGCTGCCGAAAGAGCAGTATTTCGTAGAAATCGATCCGGATAAATTGACGCAAGTAATCGATAATATCATTTCCAATGCACTGAAGTATTCTCCGGAAGGCGGCAAAATCCAATTTGCCATGACCGTTGAAGACGGCTTTATTCTCATCCGCATCATTGACCAGGGCATGGGGATTCCAAAAGAAAATGTCGATAAGATTTTCGACCGTTTTTACCGAGTCGACCGTGCGCGTTCGCGGGCGATGGGAGGCACCGGCCTTGGACTGGCCATTTCAAAAGAAATGATCAATGCACATGGCGGCCATATCTGGGCTGAAAGCCAATACGGCAAAGGGACAACTATTTTCTTCACACTGCCGTTTGAAGAAGACGACGGAGGTGAATGGGAATGAAATACATTGAGCACATCAAGTCTATTGCCTTGTTTTTGCTGATTGTTCTCAGTCTTGTTCTAACTTTTGTCATTTGGACATTTACTCCGAGTTTTGAACGGATTGAAACGACGCCGGCTATTGAAGTAGCCCTTGGGGAAACGAAAACGGTGGACCAAGTGGTGCAGCCAAGCAATGCGCTGTACCATTTCAGCGATGTGGTCACCGGCACGACGCAACAAGAGCAAGTCGATTTGCTGTTGGATGCGATGAAGCAATGGCAAATCCATGGCATCGTGGAGATTGACAAAGAAGCATCGGCAGAAATTTTGAAATCGTATATGCACGCCCCTAACCGTGCCGTTCTGTATTACCCGGGCCAAGTGCCATTCCCGGTATTCGACAGCATGATGGAGATTGTCGATGACAGTATCCCGGAAGCTTCGTTTGATCGGCTGGTAATCGAATGGGGCAAAGCGGAAAATACAGATTTAACTCTTTATTTTATTAATACAAAATCCGGGCGTGTCCATCAGGCTAACGTCTCGGCTACTGAGTTAGAGCAATTTCAATCACAAATTGTAGAACCGGCGTTTAACTACGACACTTATATCACAGATGAAAAAATTGGGACCTTGCCGATATATGTACCGGAAAATCCGCTCGAGGCAGCGACTTATAGATACCTGCAGGAAGACATTGACAGCCAGAAATTCGTTGATGGGCTGTTTGAAGATCCAGGCAGTGTGGAGTCGACCGGCGATTTGATGAATGAGGAATACAGCGATGAATCAGATGCCTTGATGAGTGTTGACAGAAGCAAGAAAAGCATCAGTTATGTTCAGCCGAAAGCGGAAACACAGGATCCAGCCATACCGTCTGAATTGATATTTAAAACGGTTGATTTTATCAATGGCCATAGCGGTTGGACCAATGATTACCGTTATTTTGGCATGGAACCGCTCAATCAGAAAATCGATTACCGCCTTTACCTGGACAGCTTGCCGGTATTTAGCTCGACTTTCTCAACCAATCTGGAACTGGTATGGGGAATTGACGAAGAGACGGAGCAAGTATTCCGCTATAGACGCCCGTATTATGTCCTGGAATCGTGGGGGGAGACCGGAACCATGACTTTGCCTTCAGGGGCAGCTGTGCTACATGCCATTACCCATCTGAAAGAGCAGGATTTAACCAAAATTACGGACATTGTTCATGGCTACGAACTGACACGGGATGAAAAAGATCCGGAACGGTTATTAAACTTACAGCCAGCCTGGTACTTTAAAGCCGATGAAACCTGGATCCGCTTATCGGAAGAACAGCTGGGAGGTGGACAAGTTGGATTGGAATAAAACCAAATCCATTTTCATCATCGTCTTTGCCATACTGAATGTTTTTTTGTATTCCTTGTATTTAGACCGCTACAAAGAAGCGGAAAGTGTGGATTTCCTTTCTGAGTCTTCCAATGAGGAAAAGCTGGAAGCTGAATCTATCACTTATTCCGATTTGCCGGATGAAGTAGAAGCTTTGCCTTATGTCACCGGGACGATGAAAACATTTGTCGCAACCGATGTTCCGGGTGTAGACTTAAAAAAGAACAATAGAAATGATAGATTTTTGTCAGCCACTTTTACAGAGCCCATCCCATTGAACGGTAAAGTAAGCTCAGAAACACTTCAGGAATTTGTAGAAGAAACTATCTACGAAGGAGAGCAGTATGCCCTTTGGGAAATTTCAGAGCAAGACAGAAAAGCTGTATTCACCCAGAAAATCAACGGCAAGCCTTTGTTCTACAGCGATAACGGGAGTTTGACCGTCTACTGGAACGAGAACGGAGAAGTTACGCAATATGAACAGACCATCTATGAGAATGTTGTCGAAGGCGAACAGCAGAAGGCTCTGATTTCGCCTATTCAAGCGATTCACAACCTTTACCAAAAAAGACTGCTTCCATCCAACACGAATGTCGATTCCGCGGAGCTCGGTTATTCCGAATATGTGACCGTCTCGGAAAACACCCAGATGTTCCTGCCGACTTGGCATATTAAAGCGACATTCGAAGACGGGACAACAGAAGAATTTTTTGTAAATGCGGTAAAAGGAGACATCATCGAAATTAAAGAACAAACAGAAGTTACACAATAAGGAGATTTTAGTATGCGGTTTAGTGTATTAGCAAGCGGCTCAAGCGGCAATGCTATTTATATAGAAAACGATCAGCATTCATTTTTAGTCGATGCAGGCCTCAGCGGCCGCAAAATGGAAGAATTGTTTGCATCCATCGGCAAAAAAATGAGTGACCTGGACGGCATTCTGGTGACGCATGAGCATAGTGACCATATCAAAGGCCTGGGGATTGTAGCGCGGAAACACAAAGTGCCAGTCTATGCCAATGCGAAAACCTGGCTGGCTATGGACGGACTTGTCGGTGCCATACCAGTGGAGCAGCGCTTCCATTTTGATATGGACACCGTAAAAGCATTTGGATCGCTTAATATTGAATCTTTTGCGGTATCCCATGACGCAGCCGACCCCATGTTCTATGTATTCCATGAGAACGGCCGAAAGCTTGCGCTCATCACCGATACGGGCTATGTCAGCGACCGGATGAAAGGTGTTATCCAAGCAGCTGATGCTTATGTGTTTGAAAGCAACCACGATGTCGGCATGCTGCAGATGGGCCGCTATCCTTGGTCGGTTAAGCGGCGGATCCTGAGCGATGTCGGGCACGTTTCAAATGAAGATGCGGCAGTGGCAATGAGTGAAGTCATGGCGGAAAAGCCGACACGCATTTACCTATCGCATCTCAGCAAAGACAATAACATGAAAGACCTGGCGCGCATGAGCGTTGAACAAACGCTGCAAACCAAAGGAATCATTGTCGGAGAATATGTCGATTTATTGGACACTGACGCCAATGTCCCAACTGAATTGGTGATCGTTTAATTAATGAAAAGCCGGGAGCGGCAATGCTTCCGGCTTATTTTATGGCTTTATTACCGCCGGATTTCCACTTGAATTGTCTGTTTCGTATTCTTAAACTCGGGCTATATAAGAGTATAGGAAGAGAGAAGAGAGGATGAAATGCAAAATGGGCTATTATAACAATCAGGCGCCGAATGGCCGGCGAAAGCCGAACCGTGCAGGCATATTTTTAGCAGGGCTGTCAGGAGTGGCTATTGGGGCACTTTTGGTTTGGCTGCTGTTTTATTCCATACCGGGGCTGACTCCGGGGAATGACACAGCTGCTGGCACAGAAGTGGTAAAAACGGATCGGGAGTCTGCAACAGCTTCGGTGGACATCACGACGGATGTAACGCAAGCCGTTGAAGAAGTGGCAGATGCAGTGGTCGGAGTGGCTAACTTGCAGGAAACAAATGATTTCTGGTCACAGGCTCCAGGACAGGAACAAGCTGTCGGAAGCGGTTCCGGTGTCATTTATAAAAGCGAAGGCGAAAAAGCGTATGTCGTGACAAATCATCACGTAATTGAAGGAGCAAATGGCATCGAGCTCACCCTTGCGGATGGTTCAAAAGCAGAAGCGACACTTGTCGGCAGTGATATTTGGACAGACCTTGCTGTACTTGAAATGGACAGTTCCCTAGTGCCGGATGTGGCGGAAATTGGAGATTCAGATGCCTTAAAACGAGGCGAAACGGTGATAGCCATCGGCAATCCGCTGGGCCTTGATTTTTCCGGATCTGTAACCACTGGAGTCGTATCGGGGACAGACCGTGCCGTACCGGTGGATTTGGATGGCAATGGCCAGCCGGACTGGCAAGCTGAAGTTCTTCAGACGGATGCAGCGATCAATCCAGGAAACAGCGGCGGCGCGCTCGTGAATTTGGCTGGACAGCTGATCGGCATCAACTCGATGAAAATCGCGACCGATGCAGTAGAAGGGATCGGTTTTGCGATTCCAATCAATTCAGCGCTGCCGATCATCAAGTCGATTGAACAAAATGGCGAAATGATCCGCCCTGCGATGGGCATTACATTGCTTGACCTCGTTCAAGTCCCTCAGGCGCAGCGCCAGGAGACCTTAAACCTTCCGGCAGATGTTAAGGAAGGTGTGGTCGTCAACTCGGTTATAGAGGGCTCTGCGGCAGCAAAAGCGGGCATGAAGCAGTTTGACGTCATTGTTGAGATGGACGGCGAGCCAGTTGGCGACATTATTGAATTGCGCCAGCATTTATACAACGAGAAAAAAATTGGTGATACTTTAGCCGTCAAAGCTTACCGCAATGGTAAATTGATGGATTTTGAGTTAGAGCTTGTTGATAACTCAGCGCTGTAAGGTGAGAAACGGATCTGGGGTCACGGCTTCCGGATCTGTTTTTTTTGTGCAGGAAAAACAGCTCTTTTCACGAATTAGGTAAATGCAATGAAAGACAGGAGGGATAGTATGTTCATTAATTTAGAGGATTTTTTGAAGGAATGGCAGCATGAAGCGGAATCGACCCAGAAAATACTTGATGCATTGACAGATGAATCGCTCCAACAGCAAGTAGCGGAGGGTTTCCGGACGCTTGGCCGATTGGGCTGGCATTTGGTGACGACGTTAGATGAGATGATGAGCCATACTGGGCTGGCATTTTCAGCAGCTAAATTCGGCACCCCTGCTCCGGACACAGCTGAAGAAATTGCAGAAGCGTATCGCTTTTCGAATCAATCGATGGTGACGGCGATGAAGGAAAACTGGACGGATGAAACCCTGAGTGAAGAACATGATATGTACGGGGAGATGTGGAGCGTTGCAACGATTCTGAAGGTACTGTTTACGCACCAGATTCATCATCGCGGCCAGATGACGGTGCTGATGCGCCAGGCAGGATTGAAGGTGCCGGGGTTATACGGGCCAGCGAAAGAGGAATGGGCAGCCATGGGAGCGCCTCCTCCGGAAGTTTAAGAAGAACAATAGAGACCACAAGACGCGTATAGGCGTTTTGTGGTTTTTTTAGAAATTTCAAGTTTGGCTTCGAGTTAAGAAATCGCTCCTAGCGGACGCTTTCCGCGGGAGGACCGCAAGCCTCCTCGGACTTACGTCCTGCGGGGTCTCGCTTGGCCCTCTATTCCCGCTGGAGTCGCCGCTATCCGCTCATTCTTTTAAAAGTTATTTGGAATTAAAGAAGGAAGGTTCTATTGATGGTTTCCTAAAAAGCGTATTATTCACTCCTTTAGAAACCATGAAATTTGAGGTAAATTCAAGCTGAAAATAAGGGATTTCTTATGTAACATTATTGTAATATTTATGAAGTTAGCCTTAATAAATCACAGCTATTGTTCGTGAAAGCAGAAAAATGACATGTGGATAACTTTTTGAATTTATTGAAGTTACTAACTATCCACAGGTCTCCAGAAGCTTCGCTATCCGGAAAGTTTTACTTCTGTTAAAATAGGTTGTGGATAAAAGTGAATAAATTGTGCATAACTGTGTGGAATATTCGGAAATTAAAAGGAGTGGGAAAAATGAAGATAAAATGCTGTAAAACCCATGTGGAGCATGGACTTGACATGTTTGTGGCGGAGACAAAAAGCTATCCTATTCTTACTGAATTATCAGAACAAGAAAAGTTATCCACAAAATGCGATTACTGTGAAGAAGCTGCGATGTATCTTGTGGCGAACGAATGAGCGGGCACAAGATGTAGAAAAACCTGTGGATATGTGCATAACATTTGTGGGTAACTTGTTTGTAAATAATGTGTAAAGGGGGATAAGTTGTGAATATCTCAATTATCAGTGTTGGGAAACTAAAAGAGAAATATTTGAAATCCGGGATAGAAGAGTATACGAAGCGGCTGGGAAGCTACGCAAAAATCAACGAGATTGAAGTAGCGGATGAAAAAGCACCGGAGCAATTAAGCGATGCAGATATGGAGATTGTGAAGAAGAAAGAAGGAGACCGGATCCTGGCGAAAGTTTCTCCGGATGCTTACGTTATCGCCCTGGCAATTGACGGGAAGATGAAAACCTCCGAGCAGCTGGCGAAAGACATCGAATCATTGATGACTTACGGCCGCAGCAAAATCGTCTTTGTCATCGGCGGATCACTTGGCCTCCATGATGAAGTGTTGAAGCGGGCAGATGAGAAATTGTCGTTTTCCAAGATGACGTTTCCGCATCAGCTGATGAAGCTGATTTTGGTGGAGCAGGTGTACCGGGCGTTCCGGATTATGAAGGGTGAACCGTACCATAAGTAAATGAGATTTATAAAACAAGCCGTTCAGTTTAATAACTGAACGGCTTGTTTTATAAATTATTTAAAAGAACCTTCAAATAAAATTTCATCTAATGAGCGACGACCTGATGGCGTTTCGCGTTCTTGTAACTCGGGAGAAAGCATTTCTTTTTCACCTTTGTAACCGATCGCGATTGCTAATTGTACATCGAAGTTTTCAGGAATATTTAATGCTTCCTTCGCCACATCTTTGTATATACCGCTCATTGGGTGAGTGATTAAGCCTTCTTTAGCTGCTTGTAATGACAGGAATCCCCAAGCTGTGCCGGCATCAAATTCATTTGAACCTTTTGTGTTATCAGAAACTAATATTGCTAATACTGGTGCGTTTTTAGCCCATGCCAAGTTTCCTTCCATCAAGATTGGATAGAATTTTTCAAGGTCAGCTTCTGTTTTAGCAACGATGAAGCGCCAAGGTTGGTTGTTACCTGAAGAAGGTGCCCAACGAGCTGCTTCGAATAGTCTATTTAATACGTCGTCCGCTACTGGTTTGTCAGCGTAAGAACGTGGAGACCAACGATTTAAAAATAAGTCTGCAATTTTGTGTTCAGGTGTTCGGTGATCTTTTGCTTGGAATGTCATAATAAAATCCTCCTAATGGTATCAAACTCCCTTGTTTATTTTAAATTATTTAAGCAAGTTTGCAAGTAATATGACTTACGAAAAGTAAGCGTGTAACTTATTCGTAAGATAGTGTAAGGAATTTACTCAATCAAGTTGAAATAATTAACTTCCGTATACTCGAAACTAAATACTTTTCTGTTCAGCATTTATACTCATGCATCAGCTACTAACCTCTTTACTAAAGTAGATTGATCGTTTTGGAGAATATACGCTGTAAGCAATGCAGGCTATTTTAATAGGACTTACTATAGAAGCCAGCTCCAGAAAAAATAAACTAACGTAGAATTTCCAAGAGATAGTAAACCGTGTATGGTAAGATTATAAAACTTTAAGGAGAGAATAAAATGGACAATAATGAATTAAAAGAAACACCGCATATTAAGCCAAACGGAGTAGAAATAGCCGAAACGATCCTTTTGCCAGGAGATCCTTATCGTGCAAGGTTTATAGCGGAAACCTTTTTAGACAATCCTGTTCTTTTTAATGATGTCAGAGGAATGCTGGGGTATACAGGTGAATATAAAGGGAAGAAAGTTTCTGTTATGGGTACCGGCATGGGGGCGCCAAGCATGGCCATCTATTCGTGGGAATTGATTAATGTTTTTGGAGTTAAAAATTTAATTCGTATCGGTTCATGTGGAGCGATGCAAGAAGATATTAAATTATATGATCTGATCTTTGCTATGGGAGCAGCAACGAATTCAAATTATGCACATCAATGGAATCTTCCAGGTCAATTTCCGATTACAGCGTCTTTCGAACTATTGGAGAAAGCCAAGAAAGCAGCTGACGAAAAGAATTATAAGGTTCATATAGGGAATGTATTATCTAGTGATGTTTTCTATAATGCGGATGAAACTGCCACAGAAAAATGGGCTAAGATGGGCATATTGGCGGAAGAAATGGAAACGACAAGTTTATATATGAACGCCGCCAGTGCCGGAGTTAAGGCATTAACCATTTTGACAGTAAGTGACCATATGATTACTCATGAACAAACCACCCAAGAGGAAAGACAAACTTCATTTACGCAGATGGTTGAAATCGCTTTGGATATCGTTTGAAAGTAGTTGGATTGAAGATTTTTCGAGCAGTGAGCCGGAAAACAGGGTGGCCAGACAGTTGCATGAAAAGCTGGGATTTAGAGCAGATCCCCGGTAATCGACGGGGAAGTCATTCATAAACTGGCGTATTAAGAAGAGAAAACATAAGAGCCCCGGTAATTTTCCGTCAGGAGAATGCCGGGGCTTGTTTTTTGGCCCTAAGGTGAAAAGTCTGCATAAAATCTATAACTTTGTTATGTTTAAGCTGGATTAACAAACATTTATTAAGAGGAGGAAACAGCATGAAAGGTTGGCAATTTACTAAAACGCATGAACCACTTAAGCTCGTAGAACAGGAAGTTCCGAAAGCGGCTCCAGGACGTGTAGTGATTGATACGGCGGCAGTAGGTTTATGCCATTCTGATGTTGGGACTCTGGAAGATGAGGGCTGGATGGCATTGATGCATCCGCCAGTTATTATGGGCCATGAGAATGCGGGAACAATTTCTGAAGTAGGGGAAGGCGTCACGGATTTTAAAGTAGGAGACCGGGTCGCTATCTGTCCAACCGGACCATCCGGCACGAATCCAGGATATCATTATGATGGTGGTTTCGGAACAAAAATTCATGCGCCAGCAGAAGATTTAGTTCATGTTCCTGATGGACTTTCAATGGAAATGGCTGCTGCGGCGACGGATGCGGGTATGACTTCCTATTCCGCCTTGTTTAATATAGGACAAGCAACTCCTGATATGAAAGTCGGTTTAATTGGTATTGGCGGACTGGGTCAATTTGCATTGCAAGCGGCTATTGCAAAAGGATTTACAAATGTCTATGCAGCAGATGTGAGCGAGAAAGCGCGTGAATTGGCTAAAGAAATAGGAGCAGTAGAAGTTGTATCTGATATCAAAGATTTAGCAGACAAAGAGTTAGACTTAATTGTGGATTATGCCGGGTTTGGTAATACCACTTCAGATGCATTAGAGGTGGTTAAAAGAGGTGGAACTGTCGTATTGGTAGGCATGGGGAAACTGGAAACTACCATTAACACGGCCACTTTTATCACAGGCGCTAAGAGATTATTAGCAAATGTGGGAGGGACGCCTCAGGATATTGCTGAAATTTATGAATTGATGGCGGCAGGCAAACTGAGTCCAAAATTAACGAAGATTAAATTTGAAGACATTCCTGAAGGCATTGAAAAACTAAAAGCTGGAGAAGTACAAGGCCGTTTAGTAGCTGTGTATGATGGAAGTGAATAAATATTAATAGGTAATTACATCAAAAAGTCTCAATGGAATTTGTTCATGAGACTTTTTGATTTTGTAAAAGACAGTCTCCTCCTCTCAAAGAGCTCCTATGCAAAATTAGTAGAGGCAAAGGCTATCTCAAATCTAAAATAATTGACTTTCGGATAGTTAGCGATAAAGGAGGCAGAAATATGATCAGCGAAACCGATTTAAAACACCTGCGGCGCTGTGTGGAACTCGCGGAAACGGCTTTGGAAAAAGGAGACGAACCATTCGGCTCTGTCCTGGTATCAGCTGCGGGGGGAGTGCTTTTTGAAGACCATAATCATGTGGCCGGCGGTGACCATACGCAGCATCCCGAGTTTGCGATTGCCAGGTGGGCAGCAAATAATCTGGCTCCTGAAGAAAGAAGCAAGGCAACGGTCTATACTTCCGGTGAACATTGTCCGATGTGTGCAGCGGCTCACGGATGGGTTGGCCTGGGCAGAATCGTGTACGCCAGTTCTTCTGAGCAATTAGCCGGCTGGTTAAGTGAAATGGGCGCTGCACCGTCCCGTGTCCGGAATCTGGCCATTCCGGATGTGATTACGGATACGGAAGTGGAAGGACCGGTTCCTGAACTGTCGGAACAGGTTCATCAATTGCACCGCCGATCATATGAAGCAAGCCGGTAAACAGATTGTGACATCATCTTCATTTCATTTGTTGTTATAATATAAGAGTGTCAAAAGCTGAACCGTAGCTTTGAACACTCTTTTTTTTTTTGCGCACAACACGGATTTTACTAGCCAGGGAGTTGGAAATAGAAATGAACAATAAAGATATAGCAGATATCCGCAAACGATTTAAGCTCGATACTGATTTATTGAAAATCGCGAACATTTACAATGTGTACATCCAGCAGGAAAGCAGTGAAATCTTTCACGAAGAAAGCCGCTCGTTTTCTTTATTGGACCGGGAGCAGCAGGAGCTGTTTCTTGCCAATTTCAAGAAGGTATTGGGCGGGAAGCTCGATGTGAAACTGTTTGAAGTGAAGTTCCAGCCGCAGGAAGAGGGCCAGGCAGACCATACGCAGCGGCTCCTGTATGAAGGCCTCGAGGCAGAGGATGTGGCGGAATGGCAAGCGAATATGCAGCGCATCGCCTTGAAGATGGTGGAAGAAAAACCGTATGAAAAAGATATGGTCATCACGTTTATTCGCGGAACGTATTTCAAAACGACGAAGCGCCAGGCAGATGAAACGGAAATCGACATGCGGGATGAAGTGTTTACCACGCCGTTTATCCTCGGCAGCATGAACCAGACTGAACTGCCGAAAAGTTCACTGGTGTTTGACTTTGTCGAAAAAGAATTCAAGTCAAATGTGTTGGTCGATCCCGTCATTAAATTGGCTTCTCCAGTTGGCGGATTTTTGTTCCCGAGCTTCACGGACAATGCCGCGGACATTCATCACATCGTTTATGCTTCGGGCAAAGCGAACAAACCGGATTTCCAGTTTATCGAGAACGTCTTGAACGGCAACGAAATCATGACCGCCGAGGAAGATAAAGCAGTGTTTGAGGAAATTGTCAAAGCCGTGATCGGAGAAGAAGTGAATTCAAGAACCCTTGCCGGTCTCTATGATGAGATCAATCTCATGCTGGAAGTGGAAAAAGAAGCTGAGAATGAAGATGAGGAGCCGCCAGTTTTGGATACGGTAGAAGTGACACGTGTCTTGAAGGCGAGCGGCGTCAAAGATGTAAGTAGCGAAAAAGTGGAAAGGGCCTTCCAGCAAGTGGTGGAAGACAAAAACTACGAAATGAAAGCGAGCCACGTCGTGCCGAGCTACGCGTCCAAGTCGATCAAAATCAACACAAAAGTCGCGGAAATCAAAATCAGCCCGCAAGACTTACGATACGTCAAAGGCGTCAATTTCAACGGCAAACGCTGCATTTTGATTGAAGTGGAAGAAGACACGATGATTGAAGGGTTTAAACTGCTTGAGGAAGAGCAGCTGGAGTAGGGATTTGAGCAATTCCTCAGTTAATTGAAATAGGCTGTCTTAAGGCTTCAAAATATCGTATATTTCCCGGGAAATAAAATGTTTACTGGTGAAGACAGTTGCGAATTCTCTTTAGGCTCTCTTCGTTCATCAAATTAAATCATGAAAAAAAGCATCTCATAAGAGGTGCTTTTTTTCTGTCTGTATCCTTAAGTATTAGCTATAAGAAAAATCACTATTTGAATCGCTTGAGAGAGAAGCTGGAAATATCAAAGGCGCTTTGGCCTTCCAAAGCCATTTGGCTCAATACTTCTCCCATCGCGCTGCCGAATTTAAAGCCATGCCCCGAAAAGCCGCAGGCAAAAATGACTTGCGGATGGTCTGGATGATAATCAACGATAAAATCATGGTCGTGCGAGTTTGTATACAGACAGGTTTTTCCTTGATTCAATGTGCCGTTTGCTTCCGGCATATAGGTTTGAAGCATATGCCTTAAGTCGCCTTCATCGCTTTCATACAGTCCGAAGTTCTGGGTATGCACGTCCGGGTCAATCGACTGCCCGCCATCCGATTTTCCGATTTTGAGGCCGGCACCATTCAAATTAGGGAAACCATAAGCTTTTTTATCACCGTCCTCGATAAAGAAGGCTGGAAATTTGGCACCGCTGAACAGATCGGAAGGTGCATCAAACCAGCCGACGGCTTTGCGTGTCGGCTGAATCGGAAGGCTTAACTCCGGCAATAACTTTGCGGCCCAGGCACCGGCAGTGATAATTACTTTTTTTGCATAAAAGAGAGTATGGTCGGTTGAAATTTTTATCCCATTTGCATTATTCACATCGATGTGCCGAACGGGTGTATTGGGGACAAGATTCGCACCGTTTTTAAGAGCGGTTTCCTTGTAAGCCCGGATGGCCGCCTCGCTGTAAATGATTCCCGATCCTGCTTCAAAGCACCCGATAAAGTGGTCCGGCACCGAAAAACCGGGCCACCTGCTTTGGATTTCCTGGCCGTTTAAGATTTCCAAAGGGAGATCATATTTCTGAGCGGCCGCGATTGTTTCTTGCAGAAAAGGCGAATCTTTCGGGCCAATGCCAAGAACACCGGTTTTTTCAAAAATTTTGTAGCCTGTCTGCTGTTCGAGCTCCTCCCATAATCGCTGGGCACGCTTCACAAGCGTCACGTATTGTCTGCCTTCACCATAAGCATGCCGGATCAAGCGGGTGTCCCCGTGATGGCTTCCGTTAATGTGCGGCGGGTCGAAGGCATCAATTAGCAGGGTCTTTGCATTCTGTTTCGCCAAAAAGGCGCCAGCAGCCATTCCCATCGTTCCCGCACCTACGATGGCTACATCATATACAGGTTCTTTTGTCATTGCCAGTTCGCTCCGCTCTTTTTTAAATTTGGGCCATTGTTCAGAAAGTCAGGACAGCATAAAGTGAATTAGTAAAAAGGCATAAGAAGTATTATTAGATAGTATTTAAGATTCGAATTATTGTCAAATGGGCTGTTCAAACTTTGAAGTAGGGCAGAGGAAGCCCTCTTTGCAGAGATTTCAACCGCAACTACAGCGCTGGCCAGTAAAATGAGCTCGTGTATTTCGATCATATTCTTTCTGTTTTCATAAAAAATAAGCGATAAAAATTCAAAATAGAGAAAAATGTATTTGACAGAACGGGCAATGTAAAATACTATCTGTATTATGTAAAAATTAAATAACTTATCAAGAGAGACTGAGGGACAGGCCCAATGACGTCCAGCAACCATCATTTTTTATGAGAGGTGCTAATTCCTGCAGAGCGTTTGCTCTGAAAGATAAGATCTAGATTAAAACCTATTTCCTATCGGAATAGGTTTTTTGTGTTTTTTGGCCTCATTCATTCAAGCAGCGCAAAGCTTTGGGTATGAAAGAACTTTGCGACTCTCTTTACCAACAAAGGAGTTTTAACATGAAAAGAAAACAGTACATATCCCTTTCTCTGGTTTTATTGCTAGGCGCAGGCGGCGTTCTAAGCGGATGTTCGTCAAAAGAAGCAGCAAGTGCTACAGGCGAGCAAGTGATTCTGGTCGGAACGCAAAACGATTATCCGCCTTTTGCTTTTGCGGATGAGAACAACGAACTGACCGGATACGATGTAGAAGTGGTCAAAGCGGTCGATGAGAAATTGGACGGCTACACGTTCGAATTCACCGCCGTTCCATGGGACAGCATGTTCCTGGCGCTGGAATCCAATAAAATCCAGGCAATTGCCGATCAAGTCGCAAAAACTCCGGAACGCCAGGAAAAGTATTTGTTCACCGATGAATCTTATTTTGCAGCGGAAACCGTTATTGCTGTGAAAACAGGAAGGGAAGACATTCAAACCATTGAGGATTTGGAAGGCAAGAAAATCGGCGCTTTAGCGGGAGATTCTTACACATTGTTGCTTGAGGAGTACAACAAAAAAGCAGAAAAAGCGATTGATTTGAAGTACAGTGAAAGCGGCAACCCTTCAGAAATTTTGCAGGATGTGCAAAACGGCCGGCTTGATGCTTATGTAAACGATCCGATCATGATTAATGCAGTCTTGGAGAAGAATGATTTGGACGTTGAAATTGTCGGCCAGCCTTTGGTTAATGATGATATGGGAATCGTATTGAAAAATGGGGAGCAGGGCGAAGAATTGAAGGCACTGATTGATCCCATTTTGGAAGAACTCAAGCAAGATGGCACTTTAGTTGAACTATCGAAAAAATGGACTGGCGGAGAGTACATCCCTGAATAGGTTTGTGGAGGGGAAGAGACAATGGAGAATTTACTGGATATCAATTTTTTAATAGAAAGCTTTCCGGCAATTATTTCACGGCTGCCCATCACCATAGGGATTGCGGTAGGTTCATTGATTTTAAGCTTGTTTATTGGCGTGACTACCGCCCTCATCAAAATTTACCGGATCCCGGTATTAAGGGTGATTTCATCCATTTACGTATCTTTTATCAGAGGAACCCCTTTATTGGTTCAGATCTATCTTGTATTTTATGGCATACCGAAAATTATTTATTATTTGCAGATCGAATACGGCTGGCTCCAATCGGCGGACGTCAACAGCATTCCACCTGAAGTTTATGCGCTATTGGCGTTTTCCGTGAATCTGGGAGCATACTTGTCCGAAACGATCCGTTCCGCTATTGAATCGGTTGATCGCGGGCAGTTTGAAGCCGCTAAATCGATAGGCATGAGCCCTGCACAGATGATGCTTAAAATCATTTTCCCGCAGGCTCTGACAGTAGCCATACCTAACCTTGGAAATATGTTTATCAGCACCATCAAAGATACCTCTCTTGTTTTCATTATTGGCGTTATAGACATTATGGGGCAAGCCAAAATTCTCGGTTCCCGCGGGTTAGCATTCTTTGAAGTGTATATCGCGGTATCGATTGTCTACTGGATTCTTTGTATAGCAGTAGAGCGATTGCTCGTGAAAATCGAGAAACGGGCTCGCAGATATGAAAGAGGGATTGCTGCATGATCAAATTGGAAAATATCCATAAATATTACGGTAACCAGCATGTGCTGAAAGGGATAAACCTTACAGTTGCCAAAGGTGAAGTGGTTGCCATTTTAGGGCCAAGCGGTTCAGGTAAATCAACATTATTGCGGTGTATTAATTTTTTGGAGCAGCCTAGCGGCGGAATTGTTGAAATCAACGATAAAAGAGTAGATGCTGAAACAGCGAGTAAAGCAGATATCGTTTCTTTAAGAAATTCGACAGGGATGGTCTTTCAGCAATACCATCTATTCAAGAATTTTACCGTTCTGCAAAATGTGATGGTCGGTTTAACCAGTGTCAAGAAAATACATAAAGTTGAAGCTAAGAAAAGAAGTATTGAAATTTTAGAAAGGGTAGGTTTAGCGAATAGGTTAAGCCACTACCCTGCACAACTTTCAGGCGGGCAGCAGCAACGGGTTGGGATTGCTCGTGCACTTGCACTCAATCCGGAAGTCCTATTGTTTGATGAACCGACTTCCTCACTTGATCCAGAACTGGTTGATGAAGTTTTGGCAACGATCAAAAAGGTAGCCAAGGAAGGAAATACGATGCTTATTGTGACACATGAACTGAATTTTGCACGTGACATTTCAGACCGCGTCATTTTCATGGAAGATGGCCTCATTGTTGAAGAAGGAACAGCTGAACAACTTTTTAATGATCCTAAAGTTGAGAGAACGAAGCAATTTTTAAGCAAAGCAATCAGAACCAATTAAAAAATGGTGAAATGAGCTTGGATAGAGGAAGGATGTTTGGATTGAACCCGATAGAGCAGATTTTGAATAGATTTCCTGTCGTGATTCTTGATGGTGCCATGGCCACAGAGCTTGAGAATCATGGCTGTAATTTGAACGATCGCTTGTGGTCCGCAAAAGTATTGATGGAGGATCCTAAGCTGATCAAGCAGGTGCATATGAGTTATTTTGAAGCGGGAGCGGATTGTGCGATTACTGCCAGCTATCAGGCAACTATTAAAGGGTATCAGGAAAGAGGATTAACTGGGGAAGAGGCAATTGGATTGATCAAAAAGTCTGTTCAAATTGCAGCAGAGGCCCGTAATGAATTTTGGGCAGCGTTAAATGATAAATCCAACAGGCCGAAACCTTTAGTTGCGGCTTCTGTAGGTCCATATGGTGCTTTTCTGTCGGATGGCTCTGAATATCGCGGTAATTATTCTATCAGCGAAAGTGAATTGGTCGCTTTTCACCAAGAGCGAATCAGGGCATTGGTGGAAGCAGGGGCCGATATTTTAGCGTGTGAAACCCTCCCATGCCTGATAGAAGCTAAAGCCATTCTAGAGGTGCTGAAGGAATTCCCGGAGGTTTATGCCTGGTTCAGCTTTAGTGCCAAGGATGGCCGCCACATAAGCGATGGAGAAAGAATTTCCAGTTGTGCGGAATGGTTGGATAAAGAACAGCAAGCAGCTGCAATCGGCATTAATTGTTCAGCACCCGATTTTATAGAAACGCTGATTGGAGAAGTAAAAAGCCGAACTTCCAAACCGGTAATTGTTTATCCGAATTCCGGTGAAGAGTATGACGCCATAAGCAAGACATGGGGGGAAGAGTCTTCAACAAATCACTTTGCCTCTAATACACAACGATGGTATAACGCTGGAGCTCAACTGATTGGAGGTTGTTGCAGAACAACCCCAGAGGATATTTCAGCCATTGCTGCATGGGGACGTAATACGGAAAAATAATAGCCAAAAAGGCACCAGGAAAAGGTATAGAGAGCCTGATGTCTTTATTTATCCCAACTATTGTTATAATAAAAGAGTGTCAAAAGCTGAACTATAGCTTTGAACACTCTTTTTTTGCACACAACACGGATTTTACTACTACATCAAGCAGGAAAGTATGGAATCGAAAGCAACAGCAAGTGATTCCTCTCGTTTAGTTGTTACTATAGAATTTAATAAATTGGCGGTAAAAGAAGGAGCCTGCATCCCAAAAGGATGCAGGCTCTATTTCGTTCCTTGCTTTAAACCCGATGATTTTTTGTAATGACTCTGGCGCAGCACTCAGGACGGTAGCGCCTTAACTTTAAATGATTTTATCTAAAGCCAATATGATCTCTGCGGCTTCTTCGACCGCTGCTGCATCGATTCCTTTATAGAACACAAGACGAACCAAATCAGTTAATGCCAATAAAAATATCTAATTTTTCTTATAAATATAAAAATCTATTGATTTCGTATAAAAAATTATATAGTGTGTTAACTATAGATGAAAAGCAGAGAGGAGTTTTACAATGCACAAGATACTTGAGACATATATTCCGATAGCAGAGGTCATTGCAAAAACTTTTGGCCAAGATTGCGAAGTTGTAGTGCATGATTTAACAGTCCCACAAAACTCAGTTGTTTATACAGTTAACAACCATGTAACGGGCAGAAAAGTAGGACAAAGCTTTGACCACCTCATTACAGAAGTATTGCTTTCCCAAAACTTCACGAATGATTTTTCAGCAAATTATTATTTTCAAACGGAAGATGGCAGAACGATAAAATCTTCTACATTGCTCATCAGGGATCAAGAAAAAAAAGTAATGGGGGCGCTATGCATCAATGTTGATACCACGGCCATTACGGAGAATATCAACTGGTTAAGCAAGATGATTCCAGCCAACCCCAATCAATTTCCGAAATCTGTTCCTAAGCAAGAAAACCTTAGTGAAATGGAGCACATACGGGAAATCGCCGATGAATTAATCGACAAAATCATAGGGGATAAACCACTGGAAAAACTACGGCGGGATGAAAAGGTCGAGATGATTCGTTTTATGGAAGAAAAAGGGGTTTTCTTAATACGCGGAACAATTGACAAAGTAGCTGAAAAATTGAATATCTCCAAAGTAACGGTCTATAGCTATATCGAAGAAATTAAAGGGAAAAGCAGTAGCTCAGAGAAAGTTGTATAAATTTTTTCAGATCTTATAAAATTTTATCCGATTTATAAAATAAATTCTAAGGAGAAATCTAATGATGAAATTCATTTCAATTGATGGGGCGAAAGCGAATCCGGGCCATTATTCAGCAGCCACACAACAAGGCAACTTTCTATTCGTTTCAGGCCAGCTGCCAGTCGACCCTTTTACGGGAGAAGGAAGCAGTGGGGATATCGCGGTCGAAACAAAACAAGTATTAGCAAATCTAGACCACATTTTAAAAGCAGCGAGTGCTAAAAGAGAAGATATCATGAAGGTCACTATTTACATTTCAGATATTTCTTTATGGAATGCCGTAGATTCATTATATAAACAGTATTTCGGTGAGCATAAGCCAGCGCGTGCTGTTGTGCCCACGAATCAGCTGCATTATGGATATTCAATTGAACTTGAGGCAGTTGCTTATATCAGCGGGGAAAAGAGGGATTGAGGATGAACTATATTTGTTCCGGCTGCGGTTCCAGTTACCCATTGGAAAGCAATAAATGGAAATGCGATTGCGGAAAGCTGTTGAACCTGGAATATGAGAAAAAGGCAATTGATTTTTGCGAAACTTCCATCTCGCGAAATCATTCACTCTGGAAATACATCGATTCACTGCCATTTGAAGAGGAAGATGTGTGGGAAGACATTACATTAGGAGAAGGGGGTACGCCACTCATCAAACTATCCGAAAATGTCTATGCAAAAGCTGAATATTATATGCCTACGCTGTCATTTAAAGATCGGGGTGCTGTACTGCTCATTGCCATGGCGAAAAAACTTGGCATTGACCGAGTCGTTGCAGACAGCAGCGGAAATGCTGGCACTGCAATTGCTGCTTACGGGGCCAGAGCAGGAATCCAATGTGATATTTTCGTTCCGGATTCCACCTCCAGTAAAAAAATAAAACAAATCGAAGCACATGGTGCTGTCATTCATAAAATTCCGGGAACGAGAGAAGATACAGCAAAAGCGGCAATCGCCATGGTGGAAAAAACAAATTCATTTTATGCTAGCCATATATACAATCCCATCTTTTGGGAAGGTACAAAAACGTATGTTTATGAAGTTTTCGAACAAATGAATGGCGAATTGCCGGATGCATTCATTATTCCAGTCGGAAATGGAACATTGCTGATGGGAGCTTATATTGCCTTGCAAGAATTAATGGCAAGTGGCCAAATTGCGAAAATGCCTAAGCTTCTTGCTGTGCAGGCAGAAGCTTGTGCACCCGTCCTGCATGCTTTTGCTGAAGGAAGAAATACAGTTGATGCTATCAAAAATTCAGGAACTATAGCGGAAGGCATTGCCATTTCAGCACCCGCCAGAGGAACAGAAATTTTACAAGCTATCCGGGATTCAGGCGGTGATATAATCGGCGTATCTGAGGAAAGTATTATGGATGCGAGAAATGAGCTTGCGTTAAAAGGAATCTATGTTGAAATCACATCGGCAGCTAATTACGCCGGATATCTGCAATACTTAGAGAAGTATCCTGAATTAAAAGAACAAAAAGTAGTGTTTCCTTTATGCGGAGCCGGTATAAAGAGTAATTAGGAAATTGATGGAAATAAGGGGATCTGATACGACTGCTTTCTCAATTTTAATTACTGAAGGAGTGCTTTTGATGAAAATGACAGAATTAGATACACCAAGCTTATTGATTGATCGAGAGATAATGATGGATAATATCCGCAGAATGCAATTGTATGCTGATCAATATGACGTTCACCTTCGTCCGCATACGAAAACGCATAAGATGCCTGCACTAGCAAAACTACAAGAAGATGCAGGGGCCAAAGGAATTACTGTGGCAAAAGTCGGCGAAGCAGAGGTAATGGCTGAAAACGGATTGAATGATATCTTCATTGCAAACGAAATAGTAGGCAAAGTTAAGCTGAATCGTGTAAAAAAGCTGGCCGAAACAATTGATATTTCTTTTGGCGTTGATAGCATCGAACAATGCGAAATGATTGAAAATGTATTTAGTGATAGTCATAAGCCTGCTCAGGTTCTTATCGAAATTGAAGTGGGTGAAAATCGTTCAGGTGTCATAGAAGAAAGTGATTATATTCGTTTGGTCGATTATATAAAAAATTGCTCTCATGTAAAACTAAAAGGGATCTTTTCCCATGATGGCCATACATACAAAGCAAAGGATCTTGAAGATTGCCGCCGTCTTTACAACGAAGCACAAAAGCGTACGCTTCGCTTTGCACAACTGGCAGAGGAACAGGGATGTAAGCTTGAAACAGTCAGCATTGGATCTACCCCGCCGCTGCTGCACGATTTTGGAGTTATGGAAGGGATTACTGAGCTGCGAGTCGGAACTTATATTCTCATGGACGTATCCCAAGGAAATGCAATCGGTTCCTATTCTACCTGCGCTGCCAGTGTCCTGACGACCGTCATCAGCAAACCGACGAATGAACGGGTCATTACCGATGTCGGGGCCAAGGGACTGACCATGCAGACAAGAAGTGAAGGGATTTGTGCCACTACTGGAATAGGCTATATCAAAAATTCCGATCAGGTTCATATCGACCAGCTCTTTGATGAACACGCCATTATATATAATGAAGAATTCCGGAACCAAATTGCAATCGGTGAAAAGCTGGAAATTATCCCGAACCATATATGCCCGGTCTGCAATCTCTATGATTATGCTTATCTTGTTTCCGAAGGAGAGGTCGTGGAAGAAATCTCGATCTTAGGCCGAGGGAAGTTACAGTGATCACGTCTATGAAATTAATGAGAAGACAAAAGCGAAACTGCACCATGGAACTAAGCATATCCATCGTTGAGAGTTAAATCCAAGTAAGTGACAATTGTCTGTGAACCTGTGTTGTCCTTGTTCGGCTTTAAATCGATTAATCAAGGGCATATTAGTTCCGCTGAGGAGTTAGTATACGTAGTAGTAACGCATATTCGCGAAAGAGCTCAGTCAATTGGCCAGGCTCTTTTTTGATTATTTCGGTAAAAATTAAGCGCAAACCAATCTTAATTTATTTTAAGACAAAGGCTCAAAATAGAACGAGGTACAAAATTAGTTTAGAGTTAGTAAAAGGAACAGTATATAAGCAAAGAAGCATCAAAAAATCTGGAACTAAAAATACGATGGAGCAGGTGAATTATGGAATTATTTAATAAGGACACCGATATCTCTCACTTAAATTTAGTCACTGAAAGCAATCAAGTAAAAGTTAGGTTTGATTTAGCCGATAAAGAGCTGACGATTGATTTGTATATAAGTCCCGAAAAAAAAGTATGCATTATAGGCCAAAAAGCCAATTACATCTGCTGGTGCTCGATAACCGATTTAAATGATAGAGAAAACAATAAAAAGATATTCAATTACATAGCAAACAATCCTTTTGATAAGTTTACCTACGAATACTTAGCTATGGGAAACGAAAAATATGGTGAAATAAGGGATTGGTATAGAGGGACAATAACAAGATCACCTAAAGAGGGAATAGCTTGGAAAACGCCTTTTGGACAATTTGGCGATGGTGAAGATCCTGAGGTCTACGGCGAATTTTTTGCCGACACTCTTGTATGGTTTTATCAAGAACTATTGGAAAAATGCAGCTTCAGAATTAGAAGCAGCATGTATAAAGTTGTATTGAATAATTACTTGGATTTATTGAACAAAGAAGTGGATTACAATCAAATAAAACCGTTAATGTCTATCTTGGAAAACGAGTCTTATTTAAGAGTAAGCCCTGACAAAACCATACGAGAGCTGTATTTAGAATGCATGAAAAAAGGCCGTTATTTATATAACCGTTACATGGATAAAGTAAGGTGAAGCAGCTATCTTATTTCCTGAAAAAGGGCGCTCTTAATCTGAAAGATTGATGCAGCAGTAAAACTCATTTTTATTAATGCATAGTGTCTCCGTTTGAGAATAGGCTCCTTTTTTCAGCTTGGTGAGAAAGTTGGAATTTGTATTAGTGATCATCCCTTAATCGATATTCCGCCAACCAGCTGCGAAGACATTGGCCAAGTCTTTGCGACGAAGCGCATAGCGCTGCAGGAGCAGAACGGTTTTCTCCGTTGTTTAGCTCCATATCTAAAGAGCAAGCACAAACATTCGAGAGCTTTCCGAATCAGCTCCCTATCCCAGAGAATCTCTAAAGGTGACAAAAGAGAGCTGAATGCAGTGGAAGGCGGCGACTCCTGTGGGAATAGGGCGAGTCCTGAGACCCCGCAGAGAGCGCCAGGGAGCGAGGAGGCTCAGGCCGCACCCCACGGAAAGCGTCCGCCCTGGAGCGAAATGACAGAAGAATATACGAGTTTCTCGACAGCGTGAAAAAAGGAGCCTGCATCTTTTATGATGTAGGCTCCTTTTTTATAAGGATACTTTAGTTAAGGTGCTTCCTAATTCGGAAAAGGTTCGGGCTGAGTTCATTTAAAGCAATAGCGGCTAGTATAATCGCGATGCCGAACCATTGGTACGGCGACACAACTTCTGACAGAATAAGGCTGGCCGACAGAATGGCGATCGGCAATTCTATAGACGTTAAGATATTGGCAACTCCTCCCGACACCAAAGGCGCACCAGCCGCAAAAAATAATGGCGGCAGGACTGCCCCAAACAGCGAAACACCCACTGCAGTTGCAAACAAATCTTTCTCCAATGGCAATACAGTTGGCATGTCACCCATGAATACGACAAGCACTAAAATGGTTGAACCTGTCACCATCAGAGAACTGCGCGTCCACGGATCCACGTTTACAGCCACCTTGCCACTGCAAAAAATAAATCCGGCGTAGGTGAATGCGGATAGAATTCCAAAAATGAACCCTTTAATCGGCAATCCTTGTATGTCGCCATTTACAAAATTTGAAGCAAAAAAGACCCCTATTAAGATTAATAGGATGGATAAGACTGTTACAGGAGCAGGTTTTATTTTACTGAAAATCCATTCCAAGATAATCCCGATCCACACGAATTGGAACATTAAAATTATGGCTAATGAAGCCGGCAAATATTGCATTGAACCGTAATAAAAAATACTTGTTAAGCCGATAAAACAGCCGGTCATCATAATTTGAAGAACATTCTTCTTATGGAGCCCTTTAAAACTGGAGCGTTTAAGGAGAGTGAAAGACCATAATAAAAAGAAGGAAACTACCATTTGAACGATATTGATTTGGCCAAGTGAATAGCCGTGGCTAAACCCAATTTTGGCAAATATCGGAGTAAATCCGAAAAATGACGCACCTATTAATATATAGATAACACCTTTATTAAAATTCATCATCTAACCCCCTTCGTGCCAAGGCACAACTAGATTATCATATCATAAATAAGATGAAGATTAACCGTTCCTCCAGCAGTTAATGTGAGAGAATAAACGATGCTTCATGGGAGCAATCTTTAATGCAAAGCAAAAGGACTGTTGAGAGGAATTAAATTCCTTTCAACAGTCCTTTACTTTTATTCAAGCTTTTTATACCAAAACAGGGACTTCGCTTCTGATGAGGTAATCGAACGCACTCAATGAAGCAGTGGCGCCGGATCCCATCGAAATGATGATTTGTTTATACGGGCTGTTTGTGCAGTCGCCTGCAGCAAACACGCCAGGTACACTTGTTGCTCCGCGCTGATCGATAACAATCTCGCCGAATTTATTGCGTTCAACGGTGTCGCCTAACCAGTCTGTATTCGGAACAAGACCGATTTGAACAAATACTCCCGAGAGTTCGACATGTTTTACGTCTCCTGTTTCACGTTCAACATAAGAAATGCCGTTCACTTTGTCTGTTCCTGTGATTTCCTGCGTTTGGGCATTGGTTACGACCGTTACGTTCGGCAGGCTGTGCAGGCGGTCTTGCAGGACCGAATCTGCTTTCAGCTCTGAATTGTATTCAAGAACGGTAACGTGGTTCACAATATTCGCCAGGTCGATGGCTGCTTCGACGCCGGAGTTACCGCCGCCAATAACGGCTACATCTTTGCCGGCAAATAATGGGCCATCACAGTGTGGGCAGTAAGCTACCCCTTTGTTCTTGAATTCAGCTTCGCCAGGCACTCCGACGTTGCGCCAGCGGGCACCTGTCGAAAGAATGACAGTTTTGCCTTTTACAACAGCGCCGTTTTCAAGTTCAATTTCGATGTAATCCTTCTTTTCTAAACGCTTGGCACGTTGCAGATTCATCACATCGATGTTGTACTCTTTCACGTGTTCTTCCAGGCTTGCTGCGAACTTAGGCCCTTCCGTTTGCTTGACGCTGACAAAGTTTTCAATGCTCATCGTATCCAACACTTGACCGCCAAAGCGTTCAGCGACAATACCCGTCCGAATGCCTTTGCGTGCTGCATAGATGGCTGCACTTGCACCGGCCGGTCCTCCTCCGACTACAAGAACCTCGTAAGGCTCTTTGTCCGCAAATTCAGATGCATCTGGAGCACTGCCCAATTTAGCAAGCAATTCTTCCAATGACATCCGTCCGCTGGAGAAAGATTCCCCGTTTAGGAACACAGTCGGAACTGCCATGATGTCTTTGCTTTCAACCTCTTCTTTAAATGCCGCACCGTCAATCATCGTATGCGTTATATTCGGGTTGAGGACACTCATCAAGTTCAGCCCTTGGACAACTTCCGGACAGTTTTGGCAGCTTAAGCTAATGTAAGAGTCGAAATGGTAAGTGCCTTCAATGCTCTTGATTTGGTCAATCACTTTCTGCTCGACTTTCGGAGCCCGCCCGCTAACTTGCAAGAGAGCAAGCACTAAAGAAGTAAATTCATGGCCAAGAGGGATGCCCGCAAATGTGATTCCGGTATCTTCTCCGACACGGTTTACGCTAAAGCTCGGTGTTCTTTCCAACTCTGTGCGTTCAACTTTAATGTTGGCAGACATGGTGGATAGTTCGTCTACTAGAGCCAACATATCACGGGAAACATCGTCTCTTCCTGCACTGACTTTAAGCAGCACATCGCCTTCAAGCAGTTGTAGATATTGTCCTAATTGTGCTTTTATATCTGCATCTAGTATCATTGTCAAAACTCCTTATATTTTCCCTACAAGGTCAAGGCTTGGCTTAAGTGTTGCGCCGCCTTCTTCCCATTTTGCAGGGCAAACTTCTCCTGGATTGTTGCGAACATACTGTGCGGCTTTAATCTTGCCGACAAGCGTGCTTGCATCGCGGCCAATGCCGTCTGCGTTGATTTCTGCTGCTTGGACAATACCTTCTGGATCAATGATGAACGTACCGCGTTGTGCCAGGCCTGCTTCTTCGTCAAGAACATCGAAGCTGCGAGTAATTCTTTGTGAAGGGTCACCGATCATAACATATTCGATCGTGCTGATCGCATCTGAATGATCGTGCCATGCTTTATGAGTGAAATGAGTATCCGTTGAAACAGAATACACTTCAACTCCTAGATTTTTCAGAGTAGCATATTGCTTTTGAAGATCCTCAAGTTCAGTAGGGCAAACGAATGTAAAGTCTGCTGGATAAAAGCAAACGACACTCCATTGTCCTTTCATGTTTTCTTCAGTAACCTCGATAAATTCACCGCTTCCAGCATTGTAAGCTGAAGTTTTAAATGGTTGGATTTCTTTTCCGATCAATGACATATAAAATACCTCCTAGATGTTTTTTAGAATGATTATAGTCAGTGATTCAAAAAAATATTAATCAAAGCGTTTCACCTTAATTAATATAATTATTTAACTATAATGATTCTAATCATATATCTATTGTTATATGAATTTGGTTTTTTGTCAAAGGTAACCTCTTATTTCAAAATCCCTCTTTAAAACTGAAGAATTCCGTGTATTAACTTGCAGTTCGCTAATTCTGATTTAAGTTGAAAGTTGTAAAACAACGGCTAACAATAGATATCAGAATAATATTAATCTTCAATAATCTTAAGTATTTCTCAATCAAGGAGCATTAACTGATAGAAGAATCAATTTCTGGTACAAGGATTAGAACTCAATAAGGCAATTATTTAATGGGGACGCAGCACCAGTCGCCGCGTCCTTGTTAAAAATAGTTTCGGTAAATTTCCTGTTCTTTGTTTTCCCTCTATAATTGCAGGCCTGTCCATTGCCAATAAGAAAAATAAAACAGCATCATCACACCGATATAAAGAGGCATTAATAGGACGCTTATTTTTAACAAAGTTCGGGCATTGTATGAGGCTCCTTCATCTTCATAAAAGAGAAGCAACGCTTTTGAACTGACAGGAAACGTCACGCAATAATTCATGCCGATCAAACTTAAAAACACGACGGTTGAAGGGTTTACTCCGATCGCTTCACTGAACAGCAAGAATCCGGGAATAAAGACGATGGCACGTGTAGTATGCGATGTAATATACAAATGGCTTGTCACCGATACGAGCAGAATGACCAACACAATCTGCCAATCCGGGGCATCTGTAAATAAATACAGAAAGGCCAGCATTTCTTTTTCCAGCCATTTGACGACGCCTGTTTCCACCAATATTTTTCCAAGTGCGGCAGCAGCAGCGACAAACAAAATTAAATTCCACGACACGGATTTCATTCCTTGTTTCCAGCTGATAATTCCGTAGTTCGGCGCCATGACTAAGATGGCACCGACCATCGCAACAAAAGCAATGTCATAGCCATGGATACTTTCTGTCATCCAAAAGGCGATTAAAGAAACCAGCAAGATCAAGGTCTTTTTTTCTGTTGGGTTCAGCTGTTTTTTCAAAACAGCTGTTTCAGCTGTTTGATCGCCTTTCGGCATTTTTCCACCATTTTTCGGCCAGAGCGTCCATTTGACCACTAAAAAAGAAACAAGCGTCATCACCAATGCGAAAGGAAGCCCCCACACAAACCATTGGATAAAAGAAATGGATTGATGAACGGTGCTTTCAAGCAAGCCAATCCCGATTAAATGAGAACCTGCTCCGATAAGGGTAGCGGAGGTGCTCATTAAAATGATGATGGGCGCTAAAAGGACCAAAACATTTTGTTCTTTTTCCGTATATTTTTGGCGCAATTGATTGATAATCGGCATGGCCAACGCTGCCCGTCCGGAAGTTGAAGGGATGAAAAACACCGAGGCAAATAAAACAGAACTTACTCCGGCCAGTACACGTCCTTTTTCCTTTGATTTGCTCAATATGATCAGGATTAATCTTTGGGCTAATCCAGACTCTTTGACGGCATTGCCGATGATAAAAGAGCCGATCATCAACCAAACCACTTCCTCTGAAAGTGATTCATATAACAGCTCCGGTTCAGCCGCATTCATGATGATAACAAATGCAATGAGTGAAATGGCTACAAATCCAGCTGGTATTTTCGTGGCAACCCATAAAATCATCGCTGATAAAAAAGCAAATAAAGCAATCTTTGAACGATAGTCCAAGTCATCAATCAAAACTATGGCTAGCAAGAACAGAATATGTAAAACAACAAGAACCATCGGCTTTGGAAATGCACGGATACGGGATATTAATGGATAATCCTTTTTGGTTTTCTTTTCTAATCCCTCAATCATATTAGACAGGCACCTTCTTCAACACACCTTTATTTGTCATCCTCCAGCCGATGGCAACTTTCCGCAGTGCGGAATAGGTGCTTTCCTCTATCCATTTCGGCGCATTTTCCATAGCCATTTCCAAGGAAACGGGTTTTTGAATAATACTGCTGTAAGCGTCTATACCGGTCTGGTAGTTCAGGTCTGCTCCTTCTCCAATGGTTCCGGTAATTGCAATGACAGGGATATGGCTCGTTTTGGCAATCCGCGCTACCTCTGACGGAATTTTACCGTTTGGCGTTTGAAAATCCAAGCTGCCTTCTGCCGTGAACACCATATCGGCTGTTGAAATTTCCTTCTCGATATTGATAAAGTCCATAATGATATCAAAGCGGGGGTGCAGGACGGCATTTGTAAATGCAAGAAGGCCCGCGCCTAAACCTCCGGATGCGCCGCTGCCCGGCAACGTGCGAACATCCAATCCGGTTCCTTCCTGAATGACGCCAGCATAATGTTCCAGTGCTGAAGATAAGGCTTCAACCTGCTCTGAATTAGCGCCTTTTTGAGGCCCAAACACTCTGGCCACGCCTTTTTCCCCGCATAAGATGTTCTTCCAATTACAAGCCACATCGATGGATACATTCTTTAATCGGCCATCTATATTCGCAGTTGTGAGGGAATCCACTGCCAATAAATCTTCGCCGCCTTTGATATGGACCTTTTGCTGTTCCTTGTTTAAAAATTGAACCCCTAACGCTTCAGCCATGCCGGCACCGCCATCTGAAGTGCCGGAATCTCCACAGCCAATCAAGATATGGTCTACCTCGAAATCTAAAGCAGCGATTATTAATTCGCCTACCCCGTAAGTAGTGGTTTTTAACGGGTTTCGTTCATTGCGAGGGACCAGTTTCAGCCCTGCGACCGCGGCCATCTCGATAACAGCTATCCGTTGACCGTTCTCTTTGTACAAGCCGAAATAACTGCTGATTTTCTTTCCAACGGGCCCTGTCACTTCTTTATGGATGATAGAGCCGCCTTTTATATTGATGATTGTTCTAACAAACCCTTCACCGCCGTCGATCATCGGAATCACTACTGCATCAATCGACGGATCGAAGCGCTTTACCCCTCGTTCCATTGCTGCCGCAACTTCTTCCGCATCCAAACATTCTTTAAAACCTGAAGGCACTATTACAATCTTCATCTTTAAACTCCTCCTCAAACTCTGATACTTTCTAAGTTACCTTCCGAATATGAGAAGAAGATGAGAAAATCATGAGAATTTGAGTATAAATTAGGAAAATATTAGAAAATAAATTTGTGAAAGTCGCAAAAGGAATAATATAGAACGAAATGAGCCGAGATTAACCGGAAGAAGATGCATTGAAGAAGAATGGAGAGCCGTTTAATGCATTGAAGGAGAGGGAGGAGGAGAAAAATAAATGCCTTACTTTCTATTCTTCATAGAAATGTAAGGCTGATTTAGAAATCCAATATTATCATTCGTAATTTGTCCTGCCTAAAATGTGCAAACAAAAATCCAGGTCTGCTTGAAGATGAGTCTCCATAAGCAATTTTGCCGCTTGGCTGTCTCTGGCTTTAATGGCTTCATAAATTTTCTGGTGTTCTTCGATCAAGTGGGGGCGTTTGTGCAGCACTACAGTCTTGCGGAAAAGATAAATGATTGACTGCATCCGGTTGAGAATGTCGACGATTTGTGAATTGCCGCTGGCTTGAACAATGATTTCATGAAAATGTTCATTTGCTTTCATCACCTCTTCAGTTGTTCCTTCTCTCCCAATTCTAATGCATTGAGAAAGCAAATCCAGTTCCTTTTCAGGCAAATAAATGGCGGCTGTTTGACTTGAAAAGCCCTCTAAAAGAATTCTCACTTGAAATAAGTTCCGCAGATCTTTCTCGGTAGGCTGTACGATCTTTTTATTTACGATAAGGCCTTCATATTCTAATTGTCTTAGAGCTTCCCGGATCGGTGTACGGCTGCAGCCTAATTCTTGGGCAAGCCTTTCCTCAACAATTTTTGTGCCGCTCGGGAGATCCCCATTTAATATCCTGTCACGCATCACTTCGTACGCTTGATGAGAAGCGGTCCGAGAATTCTTAATGCCCTGACTCATTTCAATCACTCCTATTTTTTACAAAACCTAACTGTCATTAACGTATCAAAAAAAGTGAAAAAAAGATAGAGACTCTACGGGTAAAGACCAATAGGCAAGTTTCAATAAGCAGGCGCATAACTAGTAAAATGTATACAAAATGATACCATATTGTATACAAAAAATAAAAAAGAGTATACAATTCAACATGTAAGGGCTTTCTATAATCAAATTTAAGCAAACAATATAAGAAAATCGATTTTTATGAAAATAGAACAAACGAATAATTGAGGAGGAATATAGGATGAAAAAAATAGGATTTATTGGTTTAGGAATCATGGGAAAACCGATGGCAGCAAATCTTTTGTCAAAAGGATATGAAGTAACGGTCAACGATCTTAACGAAGCTGCCGTTCAGTCTTTGGTGGAATTAGGTGCAAACCGTGCGGAATCTGCGAAAGTAATCGGAGAAAGCTGTGAAGTGGTCATTACAATGCTTCCTGCCAACAAACATGTGCAACAAGTTGTTCTAGGAGAAAATGGTGTTCTTAGCGGAGCGGAACCAGGAACGGTCATTATCGATATGAGTTCCATAACTCCAGTAGTTTCAAAAGAAATTGCTGCATTGGCATTGGAAAAAGGTGTGGAAATGATGGATGCTCCTGTTAGTGGAGGAGAACCGAAGGCCATCGATGGAACTTTGGCAATCATGGTAGGCGGGAAAGAAGAAGTCTTTGAGCAAGTGAAAGATGTTCTTTACGCCATGGGCAGTGAAGTGACATTGGTAGGCGGAAATGGCAGCGGTACGACCGCGAAATTAGCCAACCAAGTAATCGTCAATTTAAATATTGCCGCTATGTCTGAAGCATTGGTTTTAGCAAGCAAAGCGGGCATTGATGTGGAAAAAATGTACAAGGCCATCAGAGGCGGATTAGCAGGAAGTGCTGTCCTCGATGCGAAAGTTCCGTTAATTCTTGACCGCAACTTTGTAGCTGGCGGTAGAATTGATATCAACATGAAAGACATTACGAACGTCATTGATACGGCTCATGAGATTGGCGTGCCGATGCCGTTATCAAGCCAATTGCTGGAAATCTTCCATGCATTGAAAGTAGACGGAAAATCTGCCGATGACCATGGCGGCATTGTTCAATACTTTGAAAAACTGTCAAATGTTGAAGTAAGGAGAGGTTGAAAATGAGCGTGATTAAAAGTACGGATATAAGATTAGTTGACGATGTTTTCAAGGGAATTCCGGAAGTGGACAGAAATGCTGTAACGGAAATGCTGAAAAGCGAACTGGCTGATCTGAATAAAAAAATCATAGTGCTTGATGATGATCCTACTGGTGTACAAACCGTTCATAACATCTCTGTATACACGGATTGGTCGGTAGACAGTATTGAAAAAGGTTTCGCAGAGCAAAATGCGATGTTTTTCATCTTAACGAACTCCCGAGGCTTTACAGCAGCTGAAACAGAAAAAGCACATAAAGAAATTGCTGAAAATGCATTGGAAGCAGCGAAGAAGCAAGGCAAGGATTTTATCATCATCAGCCGTGGAGATTCGACTTTGCGCGGCCACTATCCGCTTGAAACAGAGGTATTGAAGGAAACAATCGAATCCGGTTCAGACATCAAGTTTGACGGAGAAGTAATTGTTCCATTCTTTAAAGAAGGCGGCCGTTTCACCGTCGACAACATCCACTATGTGCAGCATGAAGACCATTTGGTGCCGGCTGGCGAAACGGAATTTGCGAAAGACCGGACATTCGGCTACACAAAATCTCATTTAGGTGAATGGGCTGAAGAAAAATCAAATGGCAGATTCAAAGCGGAAAACGCAACGTATATCTCACTCGAAAGCTTAAGAGCGCTTGAAGTCGATAAGATTGCGGATCAATTGCTTGAAGTGAAAGACTTCAATAAAGTCATCGTTAACGCGATAGATTACGTCGATATCGAAATTTTCACCATAGCACTCATCAAAGCGATGAAAGCCGGCAAACATTTCATGTTCAGAAGTGCAGCTGCTCTTACCAAGGTAATAGGGGGAGTCAGTGATAAAGGGTTGCTTACGAGAGAAGAGCTGATCAAGGAAGAGTCTGGCAATGGGGGTTTGATCATTGTAGGTTCTCACGTTAAAAAGACAACGGAGCAGCTTGAGGAATTGAAGAAATGTGATTTTATTGAGTTTATCGAGTTTAATGTCCATCTTGTATTGGATCCGGAACAGTTTAAAGCTGAAACCGAACGGGTCATTGAAACATGTGAAAATCTTATCCGTTCAGGTAAAACAGTAGCCGTTTACACAAAACGGGAAAGAATGGATCTTGGCGAAGGCAAAAAAGAAGAGGAACTTATGCTATCGGTTAGAATCTCTGACGCCGTAACCAGCATCGTTCAAACCTTGAATGTGAGACCAAGCTATATTGTTGCGAAAGGCGGCATTACTTCAAGTGATATCGGAACAAAAGGGCTTGAAGTAAAGAGAGCGACTGTTGCTGGGCAGATTAAGCCTGGAATCCCAGTATGGTTCACTGGAGAAGAAAGCAAATTCCCAGGCATTTCCTATATTATCTTCCCAGGAAATGTAGGAACAAAAACTGCCCTTAAAGAGACGGTTGAACTATTAGATAAATAAGGGAATTATATGGATCCGTTAAAAATTTTCATTCGTATACGGCTGCATCATATTCGATAGGGCAGCCGTATACAACCGGAAAGAGTTTTGAAAACGAATACAATTGCCATTCCATTACTTATAAACTAAGGAGCTCATTATGTTAGCGAATACAAAAGATATTTTAATAGATGCACAAAAAGGAAAATACGGCGTTGCCGCATTTAATGTATATAGCTTAGAAACGGTTCAAGCAGCTATAAAGGTTGCGGAACAGGAAAACCAGCCTGTAATCATTGCTTTAGGGGAGAGATACTTTCCAACAGTGGATGTTGAAGGATTTTCAGCAATGGTAAGAGCAATGGCAGAAAAAGCGAGTGTTCCCATTTCTCTTCATTTGGATCACGCTTATGAGAAGCAATCAATCATTCGAGCCATCCGTTGCGGGTTTTCATCAGTCATGTTTGATGGTTCAGCATATGATATTGAGAAGAATATGCGCCTTACAAAAGAGATTGTCGAAATTGCTCATATGGCGGGTGTGTCGGTTGAAGCGGAGATTGGTTCTTTACCGAAAGGGGCCTTCTCTGATGAAGAAGAAGGCGACGGGACACTTACTGACCCAGAGACTGCAAAGAAATTTGTCGAAGAAACAGGCGTAGATTTTTTAGCTGCAGCTATTGGAACTGTACACGGCATGTATAAAGGAGAACCGAAGATCGACATGGACCTTCTGAAAAGGATCCGGCAAGTCGTTGATATTCCCCTGGTCCTTCACGGCGGTTCAGGAACACCGGAAGAAAAAATCAGACAGGCCATCGAATTAGGAATAGGTAAAATCAATGTGAACACAGAAGTCTCCATGGCTGCTGTTTCTCATCTGCAAAAATATTTCGAAAACAAAGAAATAGCCCATCTCTCTTCTGTTATGGAAGATATGCAACTGTCTATAGAACCCGTAATGACTAAATTTGTTAAGTTGTTTTCTGGAAAATAATTTTAGTATAGGCGGGCATAACTTCCGCTTCGCTAGGTTACAGACACTGGAAGTCCTGCGATATCCAATCTTCGCCATTGTTTCGTTAATGGCTTTCTAAAAGGAGTAAATAATATGCCGATAGTTTCAATTATTATAGGGGTCGCCCTATTACTTGTATTAATGATGGTTTTTAAACTGAATGCCTTCATTTCTTTAATTCTGGTTGCTTTAGTTGTGGGTATTTTAGAAGGAATGTCTCCGGTTGATGCGATGGCATCTGTCCAAAGCGGTTTAGGCAGTACGCTGGGCAGTCTAACCATGATCATCATCTTTGGTGCAATACTCGGTAAGTTAATGACAGATTCCGGTGGAGCTCAAAGAATTGCCACAACACTTATTCGGGTATTTGGAAAGGACAGAGTTCAACTGGCTGCCGTTTTAACGGCATCTGTTACAGGGATTGCCCTCTTTTTCGAAACTGGGGTTGTCGTTCTGATTCCACTCGTATTTACAATTGCCGCTGCTGCCGGTGTACCTATTTTGTATGTGGGGATGCCAGTAATTGCCGCCCTTATCACAATGCATGGCTTTGTTCCGCCGCACCCTGGGCCAACGGCAATAGCGAGTGTATTTGATGCAAATATCGGTCAGACATTAATCTTGGGAATCATTATTGCGATTCCTGCAATTATTATTGCCGGACCTCTATTTACGAAGTTGTTTAAGAAAGAAGATTTGGAAGTTGAAATTCCAAAAGGATTATTTAATCCGAAAGAATTTACAGAAGAAGAAATGCCAGGATTTGCAACAAGTATTATTACTTCGTTGATGCCTGTAATCCTAATTGCATCACAAGTAATTGTAGAAATCTTTTGGCCAGAGTCGTCAGTTATGCCGTTCTTCGATTTCATCGGTAATCCGAACGTCGCCTTACTGATCTCTGTTCTTATTGCCTTCTTTACTTTTGGCCTCAACCGGGGCAAAAAAATGGAAGACGTCATGAAATCTCTGGCAGAGGCAGTCAGTGGAATTGCCTTGATTCTGCTTATCATCGCTGCAGGCGGTGCGTTCAAGCAAGTATTGATCGACAGCCATATTGATCAATACATTTCTGACATTATGATAGGATCGACATTATCTCCGTTGATTCTTACTTGGCTCATCGCTGCTATCCTAAGGGTTGCGGTAGGTTCTGCAACAGTGGCCGGAATGACCGCTGCGGGAATCGTAGCGCCTCTTATCGCGGCGACAGGAGCAAGTCCGGAACTTATGGTGTTAGCAGCTGGTGCCGGAAGTATCACCTTCTCTCACGTGAATGATGCAGGGTTCTGGATTTACAAGGAATACTTTAACCTGACCATCGGGCAGACGCTTAAAACTTGGTCTGTGATGGTGACTATAATTTCAGTCGTCGGTCTTGCCGGTGTATTGATTTTGGATCTTTTTATAGGATAAAAAGATTGGAAATGAGAAGGCCAGCTTATTAAATTAAGCTGGCTTTTTTTGTGTGGTTTAATTTGCATTTTGCTTTAATAAACATTTCCATTCGTTAATAATTAATCAAACGGCCACTATCATTCCACTGGCCATACATTTTATTTTTTCTTGTATTTTCAATGAACTTGTCCAGTTTTCTATTGAAAACATCCGGTTCATTTCTATAACTTTGGATGGCATCAATCCGAATCCTCTTGTACAATTTCGGAAAATTGAGGAAGTTTTGATAAACTTGATCGTCTTCTTTCAAGCGAGCTTCGATTTCTTTGTCTATAGTAAAAGATTCGGGCCGCATATCAGGGAGAATTTTTAGGCCTTCTTCTTTCATCAGGCCTAATTTTTCTAATCTCCGTACCCGCTCTTTGTTCAATTCTGTAAAATTGCTATTTTTCTTCCGTGGAGAAAGCCTTTGAGCCACTTCTGTTTCTGATATTCTCTTCTTTGTGCTGTCAATCCAGCCAAAGCACAACGCCTCTTCAACTGCATCTAAATACTGGAGGACTCCGGGTTGTTCAGTCATACTGACGATTACCCAACAACACTTTTCTGTCTTTGAATTTTCTTCAAACCAATCCCTTAGTTCCCGTCTGGTCTTAACCCGGATTAAATTCTCGATTTCCATTCTTGAACGCTTCCTTTCTAAACTGAATAGTTGCCCTTAGTATAACCCCTTGAATAGTTTGGTAGAAATACTGAATGAGACTGCCTTAGAACTGTCTGGCAGTGAATGAGTTTTAAAATTCAGGGATAAAGTACGTCTGATCGTAAGTGAATTCTATAGGGAAGAGGCATAGGATGAAAGCCGAAAAGGAGATATCCAGCTGTAGAACGATTATCCAACGGCATTTTGGTCGACGCTGTCAGCTCCGTGAATACAAAGTTCTCTTAAGGAAAACGGATTATTTCGTTGCAGACTTAACGCTTTCCAATCCATCTCAGCGTGTGGTGATTAAACTCGCAGGACCAAATGCTCCAATATCGAGCTCTTTTGACCGAACCTTTGCGATTAACCAGCAAGTTTGGAAACAATCGGGAATTCCGACGTACGAAGCAATTGCATTTGATATGTCGCATGAAACGGTTCCGTATCGCTACCTGCTGATGTCGCATGTTGAGGGGCAGTTGTGGTCAGATATTAAAAAGCAGGTGGCTCCGGAAGAGTTCCGAGCGATTTATCGAGATTTTGGCTGGGCAGTCGCCCAGATCCACAGCATTTCATACAACTCTTTTGGAGAAATTGGCAGCAAAGGAGAAGTCATTGCCACAGAAACCAATTATGCTTCCGCTTTATCAAGGCGGGCAACACAGCGTATCCGAAATCCACGCCATCAAGAAATGTTTTTGTCGCTTTTACAGCAAAATAAAGGGTTATTTAATGAAATCAACTCGCCACGATTAACACATGAAGATTTGAATCCTGGAAATATCCTTTTAACCAATCACGACGGAAAATGGCAATTGGCAGCTGTTGTTGATTTTGATAGCGCGTGGGCAGGTGGATTTGAGTCAGATTTAGCCCGCTTGGAATTATGGAGAGGAATGGTGGGGAAAGACTTTTTTGAGGAATATCAAACCATCAACCCTATTCCAGTGAATTACCCGCAGCGCAGATTATTGCTTCAATTGCTTTGGTGTTTGGAATACGCGGATCCATCCCAGCGGCATTATCAGGATACGAAGAGAATTTGCGGCAAATTAGGCATCGCGCCTATAGTTTTTAATGATGAGTTTTAGTGGGGAATGGTAAATCAATGCTGTTTGGCTCCGTATCTAGAGAGCAGGAATAAATATTTTAGAGAGCTTTCCAAAACAATCACACTTTTAGAGAGTCTTTAAAAGTAGTAAAAGAAAGCTGAAGACCCTGGACTGAGCATAAGCGAGGGAAGCGGCTGAAGCCGTGCCCGCGAAAAGCGTCCGGGTGGAGCGAAATGAAAAAGAGCATAAGAGTTTCTCAATAGCTTAAAGAAAGAGGAGCCATAAAATCGGCCCCTCTTTCTTATTTTTATCTATTCAAGATTTTCTACGAGAAAAACGGAACATTCATGGTCGTTACAGCCGGTTTTGTTTCAACGATGACTTCGCCGTTCCGGATGGAGTAAAGCACTGAAGCTTGAGTCCGGATGGCTTCGTATTCGGATTCGGAGTCAATGACAATCAAGTTGGCTCGATTGCCTTCTTTGACACCATAGCCTTCTTCCATTCCCAGCGTTTTGGCTCCGTTTATGGTAATGAGATCGAGCGCCTTGACGATATGGCCGTGGTCGGTCATATGGCAGGCATGCAAACCGGTGTCGACAACAGACATCAAGTTGCCGTCGCCCAGCGGATACCAAGGGTCCATGATCGAATCGAGGCCAAAGCAGATATTGATGTCTTCAGCCACCATTTCTTTGACTCTTGTCACCCCGCGGCGGATTGGATGATTATCGAATCTTCCTTGCAAATGCAAATTGGCTTTTGGCAAGGCCACAAAGTTGATATTCGCCTTTTTCAAAGTTTGGAACAGTTTATACGTATAGGCGTTGCTGTAGGATGCCATAGCGGTCGTGTGGCTTGCTGTCACACGATGCCCGATGCCTAACTTCAATGCCTCGCCTGCAAGCACTTCCAAATACCGTGATTGGTCATCGTCAATCTCATCACAATGAATATCGACCAATTTATCGTATTTGACGGCCAGTTCAAGCGCCTTGAACACCGACCGGACACCATCTTCCCGGGTCAGCTCGTAATGAGGGATTCCGCCCACAACATCGGCCCCCATTTCGATTGCTTTAATAAGCAGTTCTTCGCCATCCGGTTTGGTGTATAAGCCTTCCTGAGGAAGAGCCACAATCTGCAAATCCATCCACGGTTTGATTTCTTCTTTTACTTCCAATAAGGCTTCCAAACCTTTTAGCGTCGGGTCGCTGACATCGACGTGCGTCCGTACATGCTGAATGCCATGTTTTAGCTGCATCTGGATCGCTTTCAAAGCACGTTTTTTGATATCGTCTTTTGTTTCATTGACGATTTGCTTTCGCTCAGACCAAATTTCAATTCCTTCGAAGACAGAACCAGATTTGCTCCATCTTGGAGTCCCGGCGGTAAGCACGTAGTCAAGATGAATATGCGGCTCTACATAAGGAGGCAACACAATTTTTCCATTCAAGTCGATGACTTGGCCACTGGTTGACTCCTGAGTGTTCGCTGCCTTTGTAATTGCTTTGATCTGGCCGGCTTGAATGTCGATATTCCATTTGCCTTCTTGGCCATAAAGTTTTGCATTTTTCAATAACACGTTAAATCCATCCTTTCGTAATAAAAATTTTTGGAGCATTAAATAATTTGTTGCCTCATCAGCATCTTAACAAAATTCAGGGCTAAGTGCAGAGTTGCCCCTTCGGTTAATTGAAGTCACATCTTTTTTGCTAAGAAGGCATTTTAGGTGATTTGTGGAATATAAAGTAAGGAAATCATTAATTCAGTAAAAAATTCTTTTTAAAAACAAGTTACTGAAGGAGGTCCACGATGAAGCAGCTTTACATCAAGCAGAAAGTACTTAGCTTAAGCGGAAAATTTACGGTGAAAAACCAGCAGGAGCAGGACGTTTATTACGTGGAAGGCAGTTTCATGCAAATTCCGAAGACGTTTTCCATTACGAATACAGCAAGGGATGAAGTTGCGCTCATCACAAAAAAGACGTTCAGTTTGCTGCCAAAGTTTTTTGTAGAGGTGAACGGGCAAGAGGTGCTGACGATTGAGAAGGAATTTTCTTTCTTCAAAACGCGTTACAGGATTGATGCAGCAGGCATCGAAGTGCTCGGCAACTGGTGGGATATGGACTTTCAAGTTTTGCAGCACGGCGAAGTGGTTGGCCAAGTGAGCAAGGAATGGTTCACCTGGGGCGATAGTTACCAGGTTCAAATATTGGATGAAAAAATGGAAACCATCGTTATTGCCGTGGTGGTCGCGATTGATTGTGTCAAAGCTGACCAAGCCGCAGCTTCCTCAGCGGCTTCGACATAAAAGAGGGTTTTCGATGCGAAATTAAAAATTAAAATCAAATCAATAAAGCAGAAAGTCCGCAAGAACTGAGCCTATCTTTTGAAGGCTCAGTTCTTTTATGTCTGCTGTCTATTTCAACATCAAAGCTGGTTTCATAAATAAATCTAATATGGTTTTTACTGCTGAATTGTTTTGGTTTTGTAATTAACATAAAATTATAACTATATCAAAATAGATATTCCTTTTATTTCAAATAAGACTATAAATTACCTGGACCTTAGTGAAATATATGTTTTTCCTATAAATACATTTGTGTTCTTGCGAAAAATTTATTATTATTAGAAAAGTGATTTAAGAAAGATGAACATGGGGAAAAGAAATGAATCCAGTGATCTTAATAAGAAGGAAGAAAAGGCTTGAAGAGGCCACCCAAGTCATTTTGATGCCGAATTGAGTATGTGCTAGCTGCTGATTTGTTTATGCGGCAATTTTTTTTGAATAGAGGGGGAAAAACAGTGGCTAACAACGAAATGAAAAGAGGCCTGGAAGCGCGTCATATCCAGATGATCGCGTTGGGCGGCACAATTGGCGTGGGCTTATTTATGGGTTCAGCCAGTACGATTAAATGGACAGGGCCGTCTGTCATGCTGGCATATGCCATTACAGGAGTTTTTATCTTTTTAATTATGCGGGCAATGGGGGAAATGTTGTACTTAGAGCCTAGTACAGGTTCATTTGCGACATTTGGCCATAAATACATCCATCCGCTGGCAGGGTATATGACGGCCTGGAGCAACTGGTTCCAATGGGTAATCGTCGGGATGGCAGAAATTATTGCGGTTGGCGCTTATATGAATTATTGGTTCCCGGATTTGCCGCCTTGGATACCCGGCTTGATCGCAATGGCGATTCTCGGTGCGGCAAACTTAGTTTCTGTTAAATCGTTTGGAGAATTTGAGTTTTGGTTTGCGATGATTAAAATCGTTACGATTGTCTTGATGATCATCGCCGGATTCGGCCTTATTTTCTTCGGGTTAGGCAATGGCGGAAGCGCAATCGGTTTATCTAATCTTTGGGAACACGGCGGCTTCTTTACAGGCGGCTGGACCGGATTTTTCTTTGCATTGTCTCTGGTGATCGGCGCCTATCAAGGCGTCGAATTGATCGGGATAACAGCAGGGGAAGCAAAAGATCCGAAAAGAACCTTGACGAAAGCCATTCAAAGCATCATCTGGCGTATTTTGATTTTCTATATCGGGGCTATTTTCATTATTGTAACGGTTTATCCATGGGATCAGCTGGATACGATCGGCAGCCCGTTTGTAGCAACGTTTGCATTAGTGGGGATTACAGCAGCGGCCGGAATTATCAACTTTGTCGTTATTACAGCGGCGATGTCCGGCTGTAACAGCGGCATCTACAGTGCAGGGCGCATGCTTTACACGTTGGCGATGAATGGACAAGCACCAAAGTTCTTTGCGAAACTTTCTAAGAATGGCGTGCCTATCTTCAGTACGTTCGGAGTTATGCTTGGATTACTGATCGGGGTCGTGCTTAGCTACATTGCTCCTGACAACCTCTTTGTATATGTTTACAGTGCCAGCGTACTGCCGGGGATGATTCCATGGTTTGTCATTCTAATCAGCCAAATTCAATTCCGAAAAAGAAGAAGTGCTGAAATGGCAGCCCATCCATTCAAAATGCCTTTCGCTCCTTATACCAACTATATAACCATCGCCTTTTTATTGGTGGTTTTAGTCGGCATGTGGTTCAATGATGAAACGCGGATGTCACTGATTGCGGGGCTTATTTTCCTTAGTATCGTCATCATCAGTTACTTCGCGTTTGGAATGGGCAAACGTATTCCATTAGAGACTCACCCGGATGAAGTGAACGACTCATCATCTGCTGTAGTTGACTAATTTTCACCAAACACTGGAAAAAAATAAAAAGACGGTTCACATGCTGCGTAGGCAGCATGTGAACCGTCTTTTATTTAGTTTAATCCTTAGCGGTGCTGGTCAAACAAGATCGGGTTTCCGTCGGGATCTTCGATGATAAAACTGGCAGGCCCTTCGCTTGTTTCATCGGCTTCGCTGGCAAAATGTACACCGTCTGCCTTCAGCTTTTTCTGAAGGTCGCGGATGTCAGTAAAAGCGTCAAGGTTCTGCGCATTTTCGTCCCACCCCGGATTGAAAGTCAGGAGGTTTTTTTCAAACATTCCCTGAAACAATCCAATGACCGTCTTGCCATTTTTCATAATAAGCCAGTGCTGGCCGATGTCGCCGCCGAATATTTCGAATCCCAGTTTTTCATAGAAATCTTTTGATGCATGGATGTCGTTCACTTTTAGGCTGACTGAGAAATTACCCAATTGCATCGTGTTGCCTCCGTTTCAGTTAGATTAAGAAAATGCGTTCTTTTTTGCAGCCAAGGAAGCAAGTGCCGGTTCATTGAATCCTTTAGCGATAAGCCATATGGCCAGGGTCATCTCATTAGCGGCCACTGGCACTGCCAGAATGCCGCCCCAAAGAGAAACTTGTTCAATGACATCGAACATCACTAACAAGGCGCAAACAAAAACACATATTGCTCCTAGTATACCCAAGACAGAGATAAACCTGGGCACGAGTCTCGTTTTGTAAAAAATATAACTGTACATAATAGTGTTGACTCCTAAAAAGAAAAGCGGCCCAAGCATAAAAGTCCAGTCATGGATGGCGATCAAAGATGTTCCGGCAGCTTCAAAAGAGGCGGTATCCGGGGAGCCTGCTGCTAAAAATGTTTGGCTTAAAGTCAGCAAAGCCAATACGCTGATCAACCCAACCGTAATGACGACCGCTTCCAGAAATCGGAAGCACACATGCCACAACGCTATCGTTTCGTTATACTTTCGTAAAATTGGAAACATGGTCGTTGCAGTGCCGACCGCTGATATGACCAGGATCAATTCCATCAGCGCTCCAAGTGCCACTTGATTGGCGTGTCTGGAACCTTCAACCAGGTAATTCGGGTTACTCAGAATCGGATTGTATAACAGAACGCCCACTACTGCTGAAATGGCCGCCAGTAAAAACAGAACTCCCGTAATTTTTGCCGCTCTTTTGCTTGAGAACATCTTTTCCCTCCTCTTTATATTGAATTCACTTTCATTTTACCTAATAAAACTAAATTAGCTACAAATATTGATTGAATATTCGGTATATAAAGGCGCTTAAAATGCCATACACAGCATGCGGCATTTGGAGGTGCAAAGCGAAGATGTTCTCTATGATATAGTTGAGGTGAAAATAGCAAAGGGCTGCAGGTGCAGCGGAACAACAACGCTGATTTTAAAAGGAGATTCGGCCAGCAACTTAAGGTTGCACCTATTTGCGCCTAGAACTAGCTTTACTTCAACTTCAGGTTCTTTAATACTGAAATTGTACGGAAAGGCGAGGAGAATAAATGATTTTTAGCGAACGATTAAAAGAAGAAAGAGAAAAAAGAGGCTGGTCACAGGCGGGGCTTGCTGAAAAAATTCACGTTAGCCGCCAGTCGGTTTCCAAATGGGAGACCGGCAAAAATTATCCGAGTATTGATGTCCTGATTGATTTAAGTGATTTATTTGATATCACATTAGACGAATTATTAAGGAGTGATAAAGAGTTGAAGGAGAAAGTGATTCAAGACAGCAGGCAGTTGGCATATCCTAAATGGAAAACTTTTTTTGACAGTGTGTTTTTGCTGGGTGTATTTTTGCTCGCAGCAAAACTAATGATCATCGCTTTAAATCATTTTTCGGATGCCGATGTCCTCGTATTAGCAGGATCTCTGAAAATATTGTCAAACTTCTTGCCATTAACTTTGATGGTGATTGGCGGCATTGGCAGCGACCAGCTTAAAACTAACTATCGCTAATTTATTAAAGTCCAGTTATTGATTAGTTGAAAAAGACGCTAAGCCATATAAAGCCTGATCCTCTGAAAAGGAAGATCAGGCTTTATTTTTATAGGATTTGAGTTTTTCGAACGGACTTTTCCCTTTAAATCACGTATAATAAGAGATGTTTGAATACGTAAATAATAACCATACACTGTGATATAGTTAGAATAAAGACAGAAAAGGTGTTTTTTAGACCGCGTCCTGGTTTAAGGTATTACCTAAGCTGGAGCGTTTACATCCTATCTGCCAACAATAGAGTAGAAAAGGAAGGTTATAATGGGCAACCTACAGAATAAGAAAGACATTATTTTAATCGGTGCTGGAGTCATGAGCGCTACTTTAGGAGCAATGATTAAAGAAGTGGCACCGGAATGGAATATCAAAGTATTTGAAAAGCTTGAACAAGCCGGAGCAGAAAGTTCCAACGAATGGAATAATGCAGGAACAGGGCATGCTGCACTGTGTGAGCTTAACTATACACCGGAGCAAGCGGACGGCACTGTAGAAATCAAAAAAGCGATCAATATAAATGAGCAATTTCAGCTTTCAAGACAGTTCTGGTCTTTCCTGGTGAAAAACAACCGAATCAGCAACCCCCAAGACTTTATCATGTCTCTGCCGCATATGAGTTTGGTGCAAGGGGAAGACAATGTAAACTTCTTAAGCAAACGTTTTGAAGCGCTTTCTAAAAATCCGTTATTCCACGGGATGGAGTATTCCGATAACCCGGAAACATTGAAAAAATGGATTCCATTGATCATGGAAGGCCGCACAGTAGATGAGCCGATTGCCGCAACAAAAATCGATTCAGGAACTGATGTTAACTTTGGTGCTTTAACGAAGATGCTGTTTGAACACTTGAAAGAACAGAATGTTGAAATCAACTATAACCACAACGTTAAAGACATCAAACGCTCTGGCGACAGCAAATGGGAAGTTAAAGTGCAAGATACGGCCAACAACAAAATTGAATACCACAGTGCTGACTTCGTGTTTATCGGCGGCGGCGGCGGAAGTCTGCCATTGCTTCAAAAAACAGGCATTCCGGAATCGAAGCATATTGGAGGATTCCCGGTAAGCGGGCTGTTCCTTGTCTGCAAAGATCCGGAAATCGTTGAACAGCACCATGCGAAAGTATACGGCAAAGCGAAACTGGGTGCTCCGCCGATGTCCGTGCCGCATCTGGATACACGCTTTATCGACAATAAAAAGTCATTGCTGTTCGGACCGTTTGCCGGCTTCTCGCCGAAGTTCCTGAAAACAGGCTCGAATATGGACTTACTTGGATCTGTAAAACCGAATAACGTCTTCACAATGCTTGCTGCAGGGGCGAAAGAAATGTCATTGACGAAATACCTCGTTCAGCAAGTCATGCTGTCGAACGAAAAACGCGTCGAAGAACTGCGTGAGTTCATCCCGACTGCCAAAGTGGAGGATTGGGATGTCGTGGTTGCCGGCCAGCGTGTGCAAGTGATCAAAGACACCGACAAAGGCAAAGGGACGCTGCAGTTTGGTACGGAAATCGTTACGGCTGCTGATGGCTCAATTGCTGCATTACTGGGAGCATCTCCCGGCGCTTCAACGGCTGTCCATGCGATGCTTGAGATTTTCGAAAAATGCTTCCCTGAACAAGTTAAGAACTGGGAGCCGAAAATCAAAGAAATGATTCCTTCTTACGGCTTATCCTTAATGGAAAATCCGGAGCTTCTCCGCGACATCCATACATCAACAGCCGAAGCGCTTCAATTGAACGAAGAACTTGCTTCGATGGCGAAAGAAAAAGTATTAAGCAAATAACAAAACAAAGAACCTTCAATCCTTCGCGGGATTGGAGGTTCTTTTTGGTTTCTGAAGGAAAATTCACTTTGTTAGTATTAGGGAATTTGAAATATGCAGCAGTTCGACCTGTTGCTTTGTATGTATTTCGGAAAGAGTTAGTTTGAGTAAACCACGACTAATAGTGCTGGAACAAAAAGCTGCGAGAAAGAAGAGTTTATCGAAGGAGGGCAAATTGATAATATTTGGCTGCCATCTTATAGGCGCGGGCCTCGTGATAATGCTCTGCCAGTTCTATGCTGATTTCTTTGATGAGCAACGGATAATTTCCTTCTTGTGCCAACTGAACTGCCTGCTGAAGTTCTTTTTCATAGGAAGGAAAATCAAACCGGGCTTTATAGATCTGGGATCTCAAATGCAAAAGCTGGATATAAGAATTGGGCAGGTTGTACAAATTGGTCAGGCGGAAAGCTTTCTTTAAATACTCACCCGCTTCTTCCCAGTTCTTTCTTTCGATGCTTATTTTACTTAGAACTTTAAGGGCGTGAATGGTTTCTTCTTCTTTATTTGCTTTTATGTCATATTCAATGCTCTGGAGCATGTATGAAACCGCTTGATCGAATTGCTTTTGTTTTTGATAAATGCGTCCATAATTATAAGACAAAATTGGTGCATAGTAATCTTCATTAACCTCCTTTGAGAATTGAGAAAGTTCATCCAAAATCTTCAATGCGTCATCATATAAATCGTTTCGATGGTATTGGATGGCTAATTGAGCCAAAGAATTTGCGATTCCTCCTTTAAAATCCTGATCTTTAAAGATCTGTAAAGCCTTTTTTGTATACAATCTCGCTAATTCCAAATCTTCATCCATTTTTGTTCGGACTTGAGCCAAGTTCAAATAAGCTTTTGCTGCCCGCAACGATGTTCCTTCGTGTTGTAAGGAGTCAAGATGAAGACTCGCGTAAAACAAAGCTTCTGAATAGTTTTTATTCTTGTTGAAATATTTGTAAAGGCTATGAAAATAATAAGAAATTTCATTCTCGAAAGTGGATTGGGCAGGTGAAATAATGTTCTTAGCTTGTTCGACTATTTGATGAGCTTCTTCCATATCAAAAGTGGTGTAATACGAAATCAAAACACAATATATTTTAATCAAAGTGGAATTTGAATGGTTTTCCTTAGAATGGAGTTTTAGTAGAGCGAGGTCCTGGGAATTGATTTTTCTGGAACTGATATAACTTTCGTAAATTCGGTGGACATCCGGTTCTACATTTTTCATATTCACATTGAGCAGAAACTCTGTATCCACTTCAAGCACTTTCGCGATTTTCACGATAAATGAATAAGAAGGCTTAGCTTTGCCACTTTCGATTTTGCTGATGTATGTATTGGAGCAAATTCCGTTGATCAACTCTGTTTGAGTCATTCCTTTATGTATCCGAACTTGGCGTATTCTTTCCCCTATTTCCATTCTCTCCCTCTTTTCCTTTTAATCTATAATCCATATCTCTCTGGATGAATTTACCTCAATTATATAACGATAATCTATTATTGGAAATATTTTTCAGCAAAAGAGAAGAGTTTATTCCATATACAGGGATTTAAGTTGAAAAGCCTCGGGTTAAAACGCATTTATTTTAATTTAGATGGCTGTTTTTTATCTGTTCCATTCAACTTTCTCTATTCACTATAGTTAAAACAGAAACCTACAAAGATGTTGGAAAGGAGGGACTGAAATGGAGATTGCTTATCCATTTATGATTTATAAAAATGCGGAGGATAACTTACATTTAGCTGATAACAAGCCGCTGATCCACTTGAATACACTTGCCCAAATCTGCTTCCGCGCTTTTTCGCAGACGCCTGATTTTTCAAAACCCGAAATTATCATTCTGGACCATCAAGCAGTGGAAGGCATCAGCCAGCCCGGCCGGTTCGAAATAGATTTTGATCACAATTACTTTAAAAAAGTAGGGGAAATCAGTTCAGAACTGGAAAAAGGAGAAAGATTTCGGTTAGGCCTTTTGCATAAAAAGAATGCCGATGAAAAGCAAGTGATTGAGAGCTACAAAAAGGCAGTTCTGCTGCACGGAGAATTGGCAACTGTCCTCGAAAACAGACAAGTGGATTCAAAAGAAACGGCCATTCAATGGATTACTGACTAAGGAGATGAGTTGGATGAACAAACTATGGCAATACGGATTGTGTGTACTGGCGGGTGTGCTGGTCATTGTCGTGTATAAAGCATTTTTCTAAAGAGAGGAAGATAGAGGATGAACCTAACAATTAACGATTTAAACAAGCATTTCGGACCATACCACGCAGTAAAGAACTTGTCTTTATCCGTAGAGCAAGGCGAAGCCGTGGGGCTGCTGGGAAGAAACGGAGCAGGAAAAACCACGACGATCCGGATGATTCTCGGGTTATTGCAGCAGGAAAGCGGCAGCATTGAATGGGGAGGAAAACCGTTCTCGCGCAAAGAAATGAAACTCGGCTATCTGCCCGAAGAAAGAGGCCTGTATCCGAAGATGAACATGCTGGACCAATTGGTTTATTTCGGCCAATTGGAAGGCATGAGCAAGCGTGCTGCCAAGCAGGAAGCTTTGAAATGGATCGAGCGCCTGGGAATTAGCGAGTATCTCAAAAAAGACACTGGAGATTTATCAAAAGGAAACCAGCAAAAAATCCAATTGATCGCGGCGCTGATGCACGATCCGGACCTGGTCATTCTGGATGAGCCTTTCAGCGGTCTGGATCCGGTCAATGCGCAAATGCTGGAAGGGGTAATTGAAGATTTGATTGAGCTGAAGAAAACGCTGATCTTTTCGAGCCACCGGATGGAAAGCGTTGAATCGTTCTGCGACCGCGTGTATTTGATGAAGCACGGCGAAGTGGTGCTGTCGGGCGCGATTTCAGATATTAAAACCCGGTATGGCTTCAAGTATGTGAACATTGAATCTTCCGAGCCCTTGGAAGAGCATTTTAAAGAGCTGCAAACTGAGTTTGTCAAAAAGGGAAAGGAATATCAGTTGCAAGTTAAAACCATGGAGCAAGGCCTGTGCCTCATTGAAAAATTAAAAAGTTTGGTTGCAATCCGAAAAATCGGCATCGCGGATCCATCTCTAAACCAAATATTCATTGAAAAGGCAGGGGATTAATGATGAGAAACTTCTATTTGGTCTTCAAGCAATCGTTTCGGGAAAGAGTGACATCGAAGTCTTACCTTACGACAACGTTGGCTTTGATCCTGATTTCCATCTTCGCCATTTCGCTTCCAAGCATCCTGGAGAATTTTACAGACGCGAAAGAAGAAGTGGTGGTCATCTCCAATGCGCCGGAGATCCAGTTGGTGGAATTGGAAGGGCAGTTGGCTGACTGGGAATGGAAAGAAGGAACGGACAGCCAAGTAAGTTCGTTAAAAGAAGATGCCCAGGAAGGGAAAATTGCGGGCCTATACATAATAGATAAAGGCGAAAGCAATTATTCCGTCACGTACTTTTCCAAAACCAACGACGTCGTGTTGAATTCTTCGCTGTCCCAATATCTTCAAGCGAAAAATACACAAAGAATTGCAGACAGCAACGGCATATCGGCAGCCGATCAGCAGGCCCTGTTCGTTCCTGTCGCCATGGAAAAAGGAAAATTCACTTCAGAAAACGAAGTTTCGGTCTTTGTGATTTACTTGATGCTGATGTTCATTTTAATGGCGGTCATGATGTACGGCACAACTATCGCCACCGGCGTCGCTTCGGAAAAAGCTTCCAGGGTCATGGAAGTGATGGTGACGAAAGTAAATCCACTCGCCATGATTTTTGGGAAAATATTCGGGATTGCTTTAGCAAGCCTCGTGCAGTTCGCGGCTTTCTTTGGCTCCATCGCGTTGTATCTGAAATCCGGAATTGTGGAACCTGCACAAAGCTTAGGGAATTTTGAATTGAACCTGTCGGCCCTCACAGCCGAGCATTGTGTTTACTTTTTCATCTTCTTTTTATTGGGTTATTTATTGTATGCTTCTCTATATGCAGTATTCGGTTCTATGGTAAGCCGTCCGGAAGAGCTTAACGGAACGACGATGCCGATTTCCATTCTGTTAATGGTAAGTGCTTTTTCAGGTATTCTTTTTGTCATGGATGATCCGACTTCAACTTTATCGAAGTTCATGGCAACATTTCCGTTTACATCCCCGTTCAATATGATTATTTTGATTATGAAAGACGCGGCTTCATTTGCGGAGATCAGCCTTTCAATCGCCTTACTTGTCATCACCACATTTGTATTCGGTTATTTTGCGGCAAAAATTTATCCGAAAGGCATACTTCACTTTGGAGAAAATTTAAAATTACTTCAACTCATCACGAGAAAATCATAAAGAAGTAATTAGAACAGATAACCGATCAGTCGTATTTAAAACTGATCGGTATTTTTTATTGCGATGAAATTATGAACTCAATAGGTCTGTTCATAAAAGGTTGCATTTACGGACGGTTCTATTTCTATCCTTCGTTGGATTGAAGGTTCTTTTTGGTTTCTTTCAAAGCAAATTCACATTGAAATGCGAAAGGGATTGTTTTAATATTCAAGTTACATAGATGTGAAATTACTTTGAGGAATAGAAAGAGGAGGGAAACAAATGATCAAACAAGTCGGCCAAATCATGCTATATGTGAACGACCAGGACGAGGCAGTCAGATTTTGGACGGAAAACATGGGATTCGAAGTAGTTTCTGAAGAAAGCAACGGAGAAATGAGATGGATTGAAATTGCGCCGGAAAGAGGGGCTGAAACGACAATCGTTCTGCATAACAAGGAAATCATCGCTCAAATGTCACCCGAACTAAATCTGGGTACGCCTTCGCTGATGTTTTTCACAGAAAATCTCGATCAATTATACAGCAAGCTGACAGCGCAAAATATTACAATCGGAGAAATTGTCGAGATGCCTTCCGGCAGAGTCTTCAACTTTGCCGATAGGGAAGAAAATTACTTTGCCGTGATGGAGAAAAGTAAGTGAAAAGGTATTTAGGCGTTATTCAGTTTGAATTTCATTGATTTATATGCCGCCAATTCATGGAAATACCATTTAGCAACTGAAGGATTGCGTATAGGAAGGGGTAGTTGTGCATTAAGAGTCTTTATTCCCTATGGATGAAGGAATTGGCACGCTTCAATTAATCACACCGAAAGCGGAGAAGCTTTTCTCATCCAAAATTATTAGTAATTGATTAATGAAAATGTGAAATTAATAAGATCAAATTGGTTTTGATTTTTAATTATTAAGGACTAAATCTAAAAAAAGCATCGACCATGTATAAGGTCGATGCTTTTTGAGTTGATGTTTATTGAGCAGTATAACCGCCATCAATGACAACAGCTTGCCCTGTCACACTTTTCGCTTTATCACTTGCCAGGAATAAGGCATAGTCCGCAATTTCACTGACATCCAGTAACCGTTTTTGAGGCACTAGCGGAAGAAGCACTTCTGCCAAGACATCTTCTACAGGAACATTGCGGGTTTTAGCCAGATCAGCCATTTGCCCACGTACAAGTGGTGTATCTACATATCCTGGGGCAATCGCATTGACTGTAATGCCATGCTCTGCACCTTCTAATGCTGCAACTTTTGTTAAACCGATGACGCCGTGTTTGGCACTATTGTAGGCGGCTTTGCCTGCAAATCCGATTAGGCCGTTAATGGAAGAGATGTTGATGATGCGTCCAAACCCTTGTTCTTTCATGATCGGGAAAACGGTTTTGGTCAGGATGAAAGGTGCTGTCAGCATGATTTTAATCATCAATTCAAATTTTGCTGTTGGGAACTCTTCAATCGGCGACACATGCTGTAACCCGGCGTTGTTGATTACGATATCCACGCGGCCATAAGTTTTTTTGGTTTCAGCGACCAAGTTTTGAAGCTCTTCTTCGCTTGTCACGTCAGCTTTGACACCAATTGCTTCATAGCCAAGTTTTTTCAAAGATGCAGCAGCTTCCTGCAACACTTCGTTATTGATGTCCGAAAGGACAACGTTGGCGCCTTCTGCTGCAAAATGTTTTCCGATTTCAAACCCGATCCCGCGAGCGGAACCTGTAATAATAACTACTTTGTTTTCAACCATGATTAATTCCTCCAGTTATAGTTTTGTATTTTCCTTTTAAATAAGCAACCAATTTTATACCAATCCCATGCCGCCCATGATGATGCCGGCAATTACTGCAATTGTGGGTATTAAAAAAGCAACGACGAATACATCTTTATATGTTTCCCTATGGGTCAATCCGGTAACGGCAATAAGCGTTAAAAGAGCCCCGTTATTGGGAAGGATTGAAGCGCCTGATGCTACTGCGGCCATTCTATGGAACACTTCCGGGCTAATGCCTGTGGTTTGAGAAAGGCTGTAGAACGTGTCGCCGAGTGTACTGAGGGCGATTCCCATCCCGCCGGAAGCGGAACCTGTGATAACCGCCATAATTTGAACAGCTAAAGATTGAGCCACTAATGGATTATCTGAGACGTTCAGCAGCCATTCGGTTATGTTATCAAATGCGGGAACTACCGCTATGACAGCTCCAAAACCAACCGCCGCACTCGTATTCAAAATGGCCATTACCGAGCCTTTGGCACCGTCGTTAATAGAGAAAACGAACTTTTTATAATCCTTTATGTTAATAAGCATAATACTGAGTACACCCAGGATTAACGCATAGATCGGTTCCAATTTCACGATATTTAGCAGCACGACTACCACCATAAGAGGAACTAAAGACAAAAGCCAATTCGGAACTTTCTCTTCTTCTTCTTTTTTCTCAGTGGCCGCTGATTTATTTGGTTCTGTGAACCGATCGCCTTTAGCAGAAAGCTTTTTCTCTCTGTAGGCCAACCAGAAGTATCCGCCAACGGCCATGATCAATGTCGTGACAATCCCGATTACCGGACCTGCCGTTGGGGTTGTGTTGTAATAATCCATGGGGATCAAGTTTTGAATTTGTGGTGTACCCGGCATGGATGTCATGGTGAACGTAAAAGCTCCGAGAGCGAATGTGGGAACCAGCAACTTTCTGGTGATGTTTGCTTCACGGAAAAGTTCCAGAGCAATCGGATAAACTGCAAATACCACAACGAATAAACTAACTCCGCCATACGTCAGTAAAGCGGAAGCGATCAGCACGCCAAGAATTGCTCTCTTTTTCCCGATTAACTGCGTTACTTTATGGGCAACGGCTTTGGCTGCGCCGGTTTCTTCCATCAACTTTCCGAAAATTGCACCTAATAAGAAGATCGGGAACCAGCTTTTCACGAATCCCACTAATCCATCCATATAGGTTCCGGTATAGGTGTCGAATACATCCAATCCACTCATTAAAGCGACGACGCCGGCAGCTAATGGGGCTACCCAAATGATGGACCATCCAAGATAGGCTAACGCCATCAACAATACTAGACCAACGATGATGCTCAACATTTGAACTCACCTCCTTTCAATTGTGATGCGGATGATTTTGTTTCTAAAATATAAATAGTGCGAATCCTCCTTGGAAATATGTTATATCAGAATATTAGAGATTACAGAATAGTAAAATAAAATATCTCGAATTCAAGATAATTTTAGTGCGCATCTCCGCCTTTGTCAAACAAAGAGGTTTCCGGCTATTTTTTGAGAAACGTTCTTTCTGGATGCTTAATTTAGGTCACTACTTGTTTTTGTTGGCATTCAAGAATAGAAAACCAGTATAATTTTTGATCTGTTTTTGTGCCTGGAATATAAAGTTGGCATATTGACAAAAAAGTCTAATTAAGTCTATGATTATTTAAAAATAACTTATTGTTATTTTTAAATAATATATTTTATTTTTGTCTGGTTATTTAAAATATTAAAGTGGGGTTAAGGGGAGTAAAGATGTTTCTTACTCGACACGGGATTTTAACGTAAAATACTTTTGGGGGTTTTGTTGTGGATTTGTTTATTATTTTATTAGCGCTTGGACTGCTCATGTTCACCGCCTACCGGGGATATTCGGTCATTTTGTTTGCGCCTTTAGCTGCATTATTGGCGGTTTTCCTGATAGATCCTGCTAATATCCTGCCGTTCTACACAGGTGTTTTCATGGAAAGAATGGTCGGATTTATTAAAACTTATTTTCCAGTATTTTTATTAGGGGCCATCTTCGGAAAAGTCATTGAAATGTCCGGTATCGCTGAGTCAATTGCGAAAACGATCGTCCGGCTCATAGGCGAGAAGCAAGCAATGCTTACCATTATCATCTTGGGGGCAATTCTAACGTATAGCGGCGTTAGCTTATTTGTAGCAGTTTTTGCGATTTATCCATTTGCGGTTCAATTATTCAAGAAAGCGGATATTCCTAAAAGACTTATGCCTGCGACGATTGCATTAGGAGCGTTTACATTCACGATGGATGCCTTGCCTGGCACCCCACAAATTCAAAATGTTATTCCTACCACTTTCTTCGGTACAGACATTTATGCGGCACCGATCCTCGGAATTATAGGAGCAATCATTGTATTGTCTGCAGGACTGGCATACTTGGAATTCAGACGAAGACAAGCGGTGAAAAATGGAGAGGGTTATTACGGGTTTGAGGGTAAAAACCCTGCCTTGCCTGAAAAGGAATTCATAAAAGAAAAGGAATCTGCTTCTGATTCCAGTGCAAATCATTCTATACTAAGGCAAGTTCTGGCTTTTGTTCCGCTTGTTCTCGTAGCGGTTATGAACAACTATTTAACGAAAGCGATCCCTACTTGGTATCCAAATGGGTTCGATTTTTCTGCCATGGGGTTAGATCAATATTCGGTTGATGTAACGGCCAACGCTGCTATTTGGGCAGTTGAAATGGCATTGGTGGCAGGGATTGTGGCAGCTCTCGCATTCGATTGGAAGCGAGTCACGGGAAATTTGAAAGAAGAACTAAATAAGAGCATTGGGGGTTCCTTGCTTGCTGTTATGAATACGGGGTCGGAATATGGCTTTGGTGCAATTATTGCTGCACTTCCAGGCTTTGCGAAAATCAGCAACGGAATCTCTGGTGTCTTTACGAATCCACTCGTTAACGGGGCAATAACTACGAGCACGCTGGCCGGAATTACCGGATCTGCATCCGGAGGGATGGGAATTGCGTTAAGTGCAATGGGAGATACCTTCAATCAAGCAATTGCAGCAGCGAATATTCCTCCTGAAGTCATGCACCGCGTGGTCGCTATGGCATCCGGAGGTATGGACACACTTCCGCATAATGGGGCTGTTATTACGTTGCTTGCTGTTACAGGGTTAACACATAAACAATCGTATGGCGATATATTTGTTATTACAATCATTAAAACATTGGCTGTTTTTGTCGTTATTGCACTCTATATGTGGTTTGGCATTGTTTAAGAAGTATCAGATTTTATGCATTCATAAGGATTAATAAAGTTCTTCTCCGATTTTAAAGAGAATATAACAAGTAGCTGCAAAGCGATAAAGGAGATGCGAAGTGATTCGCATCTTTTTTGTCTTCGTATAGGGAAATCTCTGCTGATGTCGAATATAGGTAGACAGAAAAGTAGCTGTTGATAGTGGATATGGGCAAAGAGACTTCTGATATCGAAAGAAGAGCATCACTTTCTAACAAACGTGCTTTTGCAATCAAAGTTCTACCTATAAGAAGGAGGGAAGAAACTGATGGACATCAAACGCGGCGAAAATAAGTTTTATATCGGGGAGGATGCGGGACATCCTGATGCAGAGATCCATTATGTACCAACTGGCGCTACACGAATCATTGTGGATCATACGCATGTCAGTGATGAGCTTCGAGGACAGAGAGTAGGCGAAAAATTGGTAATGAAAGTTATCGAGTTCGCAAGAGAAGAAAACCTGTTGGTTGTTCCTCTATGCCCATTCACGAAACACCAATTCGAAGTTCATCCGGAATATGCGGATGTACTAGCCAAGTGAATCGAGAAGGAGAACCTTATTCATTCGGGATCCATTCATCGATGTCGTTGTTCACGGACTTCGGGAATATGAGCGAAGTCAAACCGGCAGCGGTCAATGAGCAACCTGTCACTGCGATACAGAATCAGGTCCAGACTTGAATCGATTTCTTCAGCTGTTACGCAATCAATAAGAAATATGAGGAATCATTGCAAGCAAAGAAAAAGAGGAGTCCGGATTTCTGGACTCCTCTTTTTCTTATATCCGATAAAAGTTAGAACAATTGAGCTGCCAAAGACCATCAAGCAGTGCGAGATTCATTCGATTTAAATGGTTGACGTTAAAAAATAATCGTGTTATGATTATCTCGAATTAAAGATAAATTAATTCAAGATAAATGAGGTGAACCAAATGGAATTGCCGAATCTTAACTTGAAAGCATTGACCGTCCTCGTACGGGCAACCGATTCCCTTCACGAGGTCATTAAAAAGGACGTGGCCCAGTATGGCTTGAATCCGACCGAGTTTTCGGTATTGGAGCTGCTGTATCATCAGGGAAAGCAGCCGATTCAACTGATTGGAAAAAAAGTGTTGATTGCGAGCAGCAGCATCACTTATGTCATCGATAAGCTGGAAGCGAAAAAATTCGTTGCCCGGAAAGCGTGTCCTGAAGACCGGCGCGTGACTTTTACCGAACTCACGAAAGAAGGCCAACGCTTAATGGAGGCCATTTTCCCGGAACATGAGAAAACGATCAATGAGGTATTTCAAGGCATGGACCGAGCGGAAGTTGAAGCTTTTATTGAAACCGTCAAAAAAGTAGGCTATCAAGCAAAAAGCCTTTAATTTTTTTTAATTATATATCTCGAATTCAAGATATTTGATAAAAATTTCCATAGCTAAAGTGCAATGTGAATAGAGCCCCAAAAGAACTTTTAAGGAGGTGAAAGAATACATGGGTTTTTTCAATAAATTATTCAAAACACAACAAGAGGAGGAAACAACAATGACAAACTTAAACATCGGCATCATCTTGGGATCAACACGTGAAGGGCGCTTAAGCCCACAAGTAGGGAACTGGGTCAAAGAATTGGCAGACAAACGCGGCGACGCCAACTACACAATCATCGACATCGCGGAATACAAATTGCCGTTACTAGGTGAAAATGGTAGCGACGCATCAGGCGCAGCAGCATGGTCTGAAGCGGTGGCAGCACAAGACGGATTCGTCTTTATCGCTCAGGAATACAACCACTCGATTACAGGGTCGCTTAAAAATGCATTGGATTACCTGCGCGTAGAGTGGAACAACAAAGCAGCAGGCATCGTCTCGTACGGCTCGGTCGGCGGCGCACGTGCAGCGGAACATTTGCGCGGCATCCTGGGTGAATTGTCCGTAGCGGACGTCCGCGTCCACCCGGCATTGTCCCTGTTCACCGACTTCGAAAACGGTGCGGAACTGAAAGCCGCTCCGGTCCAAGTAGACTCGGTCAACCAAATGCTCGATCAGGTTATCCCTTGGTCTGCAGCGTTGAAAACAATCCGCTAAGTATTTTTGTTCAAAGAAATTCGCAAAATGTGCATGAGCACATGCACATTTTGTGTTTTTAATAACTATAAATATTGAGCAAAATGTTTTCATAGGAATGGAAGGTTTTGCTGAAGGTTTATAGAGAACATAAATGATTCGTTATTTAGTTTATCAACGAAAGGAAGAATTCACCGTGAAGAAAATAGCAGGACACCACCATATTTCAATGATCACCAAAAAAGGCCGGCAAACCAATCAATTCTATCAAAAAGTACTGGGATTGCGCCGAGTAAAGAAAACGGTCAACCAGGATGATCCAAGTATGTACCATCTGTTTTACGGCGATCTGACCGGCAGCCCGGGCACCGAATTGTCGTTCTTCGAAATGCCGATGGCTGGCAGAACGAAACGCGGCACCGATGCCATCACCCGCATCGGACTGCTGGTCCCTTCGCATGACAGCTTGCTGTATTGGAAAAAGCGGTTCGAACTGCTGGGTGTGGAGCATGGGGAATTGACCGAGTATGCCGGACGCGACGCCCTTCCTTTTGAAGATGGGGAGGGCTTGCGGCTGATCCTGTTGAATAATGACGGGGCGGATGTCCCTTCTTACTGGCAGCCCTGGAAAGATTCGATTGTTTCACCTGAACACCGCATTTTGGGAATGGGCGCAGTGGAAATGACGGTTCAGTCGCGGGAAAGCTTAGCGAATACGCTGACCGGCTTGTTCGGCTACGAGCTCGCTTCCGAACAAGACCATACAGCCGTCTACCAATCGGTTCGAGGGCAGGCATTTGGCGAAATTGTTGTGGTCGAACAAGACGGACCGAAAGAAAAACCGGGGAAAGGCAGTGTCCACCATGTGGCGATCCGCGTGAAAGATGGCGTGGAACTCAAACAGTGGCGCCAGCGGATTCAGAAATTCGGTTTTCAGGTCATGAAAATAACCGACCGCTATTATTTTGAAAGTTTATATTTCCGGGAGGAAAACGGGATATTGTTTGAACTGGCGACGGATGGCCCTGGATTCACTGTGGATTCGACGATTGAATCGTTGGGAAAAGAGCTCGACTTGCCGCCGTTCCTGGAAGCCAGACGTGCAGAAATCGAAGCAAAATTAGAACCGATTGAGTAAAACAGAAAAGATGATAAGTCAAAATTTATTAGCAAAGGGGCAATAAAACATGATTCCAATCAATCCAAAACAAAATACGGAACGTGACAATTACAAGCTGATGATCGGCTCAATTATTCCGCGGCCGATCGCTTTTGTCACGACCCAATCGGAGTCAGGGGTTGTCAACGGGGCCCCATTCAGCTACTTCACGATTGTTTCCTCAAACCCGCCGATGGTGTCCGTAGCCATTCAGCGGCCAACAGGCGAACGGAAAGACACCGCCCGCAACATTTACGAAAACGGTGAATTTGTGGTCCATATTGTGGACCGGGACAATGTCACCAAGATTAACGAAACCGCAGCTTCCCTGCCGCCAGAGGACAGTGAAGTGGACATGGCCAACCTGACCCTGGTGCCGAGCACAGAGATTTCTGTTCCCGGTGTCCGGGAATCGAAAGTGCGCATGGAATGCCGGTTGGTGCAGGCGGTACCGCTCGGCGGAGAAGGACCGGGCAGCGACTTGTTTATCGGTGAAGTGGTCCAGTTTCATGTGGATGAAGCCATTTACGAAAACGGCCGCATCGACCCAAGAGGCTTGGATGCCGTCAGCCGGTTGGCAGGCGCAAATTACGCCGCCATTGGCGAGATCTTTTCAATCGAGCGACCCAAATAAAAAGAAGAAAGAAGGAATAAATGATGGAACATATCTTTAAAAAAGGATTCAACCCCGAAAAACCGGTCTTCCTGTTATTGCACGGAACGGGCGGAAACGAGCAGTCGTTATTGTCACTGGCACCGATGATTGATGCAGAGGCATCTGTACTCAGTGTCAGAGGGAATGTCTCGGAACACGGCATGCCCCGTTTCTTCCGGCGTTTAAGCGAAGGCGTATTCGATGAAGAAGATTTGGTGTTCCGTACGAACGAACTGAATGATTTTTTGGATGAAGCTGCGGGGAAATACGAATTCAACCGTGACAACATCGTCGCGATCGGCTATTCGAATGGCGCGAATATCGCCGCCAGCCTGCTGTATCACTTTAAGGATGCGCTAAACGGTGCCATCCTGCACCATCCGATGGTGCCAAGACGCGGCATGGAGCTTCCCGACCTTACCGGAAAACAAATTTTTATCGCTGCCGGCACCAACGATCCGATTTCCCCGGTCCGGGAAGCGGAAGAACTGCAAGAAGCACTCGAAGCGGCAAACGCATCGGTTGCTGTCCATTGGGAAAATCATGGCCACCAGTTGACCGGAAGCGAAGTGGAAGCTGCGAGACAGTGGTACCAGCAGAAATATTAATCATAGAAATGCATGCAATTCAAAACAGCGAAAAAAAGAGAAACTTATAGAACTATGAGTAAATAAAAATTTGGAGGAAAAAGAACATGATGGATATAGGTTTATTGATTATTAGAGTGGTAATTGGATTGTTGTTTGCGGCTCATGGAGCACAAAAACTATTTGGCTGGTTTGGTGGACACGGCCTGGCAGGAACTGCCGGCTGGATGGAATCGCTAGGACTGAAACCAGGAAAGACCATGGCCCTTACAGCAGGATTATCCGAATTGATCGGCGGGCTGTTATTGGTAATCGGCTTCTTGACGCCACTGGCTGCCCTATTGATCGCAGGAACCATGGTGATGGCCATTGTCAAAGTACATCTGCCGAACGGCTTATGGTCTACGGCGAACGGCTATGAATACAATTTGGTAATCCTGGCGGTAGTGATCGGTCTGGCGTTAACTGGTGCTGGCCAATACGCTCTTGACGCATTGTTATTCTGATTACACGAAAGTTCCTCTCTTTTGCTTAAGGCACAGTAGAAATAATGAAAATATTTTCGAAACAAATTAAAAATTACAGGAGGAAATAACATGAAAAAAACAGCTGGAATTCACCATATCACGGCCATTGTTGGCCATCCGCAAGAGAACGTTGATTTCTATGCCGGCGTATTGGGCTTGCGCCTCGTCAAGAAAACCGTGAACTTCGACGACCCGGGAACGTACCATTTGTATTTCGGCGATGGCGGCGGGAAACCGGGAACCATCATTACATTCTTCCCATGGGCAAATGCGTACCCGGGGAAAATCGGCGCTGGACAAGTCGGCGTAACTTCTTATGTCGTTCCAACAGGTGCGTTGTCTTTCTGGGAAGAACGGCTGAAAGGATTTAACATCCCGTTTGCGAAAGAAGAGCGTTTCGGCGAGACGTACTTATTGTTTGAGGATCCGCATGGCCTCCAACTGGAACTGGTTGAACGGGAACAAGGGGATTTGAACCACTTTGAGTTCGGCGGCATTACACCGGCTGTCGCCATCAAAGGATTCGGCGGCGCAACGCTGCTTTCCTCACGTCCGGATCAAACGGCGAAGACCCTGGAAGAAGTGATGGGGCTGGAGAAAGTCGGAGAAGAAGGCGACTTGATTCGTTTCCATTCGTCCAGCGATATCGGCAATGTCATCGATGTCAAAGCAACCCCTCTAGGACGCGGCCAGATGGGCGTCGGCACCGTGCACCACATTGCATGGCGCGCAGAAGACGACCAGGATCATGTGGAGTGGCAGGAACATGTCCGAAACCACGGATTTGGCGTCACCGAAGTCAAAGACCGCAATTATTTCAACGCGCTGTACTTTCGGGAGCACGGCGAAATCCTATTCGAAATTGCGACCGATCCGCCTGGCTTTGCGCATGACGAAACCCCGGAAACGATGGGTGAAAAATTGATGTTGCCGGAGCAGTACGAAACGCGCCGCGAACAATTGACGGAGGCACTGATTCCGATCGAAGTCCGCCCACTCGATTAAGAAAGACAGGTTTCATAACTGAAGATTTATATATAAGACTTGAGCTATTCACTGGAGGCTAATCGGGAATCAATCCGGTTAGCCTTTTTTCATTATTTATTGAGAGAGTGGAGGAAACGAAATGATCGCAAGCATTCACCAAAACATCTTCGAACTGGTCTGGAACAACACGAACGATGCCATCTTCACCATCGGCTACGATGGACGGATTCTGTCGACCAATCCCTCGTTTGAGAGCATTTTGGGCTGGAAGCAAGAAGACTTGAACGATGCCGATTGCTTTCCGTTCTTTGCGACTATTTCGCCGGCCGAACATGAAGCGCAATTGGCGTTGTTCCGACAGGGGCAGGATATTCCCTACCATGTGACAAAGCGGAAACAAAAAGATGGACAGGTGTTGGATATCCTGGCTTCTTACTGGGCAGTCAATGAAGGCGACGTGCTGGCAGTGGGCATGTACAAGGATTTCACGGAACAGATGGGCATTCAACGGAGGCTGGAGGCCAGTGAAACCTGTTACCGCAATTTGATCGAGTTTATTCCGGATGCGGTTTTTGTCGAGAATAACGGAGAAATTGTCTTTGCCAATACTTCGGCTCTGCAACTGACCGGAACTGCTAGCGTATCTGAGCTTCTCGGACAATCGATTTGGGATTTCTTGAAGACTGACGACCGAGAAACCTTGTCAGAACAAATCAAGCAGGCGCTGGCCAGAAAAGAACCGATCATTGAACAAGTTTCACAGCTCACGGGAGAGACCATTTGGGTAGAAATCAAAGCAATGAATATCAATTTTGAAGGAGAACCGGTGATTCAACTGCTGCTGCGGGATGTCACGGCCAAGAAAAATTATGAAGCGCAGCTGGAATACCTGGCTTTTCATGACCCCTTAACCGGATTGACGAACCGGCGCTACTTTACGGAACAGATCAATGAGGCGATTGAACGCGCTACAGCGCACGGGGAGATGCTGGCTTTTCTGTATATTGACATCGATAAATTCAAAGGCATCAACGATACGGAAGGCCATCAGATAGGCGACGAGTTATTGAAACAATTTGCCGGAAGGCTGCGTGCGAATATCCGAGGAGAAAATGTCCTTTGCCGGGTAGGGGGCGATGAGTTTCTCGTGCTGATCGATAAAGTGAAGGGCAAAGGAGTGGTGGAAAAAGTTGCTGAACGCCTGCATCAGGCATTCCAGGAACCTTACTTTCTGGAAGGACGGGAAATCGTAGCCACCTCCAGCATCGGCATCTCGTTATTTCCGGAAGACGGAGAAAATTCAACCACGCTGATCTTACGGGCGGACAAAGCTTTATACAAAGCAAAAGCCCAGCGGAACCAGTATCAATTTTACATTAAAGAATAAAGCAGCGAACCAGAAAGGAAGGACAGAGGAGCAGTCCCTCTGTCCTTCCTTTCTGGTTTTAGTCGAGAAGCTGCTTAATGATTTTTAAACCCGTCTCCAGTTCATCCAGAGAACCCGTTGAAGAAAGCGCAATGCGCAAATACTTATTTGAAGTAGTCTGTCCGCTTAAGAAGCGGTCGGAATGAAACACGCGAATCCCATGCTTCTCCATTTCGGCTTCTACTTCAGCATTCCCGATGTTTTCATCTATTTGAAGCCAACGGTAAAAACTGAGCGGATGCCCGCTATTTTCAGCCGAAGGAAAATAGCTGAAATACAAATCATTCGCCTGTTCAGCAAGCTCTTTCTTTTGCAAAACAATTTCTTGGGCTTTTCCCGATAAAATCAGCTCAGTAATGACTTCTGCGTCAAAAGAAGAGGTCTTTACATTGATATTGAAAATCGCCTGAGAGATTCTATCACGCATTCCATTGCCAAAAACCATATAGGCAACGCGCAAACCAGAGCAGATGGACTTAGAGGTGCCGCAAATATAGACGGTTTGCTCTGGCAGTAAATTGAACATCGGCTGCTGGTAATCGGTGATGATGCCTGCTGTAAGAAAGGCATGAATGTCGTCTTCAATCAAGATTAACCGGTGTTTACGGATAACTGCGGCCAATTCCTGTTTGCGGAAATCCGGAATCGTAATGGTGGTTGGATTGCTGCAAGAAGGCATCAGGAAAATGCCGTGAACAGTAATTTGGCTGCACTGCTTTTCCAGTTCACCCGGCAGCATCCCGAATTGGTCTCCAATAATAGGAACTAATTGAATATGAAACAGTTTCGCCAATTCAATGAAATTTGAATAGGTATATAAATCAGTAGCAATTCGATTGCCAGGTTCGAATAACGCCATCAAAGTAACTGCTAAAGCATTTTGGGCACCGGAAACAATTGCGACGCGGTCCGGGTCCGAATAGATGCCAAGCGGTTCCATCCAGTTGAGCGCGGCAGTTTTTTGATGAGGCATCCCTGTTGGATCATTGTAATTCAGCAATTGTTCCACATAGCTTTTCTTCGCTACCTTCTGAAGAGTATCTGTTACGTGCGCATTGGTCTGCTCAAAAGAGGTAACAAAACCAAGCTCGATGCGGTTGGGCGTATGGTCCGCTGAAATGGTGATGGACCGTGCTGCATTCGGGGCGACAAAAGTTCCGCTTCCTGTAATGGCATAGATTAAGCCTTTTCTTTCACATACTTTGTAAGCCCGGGTGATAGTAGTGAAATTCAGATCCAGAAAGTCGGCCAGTTCCCGCTGTGGAGGCAGTTTTGAACCAGGAGCAAGAAAGCCGTTGGCAATATCTTGTTCCAGCATAGAAGCAAGTGAGGAAAAGACAGGGCGTTTCAACGCTTTCTTATCCGGTTTCCAGGACATAGGGTATTGATCAAATGAATTGACGGGCATGGTAATCTCCTTATAAATTAATTTTTATAATTATAACACTTTAGATTCTTCGAATTATTGTAATCCATACAATTATTTCGTTCATTGTATGTTTTTTGTATGCTATAACTGAAGAAGAACTTATTGCAAGGACGTGAAATCATGAAAAGATATCCTCATATACAATTGGCATTTAAAGCGGCTTTTCCATACACCGTACCTATTTTTGCTGGGTTTCTTTTCTTAGGGATCGCTTACGGCATCTTTATGAATTCATTGGGATTCCATGCCATTTACCCAATTTTGATGAGTTTTTTAATATTTGCCGGATCTATGGAGTTTGTGGCAGCAAATTTATTGCTTCTCGCTTTCAACCCGATTAATGCGCTTTTTCTGACACTTATGGTCAATGCTCGGCATTTGTTTTACGGCATTTCCATGCTGGATAAATTCAAAGGAGTGGGGAACAAGCGCTGGTACCTGATTTTTGGGCTTTGCGATGAATCTTTTTCAATCAATTATTCAGCGAAGGTTCCAAAAGATGTAGATAAAGGCTGGTTTTTCTTTTTCGTTACTCTTCTCAACCATTCTTACTGGGTGATCGGCTCAACTATTGGCGGCATTTTCGGTTCGTTGGTCGTGTTCAACACCGAAGGTTTGGAGTTTGTCATGACTGCACTTTTTGTTGTTATTTTCATAGAACAGCTGATGACAGGGAAAAAGTACGCCAGTGCATTAACGGGGCTTGGGCTTTCAACTGCTTGTCTTGTTGTATTTGGAGGAACCAATTTCACCATTCCGGCAATGCTGGCAATTCTCGGGGTTCTTACCTTATTTAGAAGACCAATGGAGAAGAAAGTGGAGGTGACAGCATGACGATGACTTTAACGCAGCAAGTTGTAACGATTGCGATGGTGATTATCGGCACCATGCTCACCCGATTCCTTCCTTTTCTCATTTTTCCACCGAACAAAGCTACGCCAAAGTATGTCCAGTATCTGGGGAATGTCTTACCAGCCGCTGTCATTGGGCTGCTGGTCATTTACTGCCTGAAGGATGTCAATCTGTTTTCGGGAAGCCGGGGCATCCCGGAATTTTTGGCAATTGCTGTCGTAGCGGTGCTGCATGTCTGGAAGAGGCAAATGCTTTTGTCGATTGCAGGAGGGACCATCGTTTATATGCTTTTGGTGCAAACGGTATTTTAAGCCCGTAATCGTGAAGAAGAAAGCAGGTGAACAGCAATTTAATAGAAATCATGCAGCAGAACCCAAAAGGAAGAGACGAGGCAAAATTATAGCCACGTCTCTTCCTTTTATCTATGCGGCAAGAATATTTTGGTATCATATGTAATATAGCCAGCACAATAAAATTTGTTTCACAATATTTGTTCTTAGGTAAATACCTGAGTATATAAAGAAAAATATAGTTAGTATGACGGACAAGGAGGCATAAAATGAGATTTGGAATTATAGGAACCAATTGGATTACCGACCGGCTGCTCAAAGCTGCAAGAGATCTACCGGCGTTTAGCATCGGCGCCGTATACTCAAGGACAGAAGAGCGGGGAAGGGAGTTTGCTGCGAAATATGGAGTTGCGGCTGTTTATACGGATTTGGCTGAAATGTTCCAAAGCGGAAACATTGATGCAGTTTATATCGCTTCACCTAATACGTTTCACGTGGAACAAAGTATATTGGCGCTGGAAAACGGCATTCACGTCCTCTGTGAGAAGCCTGCGGTCACTTCCGTTGCAGAGATGGACCGTGTCATTGAAGCTTCCCGAAAGCACGGAAAAATGTATATGGAAGCGATGAAATCGATTGTCACTCCAACTTTTTTAAACCTGAAAAAGAATATGGATAAGGTTGGCCAAATCCGGCGTTTTGTCTTCCATTTCAATCAGTATTCTTCCCGCTACGACAAATATAAAGAAGGCATCATTGAAAATGCCTTCAAACCGGAGTTCGGGAATGGAGCGAAAATGGATTTAGGGGTTTATTGCATCGCGCCGATTATCCATCTTGCAGGCGAGCCGGAAAGGGTCCTGAAGAATAGCTATTCCTTATCAACAGGTGCAGATGGCCAAGGGAGTATGATTCTGGATTACAAAGAGTTCGAAGCAGTTGTCATGTATTCGAAAATTACCGATTCGTATGTACCATGCGAAATCCAAGGCGAAGAAGGCGTCATTGAAATCAATAAAATCAGTGACCCCACTCAAGTGGCCATCAAATACCGGGACGGGCAGACGGAAGACCTTTCTATGCCTCAGAAATTTGACACGATGTATTATGAGCTGAAGGAATTTATGAATTGCGCGGAAAACGGGCAAATTGAATCCGCCATCAATACGCATGAAATATCCCGGCAAGTCATCAAAGTTCTTACATAGCACTGTCGGTGAACTATTGAATGCAACAGCGCAGCAATCACGGAAATAATAGTTTTGCTGAATAGACCACGGCAGTGACGGTTGCCATGCTGAAGACAGTAGACATCAATACAGCTTGTGCGGCGTAATCAGGATGGTTTCCATATTCCAAGGCGAAAAGAGAACTGTTTCTGGAAGTTGGAAAAGAGCTGGCGATGAATAGAGCCTGGGCTGTAGTGCCTTCCAGACCCAACACGAGAATCACCGTGATGGCAATCACGGGAGACAGGATCAATCGGCCCACAATGCTTAGTACCAAAGGCAAAGAAAACCGGATTAGTTTGAGCGATGCGCTTTGCGCTCCGAGTGTGATCAAAGCGATTGCCAAAAAAGCGTCGGACGTGTTTTCAATAGGAGTCCAGATAAAGCTGGGAATCTGAATGGATAAAGCATGGCAAAGGATTCCGGCTAAAAAAGCATAGATGACCGGGTTTTTTAGGAAAACCTTCATAGCTTGCAGCCCTCGGTTATTGACCGATACGGAATTATACAAGCCATATGTATAGGTAAGCAAGTTCTGGAAGATCAAGACGACAATTTGGATGGACAGCCCTAAAGGGTTCTGGTGAAAAACCAGCTGGCTGACCGGCAAACCGAAGTTCCCGGAGTTGACGAGCACCACACTGTTTTTAAAGGTAGCAGAAAGGCTGCTGTCAAATTTCGCTGACTTTGCTATCCCGGCACTTAATGCCATCAAACATAAACTTTGGAGTATTAAAAAACTAAGGACGTGAAAAAGGGTATCCGCCTGCATGTCATTTTTATAAATATTAACAAAGCTCAAAGCTGGCATTAAAAGATAAGTATTCAATTTAGCGAGTGTATTCATATCCAGAGAATACTTAAGATGAAGGATGGCACCTGCGCCGATCAGCAAAAAGACGGGCAAAATGACGTTCATGATAATGAGCAGTAAAACCTCCATATGCGCTTCTCTCCATTCCGAAACAAAGCATTGAAAATCTTGCTTTTAGGATGTTTTCATTACAGTGTACTCATTCATCATAAGACCATTCGGGACTTAGATAAAATACCGATTGTGGATGGACAGGCATATAAGAAAAGAATGGCGGGCAGAAAAAATCGGCAAAAAAGAGCGTGGATGGGATCCACGCTCTTTTATAAATTCTTTTTAAAATCGATTGTTCGGACAAACTGTACAAATTCATTAGCGGCTTTCGACCGGAGAGCTTCTTCGCGGTAAAGCAGCCAGGTTCTTCTCACCAATGGATTTCCGGATTTGTCTTCTAAGTTGATTTGATGGAGAGTATCATGATTTTCAATAAGGACACTGGGAAGGATGCCGTATCCCAAACCATTCAAGACCATTTCTTTGCAGGTATCGGCTTTATCCACTTCCATTCCGAGCAAGGGCGGCTGAGAAAATGTGCCGGTCCACCAATTATCAATCATTGTTTTTAACAAATTATCTGTTTCATATTCGATTCTTGGCATGGAAGGCAATTCGTGCAGCCCAATTTTTTCCTTGGAAAAGATGCAGAGATTTTCTTCGAACAAAAGATGCTTCGGTCCAGGCCAATTATAATCGCCGCGGACAATTCCGACATGGACTTCCTGATTATAAGCAAGATTGAAAATGTCCCGGCTCCAGCCGGTTCTCACTTTGTAATTCACTTTCGGGAATTGGTCCCCGAATAGCTTGAGTAGGGCTGGAAGCTTGTGTCTGGTTATATAATTTGAAACTCCCAGCCGCAAAGTGCCGCTGACTTCCTGTCCCATATTCAAGACCTGATCTTTGATTTGGTAAAAACGTTCGAGCATTTCATCTGCGCATTTGGCTAAGAATTCTCCTTCTGGAGTAAACTGAACACCTTTTGTGCCTCGAACGACAAGGGTCCTCCCGTATTCCTGTTCTATTTGCTGAATCCGTTTGGTTAAAGAAGGCTGAGAAATATACAAATTTTCAGCTGTTTTCGTGATGTTCTTTTTTTCATAAAGCACTTTTAAGATAAGCCAGTCACGTTCGTTCATTGCTTCTTCTCCTTACCTCTTATCACTGCGACATCTATATCGAAACATTACCATATCATCCCGGAAAAAAAGAGAGAAAAGACCGTTTTACTAATGATTTATCCATTTTCTTATAAAATGACGAAAAATTTAGTTTTCTCTTCCGTACCTTAGTATACTATAGAAAAAGGTTCTCTAGTGGCAAAAGGCCACCTCAATCGATGTCCAGCCCGTTGGGAGGAAAAATAATGGGAGCAATCTTATTGGAATATGCTTGGGTTATGCTGGTTCTGGTTGGACTGGAAGGGATTCTGGCTGCGGATAATGCTGTGGTCATGGCCGTGATGGTCAAGCATTTGCCAGGGGAACAAAAGAAGAAAGCGTTGTTTTACGGACTGGCTGCAGCGTTTGTGTTCCGCTTTGCTGCTTTGTTCATGATAACGCTGCTAGTGGGCGTCTGGCAGATTCAGGCACTTGGAGCCGCTTATTTGTTATTCATCGCTTTCAAGCATATTTATGATCAACGGAAAGGACAGGGCAATGATTCCCTACTGGAAACGAAGAAAGGTTCCAGTTTTTGGGGCACTGTTTTCAAGATTGAAGTGGCGGATATCGCCTTTGCGGTCGACTCGATGCTTGCCGCGGTCGCCTTGGCACTGACATTGCCGCATCTTGGCGATACCAATATTGGAGGCATCAATGCCGGCCCCTTTGTGGTCATGCTGAGCGGCGGGTTGATCGGTGTCATCATCATGCGGTTTGCAGCTCATAAATTCGTTCAGCTGCTTGAAACTTACCCGCAGCTTGAAACAGCCGCTTTTATCATTGTGGGTTGGGTCGGAGTGAAGCTTTTGGTCATGACGCTGTCCCATGAAAAAATTCATATCCTGCCTCATGATTTCCCTCATTCGTTTACTTGGACAATTATATTCTGGAGCGTCTTAATCGGCATCGTTGCAGTCGGCGCCTGGCTGGGTCTGAGAGAAAAAGAGAAGTAATCGAGCAATTTACTAAAAAAGAACTCCGGGATCCGGAGTTCTTTTAATTTCAGAAGCGTATTATTTTTCGTGATTTTTTCTTTTTAGAGATAAGAGAAGTAAGATAGGTATTCGCTCCAACAGAAAGCGCCAGCACAGCTGCAAGGATAGGCAGCCAATTTTTTTGCTTCAGGGGAAGCGGCTCCGGCTCTCCAAACATTGCTGTCAGCACGAGCTCTTTCAGGCTGGGTGGCGGCATTTGCAGTTCCGATAAATAAGGGAACTGTTTGGTCAATGATTCCCATTCAAAAAGTTCTTCCTGGCATCCGGAACAGGAGGCTAAATGCTGTTCAAAAGCTTCTGTTTCCGCCGGCGGCATCTGAAGATTGAAATAATCCGGCAATTTTCTGATCATGATGCAATGAGATTTTTCCCGTTCATTTTCACTGGACGCTTTTAGTTGGTGGATCGCTTCACGAATATGGAGATGAACGGTGCTTTGGGGAATGTTCATTTTTTTCGCAATGGCGTATTGAGACAGTCCATCAAAATAAAACCAGCGCAAGAGTTTTTTCTGTTTTTCGGTCAAATGCAGCAAAGAGTTAGAGAGTGCGGCTCCTTTTTCCTGCCATTCCGGAGATTCAGCCGATGAGGTATTCAATTGGATGCCTTCTTGCAGGACTTCAAGGGAAGTTTTGCGTGTCAAAGCGAGCAGCTGCGAAGAGAAAGCAGTGCTGTCTTCCAGAGCAAAAGGAAATGAATGCCAAAGCTTTATGAAAACCTTTTGAACCACAACTTCGGCGATGTCCCCATCTTTTACCATACGATAAGCAAAAGAGTATATGAAGTGTTCGTATTTCTCGTAGTGCGAAATCAATATTTCTTGATTCTGAAGAGATTTTTGTCCAGATAAAACTCGTTCATCCGCATATAGCATTTGACTCCTCCTATGTAAATCAATACTTTTCGTCATCATACATAAAAGTCAGTATTTTGCACAACCGAAAAGAATTCAGAGTAGAACGAAAACTGACGAATTTAACACAAGGTTTGGTTTACCTATTCGAAAAGGGTAGAATGGAGTCATATCAGTTCAGAGGAGAGGATTTAATGGACAGTATCATTTTTGACTTGGACGGAACACTGTGGGATTCACGAGAAACAGTAGTCATGGCGTGGAACAAAGCGATTGAACAGAACGACAAAATAGATCATACCTTGACGAAGCAGCATTTGAAAGAAACCATGGGACTCCAAATGCATGAAATCATGCAAAAGCTGTTTCCGAATTTAAACGCGGAGATGCACACTGAAATCATTCAATCATGCGGAGAAATCGAAGGCGAATATATAAGTGAGCGAGGCGGTGTCCTCTATGAAAACTTAGAAGACGTCTTGAAAGCTCTAGCCGAGAAGTACAAATTGTATATTGTCAGCAATTGCCAGGAAGGATACATCGAAGCCTTCTATGAGTATCATGAACTGGAAAAATACTTTGAGGATTTTGAGAACCCTGGGAGAACGGGGCTTTCAAAAGGAGAAAACATCAAGCTGATCATGGAGCGGAATGGCTTGAAAGATCCGGTTTATGTCGGGGATACAGCAGGGGACCGAAAAGCGGCAAAAGATGCCGGCATTCCTTTCGTTTATGCCAAATATGGCTTCGGCGAAGTAGAGGATTACGACTACGCCATCGAAAAATTCGATGATTTGCTGGAGATTTTTTAATAAAGAAAAGGGCTGTCCTGAATGTCATTTAAAAGTGACAAAAGGACAGCCCATTTTTCTTTTATAGGATATTAACGCCGTTCTATTCGCTTCGGCGGACGCTTTCCGCGGGCACGGCCTCAGCCGCTTCACTCACTTCGTTCGCTCCAGGGTCTTCGGCTCGTGCTGTCCCGCAGGAAGCGAATCGTGCAAAAGCACTTTTGCACGGTTCGTTTGCGACGAAGCTAGCGCAGCGATGCAGGAGCACCATGTTTGCCCTCGCCGCCTTGAGCTCATTTCACTAGTATCACTTTACAGTTTAGCTATTTCAATAAAAAGAAAAAAGCGGCAGTATGCCGCATTACTAAGTATCGAGCATTACTAGGTTAGAAGCAGTCATAACTTCGCTTGAGTACGGAAAAACCCTTCACCCAGCGAGGCGCGTCCAAGGGCTAGGCGAAGCAGGAAGATGAGCGGTCTGTGCTCAGCTTCCTGTGGGAGTCAAAGAGGTGCCAAGAGAATTTGGGCACCTCTTTTGCGACGAGCTTGCGCAGGAGCAATCGTCTTTGCCTTTCCCAAAGCGCCCGATTGGCTTTTCCAAATATCTCCTGACAGTTACATATAAAATACGTACGACAGAAAAAGAAAGAGGCAATCCTGAAAGTCAGCAAAATAGACTTTTGGGACAGCCTCTTTCATATGTTGATTTTATATTAATTTTCTAGTAACTCGTCCATGACTTCTCGTAAATTCCGATCAAGTTTGGCCGAATGAGCGTATTCGGTTCAAGCGCGATCGGCTCACCATTGTTGTCTTCGATAATCGCATCTTCATCTTTTCCAAATGCCGTCAGGGCAGGGAGCAGCTCCGTAGTCAAATATTTGGTATCGCCAATGATTTCAAGGTTTTCTGTCTGTATTTCAGAGCGGGATGCCAGCACGTAGCCCCAGCCGCCGAAACTTGGAATATCAGCGTGCAGGTTTTCCGTCTGAAGCCCGGTTGCCTGAATGGTCTTATCGATCGTCCAGTAGACTTGCGGCGCAAATACAGGGCTTGTTGCCTGGACCATCATGGCGCCGTCTGGATGCAGATGGTTGCGGGCAAGTGAGTAAAATTCCAGTGTATAAAGCTTGTTGAGCGATTCGTTGTTCGGGTCGGGCAAGTCGATGATGATGACGTCGTAAAAACCGTCAGCGCCCTCTAAAAAGCGGAAAGCGTCTTCGTTGACCACATTTACTTTCGGGTGGTCGAGAGAACCTTCATTGAGCTCGGTTAGCAGATGATTGGTCCGCGCGGTTTCCGTCATTTTGGGGTCAAGATCGACAAGATCCACGCTTCCCAAATCTTCATATTTCAACAATTCACGGACCGCCAGCCCATCGCCGCCGCCAAGCACCAATATACGGTCATGCCGGGCTGCAGCGGCCATTGGTGGATGGACCAGGATTTCATGGTAGCGGTGTTCATCCGAGGAGCTGAATTGCAGCTGGCCGTCTAAGTAAAGCCGGGTATCGCCTTGCTGTTTCGTCAAAATGATTTTCTGGTAAGAGGTCTGCTCGGAGAAAATCACCGGATCTTTGTAGAGCTGCTGTTCGAAATGGAAGGCAGCCTGTTCCCCGAAAAGAGCTCCAAGAATCAAGATGGCTAAAAACAAAAGGCCGAAAGAAACGTGCAGTTTAAAGCGTTTCAGCTCATGTTTAAAGCGGAACACAATCCAAAGCGCGACGGTGACGTTGATCAAAGCCACCAGGAAAGCGGTTTTCACTAATCCGAAATAAGGGCGCAGCAAAAACAAAAAGAGCAGTCCGCCGACAAGCCCGCCGGCATAATCGGAGAACAGCACTTTGGCTGCGCTTTTTTGCAGCGATACACCGATTTCATTTGCTTTCCGGATCAAAATCGGCAGTTCAACACCGGTCAAAGAGCCGACAATCAAAATCACGCTGTATAAAAACAGCGAACCGGTGCCAGGGGGCAGGTAAGCCGTTACGCCGAACAGCAGCATGGCGGAAAAGCCGCCGATAATGCCGATGGAGTATTCAATCCAGATGAATGATGCAATCAAATGCCGGGTCATTTTTTCACTGAAATATGCACCAATGCCCATCCCAGTTAAAAAAAGAGAGATGGTAAGTGTGTACTGCTTCACTCCATCTCCTAAAATGTATGAACCGAGCGCTCCGAACAGCACTTCAAAAATGATGCCACAGATGGAAACGATTCCGGATGCATAGTAAATCGCCCGGCTTTGCCGGACGGATTCTTGTTCTATCAGCATTCAAAACACCGCCTTAAGTAATAGAAGCGCCAATGACGAACGCTAACCCGACTGAAACGGCAAATGAAATGATGCCCACAGCTGTATTTCTTTCTTTCAACTGGATCTCCACTGAAAAACGGGGAGTCAGCAATTCGAACAGGAAATAAGCGATAAATTGAAGAAGCAGTCCGAAAAGCCCCCAGACGACGGTTTCAAGAATAGAGTCATTATGCAGAATGGAAAAGGTAAGGATTACGCAAGTACCAATAATTTTGCCGGCAATCGACAAAGCGACAGCAGAATTGTTTCCTTTGATTTCTTCCCAATCCTTATATTTTCTTGTCAATAATTCGAAAATGACAAGGCCTATGAGTACTACAGCAATCGCTGAAATGAAATATAAAAATGTCAGTAAGAATGAATTCACTACTCAAGCTCCTTTGCTGTGTTTTATTTTCCGACGCCCGGACCGCCTCCGCGGAATGTTGAGCCGCGGCCAGTGGTAGCTGAAGGAATGGAATTATAACCGCCTCCGCCCGAATAGCATCCACCGCGTGCACAGCGGCTTGCCTGTGACTGGTTCCAGCCAGATCCGAACCGGTTGCTTAAAAGCGATCCCAACAACATCCCTGAGAAAAAGCCGGGATTATAATGGTTCCGGACAAATTCCTGGTCTGCCACTTCCACAAGCGTAGTGCCTGGGTTTTCTGGATCTTCTGTCAAAATAATGAAGTCATCATTATAAACCAGTACTTGCCGGCCTTCGATTTCTTCTCCGACTTGGTCCGGTTCCTGTGCTTCACTCAGCTCTGCTACCGTGCCTGCCAGGTCTTTATCGGACCGGTATAACATGGCGCTGCTGTTTGAGCCGCTGTCACTTTGAACGGCATTTACAAAGGTATAATTGTTTTCGACATAATCTTCGGCCTGCGACAGGCTGCCGCATGCCGACAGGAAAAGCACTGCAGCCACCAGGCCCGTTAGCCATCTCTTTTTTTTCATTGATCGCACACTCCAAATGAACGGGAACGGCCCGCTCACAGAGGAGCAGACCGCAGTTCGTTATTCTTTTCCAAGCTGCTTTTTCAGTGCCGCCAGTTCATTGTCCACTGAGCTGCCTTTTTTAAGGTCTTCAAATTCGTCATCGAGGCTGCGTGAACCTGCCCGCAAGTCTTCCGAAGTTTCAGCTTCTGCTTCCAAGTGCATCACTTTTTCTTCCATCCGATCAAAACCTTGGCGTGATTCGTCGCCTCCTACAGAACTCATCGAGCGATTGATTTTGGTTCGTGTCTTCGCCGATTCTGCACGGGCTTTCAACGAATCCTTCTTAATCTGCATTTCTTCGTATTCGCGCTTCATTTCCGCCAGTTTTTCGCGCAGCACTGTCGAGTCGCTCGCGGCCCGTTCATAAGCTTCTTTCATGGAATTCGCTTGGATTACATGATTTTGCTTGTCTTCAAGCGCGCGGCGAGCCAGATCTTCATTGCCGGCTTCCACCGCTTCAACGGCCTGCTGCTGGCGTTTTTCGACCATGCTGCTGGCGTCGTCGTATTTCTTTTTCAGTATTTTTTCATTAGCCAGCTGCTTCGCCACGGATGTTTCGGCTTCCCGGATGTCGAGCGCCATATCCCGCATAAACTGGTCGAGCATTTTTACCGGATCTTCTGCTTTATCAAGTGCTGCATTTAGTTCGGATTCTACATAAGTTTGTATACGACTGAAAAATTGAAACATATTCTCTCCTCCAATTTGGTTAGCTTCCCGCTAAAATAGTGATTTCGTATTCTTCAATTCCGTAGCCTTTGCTGACTTCGACTTCGCCGCCCCATACTTCAACGGATAAAAACGATTCTCCTAATTCATCCGCGTATTCGTAATAATCCATCTCTGCGCCGTTGACATTCTGGCTGCGGCCTTCTGATGTCACGTAAGCACGGCCTTGTTCTTCAAGAAAATAATCTTTGCCGTCATGCGTGACTTTCTTCGTCCCGGGCTCAAGTCCCGGAATCCGGATTTTTTGATAGACGGCCACTTCCAGCTCATCATCCATTTCCACGCTAAGCCAAATGCTCTTGCCGCCGGATACCAGTTGATAGGCGTCCCATGTATAGCCGCTGTCGTTGTAATGAATTTTGCCGGCCACTTCGTAATCCGCCAGATCATAGGTGACAAAATCTTTGACGCGTAGATTGCGCAGCGTCCGTTTTTCCACTTCCGGCTCCTTTTTTTCGGTCCCCTTAAATAAACGGCTTAAAAAACCCATTTTCTCACCTCTTTTAGAAATACGAGCCATGCATAAAGAAGTTTCATTTTTTTGAATATAACAGATTCTTACAGCAAATTAAAGCTCGAACATCCACCTGCGGCAATTACTGAAACTGAAACTAATTTCGTTTTTGTTTACCCTAAATGGAGGAGTGCTAAGCCGGCTTGAGTCCTGCTTTAAATAAAAAAACTACAGCTAAATCCGGTTACTCGGACATTGGCTGTAGTTTATACCATTTCTTTAACCGGGCTGCTTTTTCATGATGAAACTCAAATGCCGTCCGCTTTTTTTATCTTGCCGGTATGAAAAACCGTCCGGGCTCTCAAATGTGCAGGTGCGGTCGATGTTGATTTGCTCCGGCGGAATGCCGGCCAATTCACATTGTCTTTTGACAGTGAGCTGATTGTCGATATGGTATTTCCCGGTTGCTTCGTTGTAATACATCAAGTCCTCCGCATAGCCGAGGTCCTTGAATTTCGAATAGACATCTTCGTCCACTTCGAATCTTTCCTGGCTGAGAGCCGCTCCGAGCTGGACATGGAAATCTGTCGGGCTGCATTGTTCTGCCTGTTTTAAATGCTCGAACAGTTTTAATGTGATTTCTTTGATGGTGCCTTGCCAGCCGGAATGGACGGCGCCAACCAGACCATTCTTTTCATTGAAGAACAGGACCGGCACACAATCGGCAGAAAAGCTGCTTAAGAGCACATTCGGCTCATATGTGTACAACGCATCGGTATCCGGGATGGCTGCATCCTGCCGGACAGAGCCGCATCCTTTGTCAGCAGCCGTTACACGATGGAAATTAGCGCTGTGTGTTTGGCAGGAACAGACGAAATCTTCGAGCTCCAGTCCCAGGGAAGCCGCCAACTTTTTGCGGTTTTCTACAATTTTCTCAGAATTGTTGCAAACGTGAAGGGCCATATTGTTCATTTCAAATTCGGCTGTATCTTTCATGGTCATTCCGGCAACAAATTTTTCATTGTTTATGTACATTGTTGTTTTCATGTCATCACCTTCCTCTAATATATATTACTGCTTTGCCACTGTATAGAAATGGGCTGAAAACAGTCATAATAAAATAATTGAAACCTCGAAACAAAAATTGATCCGCCGAGCTGATGAAAGTCCAAGGGATAGATTGACCTGCGTTTTTCGGAGGTATATGATAAAAACAACCTTCTGGATAATATCCTGAAATAGAGAGAAAATAGATTTGAAGAGAGGGTTTTCCACCGAGAGACAGTTGATTCAACCAAAGTTTGGCTTGCAGGTGAAGCGAGAGAAAGTAAAAGCGTGTCAGTGAAGTTTTCTTATTTTTACTGTGTTCTGTATAAGCAGTGTGCTTACAGCTAAACCAATTGTGAACAGGGGGCCAGAAAAATGAGCACAAAAGAATACGTGAAGAATTTAATCAAAGACCGGAACATCGCCTCCATTACGCCGACTTCAAAAATAGGTGTACGGGAAATATGCGAAAAGATGGATCTCAGCAAAAAAGTGGTGATTGTCGAATATGGACCGGCTACAGGCGTATTCACCAATTATTTGCTTGAGCATATGACGCCGGATTCCATGATCATTGCCATTGAACTCAATGAAAATTTTGTTGATTACTTAAAAGAAAACACTAGAGACCCCCGGCTGAAAATTCATCATGACAGTGCGGAAAATGTGCATGAAATCACCCGGCAGCATGGAGTCGAAAAAGCGGATTACGTAATTTCGGGTATCCCGTTCTCGTTGATGGATGAAGAAACCCGTGAAAACATCGTGAAAAGAACAAGCCATGTGTTAAAGCCAGGAGGAAAATTTCTGCCTTACCAAACCTTTTTCCAAAAAGATGAACATCTAATGGTTTATCTGCAGGACTATTTTTCCATAGCCCAGGATAAATTCTTTCTGCGGAATCTTCCGCCTATGCGGGTTTACGAAGCGACTAAATAATCATTCTATAATAAAGGGCAGGCCTGTCGACACGGCCTGCCTTTTTCTTTGCTGCTAAAGGGCGGAAACCGATTGAGCGAACGATGAAAACTTTTATATGGATTCAATGGGTGTATACTTGTAAAAATACTCAAAGTGTTTAGACCATACTACAGAGCCGCTTAAGGCTTTTTGGAGGAAAAAGAATGTTTGAAAACATTAAGGTAGAAGAACTGATTCCGGTCATCGAAAACAAAAAAATGGCGCTCATTGATGTCCGGTCGCCATCTGAATATAAAAATTTCACTATACCGGGAAGCATCAATATTCCATTTTTTGATGATGCGGAACGGGCAGAAATCGGAACGCTTTACAAGCAAGTCAGTGTAGAAGCTGCAAAAGAACGCGGGCTGGAAATCATTTCAGCAAAATTGCCGGAATTCGTGCGGGCATTCAAGAAAGTCGAAGGAGATAAAGTGGTGTTTTGCTGGCGCGGAGGCATGCGCAGCAGAACGACAGCGACTCTTTTGAGTTTGATGAACGTCCATGTCCATCGCCTTGATGAAGGCATCCGCGCTTACCGGAAATGGGTGGTAGCCGAGCTGGAACAAAAGGAAACTCCTTCGAAAGGATTTGTATTAAACGGATTAACCGGCGCAGGGAAAACTACTATTTTAAAGGCGTTGCAGGAAGAGGGATACCCAGTCATTGATTTTGAAGGGATGGCCAATCACAAGGGATCGATTTTTGGCCAGATTGGGCTGGAACCGAACAACCAGAAAGTCTTTGATTCACTTTTGATCCATCAGCTGAGAAAGTTGCAGGATTTCCCTTATGTGCTGATTGAAGCAGAAAGCCATCGCATCGGGAAAGTAGTGATTCCACCATTTTTAAGTGATTTAAAAAACCGGAGCATCCATTTGGTCATCGATTTGCCGATGGAAGAACGGGTGAAAGAAATCTTGGAAGATTACCGTCCTTCGGAACATCAGGAAGAATGCATGGAAGCATTTCAGCGGATCAAATCGCGGATTCATATGCCCGTCGCCAAGCAAATCGAATCGGATTTGGAAACGGGCAATTTTGCTTCTGCCATTCAGCTGCTGCTGGAGCATTATTACGATTCCCGCTACAAGCATACTGGGCTCCAATACCCGGATTCGCAGAAAAAGTTCTTGGTGGTCAACAATATCGAAGAAGCAATCCAAGCGGTTAAAGAAAATCTCCCTGCTTTCTCTGTGGGTGGAGAAGCTGAAGAGAAAGTCTCTGTTCCTATTGTAGAAAAACAGAAAATCAGGACAAATTTTTGATAAATAAAAATAGGATTGACAGATAAAATATATCAATGTAGACTATGAAAAACATGAATTGAATATTACCTCACACTTTTTGCAGTGAGGTAGAGGCGCGACGTTTCACAATCTTTGGAGGAGTTCGAGAAAATGAAGATCTCAAGGAGAAGGAAATATCGCCGAAGTGTGCAATAACTCTCACTATTGCATGCTGGGTCTGCGGTTAATAGCTGCAGGACTGTCGCAATGGATTTCCCGATTTATTGCGAAGAGCTATCTCATCCAGGGACGAAGAAGAGGATTTAGGGCAACTATGTATAGTGCGATCTGAGTCTACCTCAGGTCTTTTTGTGCAGAGTTGCCCTTTTTGTATATTCAATTACCACTACGGTACCAAACACAAAGGGGAGAGTTTAATTATGAAGAAAAAATTGACGTTATTTTCAACCATGTTCCTGTCATCGATGCTGCTGATGTCAGGATGCGGATCAAACGAGGAAGCCGGAAGCGGCGGATCATCAGAAGAATCTGAGACATTCAAAGTAGGAATGGAAGCAGCTTATGCACCGTTCAACTGGACACAGGGAGATGACTCCAATGGAGCTGTGAAAATTTCGGGGAACGCTGAATATGCAGGCGGCTATGACGTAGAAATTGCTAAAAGAATTGCTGAAGACATGGGCAAGGAATTGGAAATAGTAAAAACAGAATGGGACGGTCTGGTGCCTGCGCTGACTTCCGGCAAGATTGACGCCATCATTGCGGGCATGTCACCGACGGAAGAGCGCAAAGCAACCATTGATTTTTCAGACCCATACTATACGTCAGAGTTGGTTATGGTCGTTCAAAAAGGTGGCGAATATGAAGGGGCAACTTCGCTTTCCGATTTTAAAGGAGCAAAAATCACAGCACAGTTGAACACTTTCCATTATTCCGTTATTGACCAGATTGAAGGCGTATCGAAAGAAACAGCGATGGAGAGCTTCCCTTCCATGCGGGTAGCGCTTGAATCCGGAATCATTGATGGTTACGTATCAGAACGGCCGGAAGCGGTAAGTGCTTCTGCTGCCAATGAAAATTTTGCCATGGTGGAATTTGAAGACGGATTTGAAACGTCTGAAGAAGACACAGCAATTGCGGTAGGTCTTGAAAAAGGCAGTGAACTGACAGAACAAATCAATAAAGCATTGGCTGGCATTTCTGAAGAAGAGCGCCAGGAAATTATGGATACTGCAATTAAAAACCAACCAGCTGCCCAATAATGATTAGGTGGTGCCGGCTACATGCGTATGCAGCCGGTTTTAACTATTTTTAGGAGGAAAACAATGAGTTTAGAATGGGTTATCACCATACTTACAGATAACTGGCCCATGTTCCTGCGCGGAGCGGTCATGACGTTATGGATTTCAGTGATCGGCACTTTGATTGGAGCCGCTATTGGATTGATCATCGGTATTATCCATACCATTCCGATGCCGGAGCGGGGAATCAAAAAAATCGGTTTGAAAGTCATTAACGGACTTCTTTCTGCATACATCGAATTTTTCCGGGGAACACCGATGATGGTACAGGCGATGGTTATTTTCTATGGATCTGCCATGGCATTTGGAATCGATTTGGACGTCTTTACAGCGGCCATATTCATCGTATCCATCAATACCGGGGCCTATATGTCGGAAATTGTTCGGGGCGGCATCCTTTCCGTCGATAAAGGACAGTTCGAAGCTGCCCAGGCTATTGGGATGAACCATTTTCAAACCATGATCAATGTCGTCATGCCGCAGGTCATTCGCAATATTTTGCCGGCAACGGGCAATCAGTTTGTCATCAATATTAAAGATACGGCTGTGCTAAGCGTTATCGGAGTGACGGAATTGTTTTTCCAGACAAGAAGCGTATCAGGGAACAACTTCCGTTATTTCGAATCGTTCTTTATCGCTTGTGTCCTTTATTTCATCATGACATACAGCATCACACTTCTATTGCGCAAACTTGAAAGAAAAATGGCGGGGCCGAAAAACTACAGCATGATTGGCGGCTTGCCGATGCAAGTAGTGAATCCGGAAGATACTTCACATAAAATCAAAGAATAGACAGGTCAATAAGCAGAAATGGAAGAGGAGAACTTATGGAAAACGTAATTGAAATTCAGCATTTAAGTAAATCCTTCGGAACGAATGAAGTGCTAAGAGACATCGATTTTTCCGTACGCAAAGGCGAAGTGGTATGTGTCATCGGTTCATCAGGATCCGGAAAATCGACGCTTTTGCGCTGCATCAACCTGCTTGAAAAGCCAAGCGGCGGAAAAATCATCTATAACGGGGAAAATATCCTGGATGACCGCCACGACATCCATGCTTACCGCACGAAACTTGGGATGGTGTTTCAGCAATTTAATCTTTTCAACAACCATAATGTCTTGAACAATTGTGTGGTCGGACAGGTGAAAGTGATGAAACGCCGGAAAGAAGAAGCGGAAAAAGTGGCGATAAAATACTTGAAGGTTGTAGGCATGGACCAGTACATTAATGCCAAAGCAGAGCAACTGTCAGGCGGACAAAAACAGCGGGTAGCAATTGCACGGGCACTGTCAATGGAGCCGGATGTTATGCTGTTCGATGAACCCACATCAGCGCTTGACCCGGAAATGGTCGGGGAAGTGCTGAAAGTCATGAAAGACCTAGCGAAAAGCGGCTTGACGATGCTCATCGTGACCCACGAGATGGAGTTTGCAAAAGAAGTAGCCGACCGGGTAGTATTTATGGATAAAGGGGTCATTGTCGAAGAAGGGCCGCCCGAACAGCTTTTCAATCAGCCGCAAAAAGAACGGACGCGCGAGTTTTTGAAGCGTACATTAAGATAAGAAAAGCGCAAGCGCCCGCTTAGCCCCGACAAGCGCTGGAATCTGGAATCTGGACACTGAATACGCAAGTCGAATTTATGTACTTTCTTATTCAATAAGAAAAACAAACCCTCTGATCAGCCAGGCTTGACCTGTTCTGTCAGAGGGTTTGTTACGTCTGCAGCTTTTTCTATAGGAAGTGCCTGCGTTTTAAAATAGCTGAAGAAATAACAGCCCAGAATCACCAAGGCACTTCCAAGCAATTGGACGCCCATCATTTTTTCGCCCAGAATGAAAAACGCTAAAATGGCCGTGAAAATCGGATTGAAGTTCAAAAAAAGCCCTGATGTAGTAGCGCCCAATTTGTTGACGCCGATGTTCCAAAGAACAAAACACAAGACGGTCGAAATGACGCCGGTATACAAAATGGAATAGACAAAAGGGGCGTTAATGTTGGTCACAGTAAAGGCGGCCATATTAAACGGCAGCAGGAAGGCAACGCCGAATACTCCGGAATACAAAGTGGCCATCATTGGAGAAGTGGATGCCATCGCCCATTTGCTGCACACCGAATAAATTCCCCAGACCGCTACCGCAGCGAGCATATACAAATCACCTTTATTGAATTGCATGGAAAACAGCAAATCAGCATGGCCTTTTGTCAGGACCAAAATGACACCGGAAAGTAGAAGGCCCATCGCGGCTGTCTGCAGCGGCCGAATTTTTTCCTTCAACAGAATGGCTGAAAAAATGGCAATGGAAATCATATTCAACGTGGAAATCAGCCCGATATTTGTAGCTGAGGTATTTTCCAATGCGAGAAACTGCAGGATATTGAACAGCACAACGCCCGTTATGCCCATAAGGATGAGCGGCAGAATCGCTTTGCGCGGCGGCAGAATCTTTTTCTCTGTAGCCCAGACCAACGGTATCAGGCAAAGGACTGCAATCATCCAGCGCAGGCTGGTCAATGTCATGGGAGAGGCATGTCCAACAAGCCACTTTCCTACTACAAAGTTCCCAGCCCATAAAAAACTCGTCAACAGCAATAGCCCATGATAGAAATAACGCATAATTGGCCCCTTTCTTCATATCTCTAGTTAATAATTTTATCATTTTAAGGTATAATTCAAGTGGTTATTTTGTTTATTAAACAAAATACAAAATAAAATAAAGTAAATTTTAATTTTTCTTAAATTTATTCTAAAAGAGTTACCGGGACCTGTGCATTACAGAAAAAATAAAAGGGGGAAAAGCAGTGGAATCGATTGTCAGCAAAGTGCTCGACCCGACAGATGTCCAGATATTAGATATTCTGCAAAAGCAGGCGGACTTGAGCAACACTGAAATAGCGAAGCGCGTCAATCTTTCACCTCCAGCTGTCCATTCAAGAATTAAACGACTCGAAAGCGAAGGGTATATCAACTGGCAAGTCGCCATCTTGAATCAGGAAAAGCTTGGCTTCGATTTATTGTGTTTTATTTTTATCAGTACGAACCTTCATCAGGCGGAAGAATTGAATATGTTGGAAAGTGCCTTGGAAAAGATGCCGGAAGTGCTAGAATGCCAATGCATTACCGGAGAGTATGATTATTTATTGAAAGTCGCTAACCGGAATCGCAGCGAGTTGCAGACATTTATCCGGAAGCTGAACGAACTTGGCGTGACCAAAATCCAAACCAACCTGGCGCTTCGGGAAGTCAAATATTCGACGGTGCTGCCGATAGGAGAAAGATAAATAGATTAAGAAACAGAGGTGCGAGATGAAGGATGTGCAGGAATTTGCGAAGCAGTATCAAAAAGAAATGGGCTGGAGCATTGAAGCCGGCAATTATGAAGAGAACCGGGCCTCGCTATTGAATAACTATATGTTATTAACGACGGAAGTGGCTGAAGTCGCTGAAGAATTGCGCAAGGCTTTTAACCTGACCTATAAACATGTACAAAACGGGCTGGAAGAAGAAGCGGCGTTCGAGTTAGCATCAGAAGCTGTAAAAGAGGATGTCGGAAAAGAACTGGCGGATTGCCTTGCTTATATCATGAAATTCGCGAATTTCTTTGATATCAACCGAGAGGAAAGTTTTTATAGAAAGATGGAGGAAGTTAAGAATCGGCAGAATAAAGATGCTATAGCTAAAAAATAATTGATGAAACAACGAGCAAAGCCCGTCAAATGAGACGGGCTTTGCTCATTGTTATTTTTTCAAGTGGAAAGGCACGGTAATGACAATCAGGTTTTTCCGGATCAGCAAAGCAGCGCGGATAAGAAAACCCGACTGGTTATGAAGGATATTCTGCCAGCCCTTTTTGGGAATAAACTGCGGGATGACGACTGTGACCCGGTAATTCAATTCATTGGCCTTGTGCTCCACAGTGTCCAAAAATTTCATCAGTGGATGAATGATGCTCCGGTAAGGGGAGTACAAAGTCGCGAGCCGGACATCGGGCTGCCACTTTTTCCACTTGGCTTCAAATTTCTTTTCATCTTCTTTATCAAAAGCGACATAAACGGCAATAATCTGATCCACTGATAGCGAACGGGCATAGTCAATAGAGGTTTCCACCACTTGTGTTATGCCTGCTACCGGAATAATCATGACATTTCCTTTAACGGGAAGTGCTTTGCCTTGAGCCGAAATCCGGAGCTGGTCCGCCACCGCGTTATAATGGCTTTTGATGCGGTGGAAAATATAAATGATCATCGGCAGGAAAACCAGGATGGACCATACTTGAGTGAATTTTGTTAAGAAAAAGATGATGGTCACCAAAAAGCAGATCAAAGCACCCGCCGAGTTGATGACTAACTTGTTCTCCCAGTCTTTCGGTTTTTCGCGGATCCATTTCATCATCATCCCGGTCTGGGACAACGTAAACGGGATGAACACCCCTACTGCATAAAGCGGGATCAGCCGCTCTGTATGGCCGCCAAATGCCACAATCAGCAGAATGGAAGCAATCCCGAGAATGAGAATGCCATTGGAATATCCCAGCCGGTCTCCTCTGACAGTAAACATCCGTGGAATGAATTTATCCGTTGCTAAATTGACAGCCAGCAAAGGAAAAGCGGAATAACCGGTATTGGCTGCCAAAATCAAAATCAATGCCGTGGTCCCTTGAACAAAAAAGTACAGGAAGTTCCGGCCAAATGTTTCTTCAGCAATCTGGGAAACCACCGTTACTTCAGCAAGGGGCGAAATTCCATAATAATGAGCCAGGAAAACGATTCCCGAAAACAACAGACCCAACAGGATTCCCATCGCTGTCAAGGTTTTAGCGGCATTTACGGGAGCAGGCTCTTTAAAGTTAGGGATTGCATTGGATATTGCTTCGACTCCTGTTAGCGCTGAACTTCCTGAAGCGAACGCACGCAACAGGATAAACAAACTGATGCCTGCAACAGGTGCTCCGAGCTGCGGATGCAAGTCAGGAGGCACTGTGCCGGTCAGAATCTGATAAATGCCGACACCGATCAAAACAAAAAGCGCCAATACGAATAAATAAACCGGATAAGCCAAAATCGATGCCGACTCCGTGACCCCCCGTAAATTCAAGAGAGTAAGAAATACCACAAAAGCCACAGCAATTGCGATATTATGTCCATGCAAAGCAGGAAAAGCAGAAGTCAGGGCATCCGTTCCCGCAGAGACACTTACAGAAACCGTCAAAATATAATCGACTAACAAAGAGCCGCCGGCGATCAAACCGGAATTGGTGCCCAAATTCTCTTTTGCGACAATATAGGCACCGCCGCCGTGAGGGTAGGCAAAAATAATTTGCCGATAAGACAAGATCAGCACGGTCAAAAGAATCAACACAGCGCAGGCAATCGGAATAGAGTACCAGAAGGCCACCGCACTTACTGTTATTAACACAATCAAGATTTGTTCAGGTCCATAGGCTACAGAAGAAAGAGCATCTGAAGAGAGAATTGCTAGGGCTTTCTTTTTATTGAGTTTTTGTTCGCCCAGCATATTTGTTTTTAACGGCCGTCCGATCAAAAATCGTTTTATCGCAGAAACCATTGTTTGCACCTTCCATAGTTAGAAATGGTATTTATAAAAAATATTCTATGATTTCAGGTTAGCTCTTCTATGTTCCGATAAAATGTTCCGCATCCCGGCTCTCTTTAAGTTTTCTGGACATCCCTGCGGCTAGAAGCAGGCACAATAAAAAGACCTGCTTTATATTCAAGCAGCTTGTTATGATGCGAAAAAAGCGCAGCAAAAAAGCTTCCCGAATAAAGGGGTCCTTGGACCTCCTTCGCTTTAGCCGACGAAGTTAGCTGACGGGCAGGATGGCGAAAGAGTTGCTCTCATCCTTTCTGCAAAACGCAGAATTAGCCCCAATAGAGTGGTTCCCCCGTTCCCGTTTCCGGGATTTGGCCGAGGTATTTAGTTGTTGATGAACGTTATTCTACTCCGCTTTTTCTAAAAGTCAACTTTAATCAATCAGAAAAAAACACACTTCAAAAGCTTCTAAAACTATAAAAAACCGGCTCTGCTTTGAGGCAAGTGCCGGTTTTTCAAATAGCTAAAATCAGTCTTCAAAACTGTAGCTCTCTCTTAATTCTCTCAAATTCTCCATTAATTCTTTTCCGATTACTTCTCCATACTCTTCATACAAAGGATTCAGCTTCTTAATCCATCGCTGTTTTTCCGGTCCGGACAATTCATGAATCTGAATAGAAGAATTTTCTTTGATAAGAGCCAGCTGTTCTTCGTTCAGCTTATGGGCATTTTCATCATTCCAAGCCGTGGTTTCTTCCATTGCTTCCAGCAGAATCTGCTGGGTTTCTTCAGATTGCCGGTCCCAAACGTCCTGGTTCATCATGACGGCATACCCCAAGTATCCATGATCTGTAATTGTCAGATGCTTTTGGACAGTATAAAATTTCCTCGAATAGATGTTGGAAATGGTATTTTCTTCGCCATCCACTTTTCCTTCCTCAATCAAATTAAATGTGGAGTTGAAAGATTCCTGTTGCGCGACAGCTCCCAGTAATCCATACTGTGCTTGAATGATATCACTTTGCATAATCCGGAAATTTTGGCCGGCTAAATCTTCCGGTTCAATGACAGGACCTTTATTGGTCGTTATCTGCTTAAGGCCGTTTGGCCAGTGAGCAAGCCCTTTTAGGCCTTCTTTTTCAAGCGATTGCAATAACCTTTCGCCAATTGGTCCATGTACGCCTTTGATGATTGCTTCATAATTAGGGAAAGCGAACGGAAGATCCAGCACGCCCCATTCTGCAGACAGCATACCGAGTTTGGAAGTGGAGGGAGCAATCAAGTGGACCTGCTCGTCTTTTAAGGCGCTGATTTCTTCAATATCCGAATATAAACTGCCGTTGGGGAATACCACTATTTGAATGGAGCCATTGGATTTTTCATCAACGAGTTCGGCAAATTTAGCTGCAGCTTGGCCCTTAGGCGTATTCTCGGCTACCACATGACTGAACTTAAAAACGATTTGATCGCTCAAACCTTCCTGGTCATCGTCGTAAGGCAGTTCTGCTTGAGGAAAAAATTTTTGATACCCAATATAAACGGCAAGCACGGCGCTGATGACCAAAAGGAGCGCAGCTATAGAGGTTTTCTTCATGGTGAACCTCCTTTTAAAGAAAAACTTTAATCAGCAGGATTCTTTAACCCTCACTGTTCGCCAAAGCTGGCAAATCATTAATGTAAGCATAATCACCAAGTCCCAATTCGTAAAGGAAAAGGAGTGCAAAAAATGAAACAGTTGCCGATCCGCTGGAAAATAATGATTCTGTCATATGCCGTCGTAATTTTTTCCTTGCTGATCGGCGGCATTGTCATTGTTGCGAATATCCAGCAGACAGAGGAAAGAGATCTAAGGCTGCGGTCCATGAACACGGCACGGACTGTAGCGGGAGTATCTGATATTAAAAACGCTATCCAGCAGCCGAATGGATGGGAAATAGTGGATCCGGTCGTGGATGAAATAAGAATCATCAACGAAAGTGACTATATTGTCGTCATGAATATGGATAAAATCCGTTTTTCACATCCTGTGAAAGAAAAAATTGGCACGTCTTCAACAGGAGAAGACGAGGAGCCGGCATTTGCCGAACATATCTATTCTTCAAAAGCCAAAGGAGAAATCGGTACCGTCATCCGTACCTTTGTGCCGATTAAAGACGCTGACTTAAATCAGATTGGCGTCGTCGTTGTAGGAAATAGAGTCCCTGGTGTCATCGATATTATGGCGGGATTATCCAAGGAAATCGGACTGATCGTCGTGCTGACTTTGCTGTTCGGATTGGCCGGTTCAGTTCTGCTCGCCAACCATATCAAAAAGCAGATGTTTCAATTGGAACCTTTTGAAATCAAACGGATGCATGAAGAACGCACCGCTACTTTCCATTCGATGAATGAGGGAGTCATAGCGATAGACAATGAAGAGATTATTACGATATTCAATGAAAAAGCGAAAAAAATCTTTAACGTTACAGGACAGTTGGTAGGGCAGCCGATTCGTTTCGTTTTAAAAGATACCCGGCTGCCTGAAATTGTTGAGAAAGACAAAGCCGTCTACAATGAGGAAATCAAAGTAAGCGGGAAAGTGATTGTCAGCACCCGCATCCCGATTCATAAAGATGATGAATTAATAGGAGCAGTTGCCATTTTTCAGGACCGTACGGAAGTGGCTAAGCTTGCAGAAGAGCTGACCGGTGTTAAAAACTTTGTAGAGGCTTTGCGGGTCCAGAGCCATGAGCATATGAACAAATTGCATACCATCGCGGGGCTGATCCAGCTAGGGAAGCCAGAAAAAGCATTGCAGCTGGCGCATAATGCGGCAGAAGAGCAGGAAAGTGTCACCAGTTTCTTGAATGAAAAAATCAAGAATGATGCTGTAGCTGGACTTTTGTTAAGCAAAATAAAAAGAGGAAAAGAACTTGGAATTGAAGTGGAAGTAGATCCGAACAGCCATCTTGCTGCTTTCCCGAATGAATTGGACCAGCATGACTTTGTGGTGCTGCTAGGCAACTTGATAGAAAATGCTTTCGGTGCCTTTGAAGAGCTGGAGATTGACCTTAAAAACATCGATATCAGCATTGAACAGTCAGCGGGCATGTGTGCCATTCTAGTGGAAGACAACGGTTCAGGAATCCTGCCGGAACACCTGCCAAAGCTTTACGATAAAGGATTTACCGTCAACAAAGCGGAAGGCACCGGTTATGGCCTTTACTTAGTTAAACAGATTGTCGATAAAGGGAGAGGCGATATTCAGGTTTCAACCCAGCTGGGTGAAGGAACATCATTCATGATCACTTTCCCGATAGACAAGGAGGATGGAGTAAATGCCAGTTAACAATGAAGTGAAGGTTCTATTGATAGAAGACGATCCAATGGTTCGGGAGGTCAATAAGGAATTTATCGAAAGCGTCGAAAATTTCCGTGTTGTGGAAGTAGCCAGCAACGGCGAAGAAGGCCTTTTGCTGATAAAAGAATTAAATCCGGATTTGGTGATTTTGGATATATTCATGCCGAAAAAAGACGGCATCAAAACGCTCCAGGAAATCCGAAAGCAGAAGTTGGAGGTGGATGTCATTGTCGTTTCGGCTGCGAAAGAAAGTGAAACAATTAAAATGATGCTGCAAAATGGGGCAGTGGATTATATTATGAAACCCTTTAAGCTTCACCGGATTCAGCAAGCTCTGGAAAAATATCGGAATTACCGGATAAGCCTGACCCGTTCAGAAACCGTGTCACAGGAGCAGCTGGATTTATTGCTGTACTCGGGACAAGCAAAGAAAACAGAAGAAGCTTATTTGCCTAAGGGCTTGAACGAATTCACGCTGAACGAAATCACGGCAAACATCCAAGCACAGGACGGCCCGCGCTCCGCTGAAGAAGTGGCTGGCGCCATTGGCATCGCCCGGGTGACTGCTCGCCGCTATTTGGATTACTTGGAGAAAAGCGGAGTCATTCGTTTAGATGTGCAATATGGAGGAGTCGGAAGACCAGTAAACCGCTACGTCTATAATAAAGGAAAAAGTTAAGACCAAAATGACCAAAACATCCATTATGACCATAAGCTATCTCTCTCTAGGTGAAAGCGTTATCATTTGAAGAAATCTAAATGACTAACTATTCGCACAAGGGGGAGAACAAATGAAGACACAAATTTATAAGAATTTAACTTTTCAAGTGTTAGTGGCCATCGTGCTTGGTGTATTACTTGGACTCATTTGGCCAAACATCGGAAAAGAAATGAAGCCGATCGGCGATACGTTCATCAACGCTGTTAAAATGGTCATTGCACCCATCATTTTCTTAACAATCGTTCTGGGAATCGCAAAAATGGGGGATATGAAAAAAGTAGGCAAAGTCGGCGGGAAGGCTTTTATCTATTTTGAAGTTGTCACGACGCTTGCCTTGGTTATTGGATTGGTCGTTGTAAATATTGTCAAACCGGGCGCCGGGTTGGATTTCAGTGAACTGGAAAAAGGCGACGTCTCTCAATATACGGAAAACGGCGGACAAGGCATCAATTGGATTGAATTTGTTACGCACATTGTTCCTTCGAATATGGTGGACGCATTTGCAAAAGGCGATATTCTTCAAGTGTTGTTTTTCTCTGTGTTGTTCGGAGTCGCACTGGCTTCGCTTGGGAAAAAAGGAGAGCCGATCATCGACTTTTTAGACCGGGTTTCATTGGTGTTCTTTAAAATCATCGGCTATGTTATGAAAGCAGCTCCCATCGGGGCATTTGCAGCCATGGCTTACACAATCGGCCATTTCGGCTTGACTTCACTCGTGCCATTGGCGAAATTGATGTTTTCTGTTTACACGACGATGTTCATCTTCATCTTTGTGGTACTGAACATCATTTGTAAAATGAACGGCTTCAGCCTTTGGAATTATTTAAAATTCATCAAAGATGAAATCTTGATTGTATTGGGCACAAGCTCTTCTGAATCGGTATTGCCGCGGATGATGGATAAAATGGAGCGCTACGGAGCTTCAAAATCGGTCGTCGGCCTGGTCATCCCGACCGGCTATTCGTTCAACCTGGACGGCACTTCCATCTACCTTTCGATGGCTGTTGTATTCCTGGCGCAAGTATTCGGTGTAGATTTGTCAATCGGCCAGCAAATCACCATCATCTTAGTCCTGATGCTGACGTCGAAAGGTGCTGCGGGGGTGACAGGAAGCGGCTTTATCGTACTCGCTTCCACACTTGCTGCGTTGCAGGTAATACCTCTCGAAGGATTGGCTTTGCTGCTTGGCGTGGATCGCTTTATGAGTGAAGGGCGCGCTATCGTCAATTTGATCGGCAACGGAATTGCAACAATTGTTGTCGCGAAAAGCGTAGGCGAGTTCGATGAAACAAAACGGGAAGAAGCTTTTACCGAAATGGTCAAACTGAAAAAACTCGGCAGAGCCGCTGTCCCGAATCCGGAGAATTGAATAATGAGTTGAAACCTGTATGGTATTATCCATACAGGTTTTTTTATGGGCTGCGGTAAAAGACGCAGACATGGTAGGATAGAAGAAACTTCTCGCTGCATTTGCAGAGAACGGAATGGAGGAAATGAAACATGGAAGCTTTGCCGAATTGCCCGGTGTGCGGTTCTGAATATACCTATGAAGACGGGAATATGCTCGTTTGCCCGGAATGTGCCCATGAGTGGACGCCAGGCGCAGAAGCGGAAAACGCTGAAACTGAAAAAGCCGTCAAAGACGCTAATGGAAATATCCTGGCTGACGGTGACTCTGTCACAGTCATCAAAGATTTGAAAGTAAAAGGCAGTTCGTCCGTCCTGAAAATCGGCACGAAAGTGAAAAGTATTCGATTAGTAGATGGCGACCACAACATCGACTGCAAAATCGACGGTTTCGGCCCAATGAAATTAAAATCGGAGTTTGTTAAAAAAAGCTAATGCCGTTTTATACGGCGTGTAAATCAGTACGATAAGAAAACCGGGCCGTGTGCCTGGTTTTTTCTATAGAGAGAACCCATCCGAAAAGGGTAAACATTGTTTAACTCGGTTGATTTAGCGATAATATTAAGTATCTGATATGGATTGAAAGAAGGATCAGCTGATGAATGTGGTGCTGGATAAAACAAAAATCAAAAAATTATGCGGCGACGCCGCTTATAAAAAAGGGAAGTCCTATTTCCTGAGCGGGAAAGTTGAACTGGAGCCGCGGCAAAAGAAAAGCTCTGGGGTCACAGGGACGGTCAAAGCCGGAAGCCTTTTTCAAGTAACGGTGCAATCGGGCTTCGACGAACAAATAGAAGCAACTTGCAGCTGCCCTCCCGTAGGGTTCATCAAAACTTACTGTCAGCATATCGCAGCGGTCTTGCTGGCCATTGAAGAACAGCAGCGCGCCAAAAATCCGATGGCGGACAGAATGCTTGGGCTATTCGGCAATCAGCCGGTGCAGCCGAGCGGCAAACAGCTGCATTTTGATAAACGGCAGACGCTTCATGTGGAATTTCTTTGCTCTCCTATCGATCTTGGAGCTGCGGGTTTTGTAATAGGGGTCAGGCTGAATGTCGGCGATAATTCCCTGGAACGTATTGAGGAGCCTCTGGAATTTTTGCGGAAAGTTGGCATGCGCCAGCCGTTCGAATACTGCACGGGCCGCATCTATAATCCGGAGCGCCATAACTTCAGCCGAAAAACCGATGCTGTGCTGCGTTTGTTGACGAAAATGCAGCCGATCAAAGCGGACTTGGCTAAAGGAGCCTTGCTGATTTCAGCGGCTGAATGGGAAATGTTGCTGCCTTTATTGGAAGCTGTTCCAGCTGTTGCATTTGAGCAGAACGGACGATTATACGACGGCGTCCATTACGGCGACCGGCTTCCGCTGTCTTTTGAACTGGATACAGCGGAGGCAGGCTACCGGCTCGAAATGGAAGGCCTCGAACGCATTACCGTTTTCGAGTCCTACAGCTATGCTTTTTCGGAAGGCCAATGGTTCCAGATGGAAGAAGAAGACTGTGGAAGGCTTGCGGAACTGAAAAAAATGTTCGGTGAAACCGGAAAACAGGAACTGCTGATTCCAGAAGCGCAAATCAGCCACTTCAGGGAAACAGCCATTTCCGGCTTGATGCGGCTCGGCCAATTGGATATTGCGGAAAGGGCATCGAGAGGGCTGAAAGAAACGCCGCTGACAGCGAAGCTGTTTCTGGACCGCGTCAATAACCGGCTGCTGGCAGGACTGGAATTTCATTACGGCAGGCAGTCCATCAATCCGTGCGAAGAGATGGAGCAGGGCTACCAATATCTGCCGGGTGTAAGGCGCCAGCTTGACAAGGAGCAGCGCATTTTGAAAAAAATTCAGGACAGCCAGTTCACGCAGACTCCGGGCGGCTTTTACCTGCAGGATGAAGAAGCTGAATATGATTTTCTCTATCACGCTGTTCCGGAACTGGAGGAGCTGGTGAAAATCTATGCGACAACTTCAGTGAAATTGCGTGTCCAAAAAGCTTATATGGGTCCGAAAATCAAAGTGGAAGTCAAAGAGCGCACAGACTGGCTGTCATTCCGGTTTGACATGAAAGAAATTCCCGAAAAGGAAATACAGCAGCTCTTGAAGGCAATTGCTGAGAAAAGGAAATATTACCGGGTTCCGAACGGCACGTTAATGTCACTGGAAACGCCGGAATTCTGGGCGATGGGTGACTTTATCGGTGAACTTGGGCTTTCCGCAGCAGAACTGGACGAAGAAGAAATCCGCGTGCCCTTGATTCATGGCATGAAATTAGCGGAGGGCCTTGAAGAAAGCGGTCTGGCAGAGCCTGGTGAAACGTTTGCGAAACTTATGAAGAATTTGGCAAACCCCGGCAAGCTGGACGAAGCAGTGCCAAAGTCTTTAGAGCCGGTGCTCCGTGACTACCAAAAAAACGGCTTCAGCTGGATGAAGCTGCTGGCGGCATACCGCTTCGGTGGTATTCTGGCAGATGATATGGGCCTCGGAAAGACTTTGCAGAGCATCGCTTACATCGTGTCAGTGCTTCCGGAAGTGCATAAGCGCAAACAGCCGGTCCTCGTTGTTTGTCCGTCATCGCTTGTTTATAATTGGCTCAATGAGCTGGAAAAGTTCGCGCCTGAAATCCAGGCGAAGATTATCGATGGCAACCGGGTGGCAAGGGCGTCAGCGCTGAAAAACCTGACAGGGTTCGATGTCGTCATCACATCGTATCCTTCCTTGCGGATGGACGGGACGCTGTACCGGGACAAACAGTTCCATACCGTCTTTTTCGATGAAGCCCAAGCGTTTAAAAACCCAGTGACCCAAACAGCAAAATCGGTAAAAGCGATTCAGGCGGATTATCGATTCGCATTAACGGGAACACCTATAGAGAACTCACTGGATGAACTTTGGTCTATTTTCCGGGTAGTATTTCCGGAACTGCTGCCAAACAGGCAGGCGTTCAGCGAATTAAGGCGTCAAAATGTGGCCAAAAGGATCCGGCCATTTATCCTGCGGCGCACGAAAAAAGAAGTGTTAGGGGAATTGCCGGAGAAAATAGAAACTGTGCAATTCTCAGAACTGCAGACGGAACAGAAAAAGCTGTACGCGGCCTATTTAGCGGAATTGAAGCATGATGCTTTGAAGCACCTGACAAAAGGAAGTTTCCGGAAAAACCGCATTAAAATTTTGGCCGGATTGACCCGCCTGAGACAGATTTGCTGCCATCCGGCGTTATTCGTCGAAGGATACGCCGGAGGATCGGCCAAATTTGATCAGTTGATGGAAATCGTGGAGGAATGTCGCCTTTCCGGCCGGCGCGTGCTGATTTTCTCGCAGTTTACCCAAATGCTCGGAATCATCGGGCGCAATTTTGGAAAACATGGCTTGCCTTATTTTTATTTGGATGGCCAGACGCCGCCTTCGGAGCGGGTAGCAATGTGTGAGCGGTTCAATGAAGGGGAAGGCAACCTGTTTTTAATTTCTTTGAAAGCGGGCGGGACCGGCTTGAATCTGACCGGAGCCGATACGGTCATTTTATATGATCTTTGGTGGAATCCCGCTGTCGAACAGCAAGCTGCGGACCGGGCACACCGCCTGGGGCAAAAAAATGAAGTGCAGGTCATCCGGATGCTCGCGAAAGGCACCATTGAAGAAAAAATCAGCGAACTTCAGGAGAAAAAGAAAAACCTGATTGACGAAGTCATTCATTCGGGGCAGGAATCGCTTACTGCCTTGACAGAACAGGATATACGGGAAATACTGATGATTAAGTAAGAGGTGATTGGATGGATGCCAGAAAGATTACCGAAAAGATACAGACCCATAAGCCGGAAGTGCTGGGGAGCCGCGATTTTGCGAAATTTGCGATTCTCTTGCCGCTGATTGAAAAAGACGGGGAAATCCATGTCCTTTTTGAGAAAAGAGCGGAAACGCTCCGGAAACAGCCGGGGGAAGTGTGTTTTCCCGGGGGCCGGATTGACCCGCAGGACAAATCGCCGGAATCTGCCGCTTTGCGCGAAACCGATGAAGAACTTGGAATCAGTGAAGACGAAATTTCAGCCGTGTTCCCGCTTGATTACATGGTGTCCCCGTTTGGCATGATCATCTACGCATTTGCGGGTTTTATCAATGCGGCAGCGGAGTTCAAGCCAAACCCTGCAGAAGTGGGAGAACTGTTCAGCGTACCGCTGTCTTTTTTCCTTGAAAATCCACCGCGGGTTTACCAAATCAACTTTGATGTCCAGCCGGAGGAAAGTTTTCCTTATGATCTGATTGTGGGGGGAAGGGATTACAGCTGGAGAACGCGGAATTTGGAAGAGTATTTCTATCTCTACGAAGACAAAGTAATCTGGGGACTGACCGCCAGAATCCTGTCACATTTCATTGATATCATCAAATAAGAAAGTGTTGCTGCGAAAGCCTTTTAGTAGGTTTCGAAGCAACACTTTTTATTTATCATTTCAAAGAAAGGGTTCGGGTCTTTTTTCTTAATTTTTTCAGTATTTCAAAAGATGTCTTTCGAAAACTTGTGTATAAGTGTATGATTATTCACATTACGTGATAATATTGTTCATTTTGGAAGGAGTGCTTCATCTTGTTGACCATCAATGAATTGGAAATTGTACAAAGCACAGCAAAGAAAGATAAGCCATCACAAGACCAGGTCCCTTTTGGAACCATATTCACTGACCATATGTTCACGATGGATTATGAAGCGGGCAAAGGCTGGCACGAACCGAAAATCGTTCCTTACGCTCCCATTACATTAGATCCGGCGGCTATGATTTTTCATTATGGCCAAACGGTTTTCGAAGGGTTAAAAGCTTACCGTACAGAAGAAGGACGTGTCTTATTGTTCCGCCCGGAAAAGAATTTCGAACGCCTGAACCTGTCGAGCGAACGTTTAAGCATCCCGCCGATTGATGAAAAGGCAGTGCTGGAGTATTTGACGAAGCTGATTGAACTTGAAAAAGACTGGGTGCCTTCAACGGCAGGAACATCGCTTTATATCCGTCCGTTCATCATTTCAACAGAAGCCAATCTGGCGGTTGGACCGTCCCGGACTTATAAATTTATGGTCATCCTGTCCCCTGTCGGTTCGTATTTCACAGGCGGATTAAAGCCAGTAACAATCCACGTAGAGGATCAGTTCACAAGAGCTGTAAAAGGCGGTACCGGAATGGCGAAAACAGCCGGCAACTATTCTTCCGGCTACCAGGCGCAGGCCAATGCGAAAAAGCTTGGCAATGCGGATGTGTTATGGCTTGATGGGGTAGAAAAGAAATACATCGAAGAAGTCGGCAGCATGAACATTTTCTTCAAAATCAATGGAGAAGTGGTGACACCTGCGTTAAACGGCAGCATCCTGAAAGGGATTACCCGCATGTCGATCATTGAATTGCTGAGTACTTGGGGAATTTCTGTCACTGAGAAAAAAATCTCCATCGATGAACTTTATCAGGCATTCCAGGACGGTTTGATCGAAGAAGTATTCGGCACCGGAACGGCAGCTGTCATTTCACCAGTGGGAGAGCTTAACTGGCAAGGCAAGAAAATGGTCATCAATAACCATGAAATCGGGGAATTGTCCCAAAAACTATACGATACGATCACCGGCATCCAGACCGGCAAAGTGGAAGATTCACTTGGCTGGACAGTGGAAGTGAAATAATTAGAGAAATAACCTAAAGAGCTGCTCCGCTAAAAACGGATCAGCTCTTTTTATTATTAAAGGAATTTCCAGAAAAGCAGGGAATTATTACAGAAACAACTAATTAGGAAGAAAGGAGACTAGTGGATGGAAAATGTTACAGAAGGGTTTATTCCGGTCAAAGGGGGAAATGTCTGGTACCGGATTACGGGAAATGGTCCAGGTATTCCGTTGCTGTTAGTGCATGGCGGACCAGGTGGGAAAAGCAATGACAAAGATCCGCTGCGGCAATTGGGGACGGAACACCCGATCATCCAGTACGATCAATTGGGCTGCGGAAAATCAGGACATCCAGCAGATAAAGATATATGGACAATAGAGCATTATGTAGAAGAGCTGGAGCATGTCATCGAGGCGCTTGAGCTGGAAGAGTTTCACCTGCTCGGCCATTCCTGGGGATCGATGCTCGCCGCTTCTTATCTATTCAAGAAACCTGCAGGCGTCCGCAGCGTCATTTTTTCAGGTCCGGCATTAAGCGCTCATCAGTGGATCACGGATCAGCGGAATTACTTGAAAGAACTGCCGAAGGAAATGCAGGACGCCATCGAACAAAGTGAACGGGACGGAACAACGGATTCAGAAGTATACCAGCAGGCGATGATGGCATTTTATAAGCGCCATATGTGCCGCCTGGATCCTTGGCCAAAAGAGATGAAAGAAGATTTTGAGGCAACGAACAGCCGCATCTATCATTATATGTGGGGAGCTTCGGAATTTACCGTCACCGGAACATTGAAGGATTTTGATGCGACCGGGCGTCTGCATGAAATTGAAATTCCTGCTCTTTTCACTTGCGGGCGTTACGACGAAGCGACGCCTGAAACAACTGAATACTATGCAAGCCTGGCTTCGGATTCAGAATTCCATGTTTTTGAGAACAGCTCACATATGCCGTCGCTTGAAGAGCCGCAAGCTTATGCCGATACCATCCGAGAATGGGTAAACCGACAGGAATTGCGGCCCGGTGCATAGAAGAAAGAGGATTTTCCGGAATTGGCGTCTGTAACCGAACAGTCACGATGCGTGATACTTTTATAAAGGGGAAAGGAAGAGAGTTATGGCTGCAGAACCAGTTATTTCCCGGGAAATAGTATCCGCAAGAAAACAACAATTCATTTATAAAAAATGATGCTGGCGCTATGAATTCATTCTTAATAAAAGAAAAGTATACGGATTTTGGTAAATAAAGAAGTGATGTATTCTTGGATGAAATGGCCGCTATATTTGGCGGGATAGGAGGGTCCATTGAAAAAAGCGGTTGAGTTCACATTGCTCAACCGCTTTTTTATATTTACTGTCCATCAATGATCGGCATTTCCAGAAAAGCGCTGAAAGCCAAAGCGGCCTGATTCCAAGAAGGCGGTAAATCGTACTCCGGAGAAAAAAGGTCGAACTTCAAGACAATGCCGTTTCTTGAGAGTTCTTTTTTCCACGTGCCGACCACTTGTCCATTTTCAACAATTATAGGAAAGAAAACGCCGTTTTTTCCTGGAGCTACTTTGCCGGAGTACTCCATCGGCAAGACGCTGCTGCGGTCTTTATAGCCCAATAGGTATTCATCAAAAGCAGGTAGCAGCTGAATTGCCGGTTCTCTCAAAGAGGAAAAAGAGGAAGCTTCTTCAGAAAACCAGTACTCAGCTTCTAGCCGCTTTTGCGAAACCAAGAAAGGCTTGGCCAATTCCAGTCCAGCTCGTGCTTCTTTCATCGTTAAACCTGACCACCAAGCAAAATCGTGTACCGTTGCAGGGCCATGGCTATTAAAATAGCGTTTCGCGAGTTCAAAGAGGGCTTCTTCTTGTGCCAATTCCTTAGCATGAGGTGCCCATTCTTCAAGCAAGACAAATGTCTGCTGTGTCCCTTCGATTGGACCGAGACAAAGTAAGCCGCATTGGGACCAATGCCATAAGATATGGTAACCACGCTGGCCATGTGTAGGAATTCCCGATGCCTCCAGCAGCTTCAACATGGCAGGACGGGAAAGACGCTTGCCGCCGCTAAGGGAAGCCCGGAAAATTTCCGCTGAACGCTGCAAAATTTCGTCGTCCAACTCCAGTTGCTTCAAGCGTCCTTTGCTCGAAGCCAATATGCGGGGAGCCGTTAAGCTGAGCAGTCATTTGCTGTCTTCAGGAGCGATAAAATGGAGAGTGCCCCGCATTGGCCAGGTACGAATGATTTTCCCTTCTGTGAGAGACTGTTCAACGGCGGCCAGCATACCCGGTTCCATCCGCTGTCCAATTGCCCATAGCGCCTGGGGATAGTTCTGTGCCTGCATGGCGCCCATCCATTTGACCACATCTTCCGCTGCCTGGAATTTCTTTCCCTCAATATACTGGGCAGCCAATCGCCGCCAGCCGATTTCCATATGATCCATAACTTATTGCCTCCACTCTGTTTACTTGCGATAGATAAGGCATGGTGGGATTGAGTTACATTTACCGGCTAAGTCATTTATTCCCTTGGCTTATTAGTTCCAGTATAGCGTTTAAAATTAAAAAGAAAAAACATTAGACAGATTATTTAGATAGTAGTAAACTAGATCGGTTGATGCTAAAATAAGGAAAAAATGTATGAGTAAATATCTGGCCGAATTTTATTTGAAATAAAGGGGATTGAAAAGAGAACGGCAGGTTTTTACAATTTTAATGAATATACTGGGGGTATGGAAAGTGAAGAAAGTATTGATGGGGGTTGCTTTGTTAGTGATGCTGGTATTTTCAAATGGAACGCCGGGTGAAGCTGCAGCAGCAGAAGTCCAGGCAACGTGGCTGTGGAATCCTTGGAACCTTATCAGTGATGAAACGGGAACGCTGGCGTTTCTTGAAAGCAAGAATGTAAACAAAGTCTATGTCCAAATAGACCGGGATATTCCAAAAGCGGTTTATCAAAGCTTTATCGAGAAAGCAGCTGCACAAGGAATGGCAATCTACGCATTGGATGGCGCGCCAAGTTGGGTAGCGAAAAAAGGATTTACTAATCAGGATCAGTTAATGGCATGGATCAAAAACTATCAAGCGGGTGCAAGCGCCGCGCAGAAATTTTCAGGCATCCATCTGGACGTTGAACCTTATTTATACAGTGGCTGGTCAACAAATCAGAGAGCTACCATTCTGGCTTATCAGGATTTGATGAAAAAAGCGAACGTCAGCGCCACGAGCCTTGCGCTACCTTTAGAAGCTGACCTGCCTTTTTGGTTTGATGAAATTTCCTATAAAAATATACATGGAAGCGGAATACTGGCTGAATGGATGATTGCGAATACAAGCAGTGTGACGCTCATGGCCTATCGCGATGCAGCGCCTTTGATCATAGACGTGGTAAAGAATGAAGTGAATTTCGCTGCTAAATACGGGAAAACCATCGTAGTTGGTGTGGAGACCGCTCCAACAGATGAAGGAGACACCATTTCTTTTTATGAAGAAGGAGAAATGTATATGAATGGCCAGCTGGCTGAAGTCCAAGCAAATTATGCAAATGTTCCTGGCTACGGCGGCATTGCGATCCATTACGTGGATAGCTGGAAAACAATGGCCCCTTAATATTTCAAAAGAAAAGGCATCCGTGAATTCACGGATGCCTTTTTTATTGAGCTTTCCCCCTGTGGCAGCAGAGAACTTCCGCTGGGTGAAGTTTCTCTTTACTGTGCTTCAATTTCGCTCATTAACGCGTGTATATTGCCTTGTGTATCGTGAAAGAATGCCATCCATGTTTCAGTGTGGCCCATTTTGGCGACCATATGCGGCTCATCGATAAAAGAAACTCCCTTGCGTTTAAATTCCGCGTAAGCTTCATGGATTTGCTCTACATTAAAATACAGGATTGAACTGGAATGGGCAAACTCCTCTTTTTCAAGAAGGCTTAACAGCAGACGAATGCCGTTGCAGTCGAAAAAAGCCAACGAACCGGTATTGAATAGCAAAGGCAGCTCTAAAACATCTTGATAAAATTGTACAGCTTTCTCCAAATCCTTTACAGGCACCCCAACTTGCCCGATTTGTTGAATAGAATGAACTTCCATCAAAGCTCTCTCCTTTGCCAATTAAATTTTAAATCCTCTACAGAATATTTAAACTATAGCATAATAAATTGACAATTAAAGCACTGAATTGCGGTTTTGCGTTCAAACTTCTAAGCAACTGTAAGCTGTACTTTCCAATAAAGTTTGAAGGCATTTATGAATAACGAATGTTTACAGTTAAGTAGTGAAAGTGACAGCTTTTTTTTATTTTCTTGAATATTTGTGAAAATTGGTTGATTAAAAATTCAATGTATTGCATAATAATGCTATTAAACTTTTTTAAATGGTCTTGGGCGATTAAAAACAGGTGGTGACTGTAAGTGAAGAAGAAAAGGATTGTCGTTAAAATAGGCAGCAGCTCATTAACGAATCTTAACGGTGGGCTCAGCCTTGAGAAATTGCAGGAGCATGTCGCAGCATTGGCCTGCTTAAAAGAAGCGGGGCATGAAGTTATTTTGGTTTCCTCAGGAGCAGTGGCAGCAGGATTCACGGATCTCGGTTATGCCGTCCGTCCAGTCAGCATTGTAGGCAAGCAAGCCGCAGCATCCGTCGGCCAAGGGCAATTACTGCAGGCTTATTCAGAGGAATTCAAGAAACACGGTGTGATATCGGCTCAATTATTGCTGACGCGGCAAAATCTATTGGCAAAAGATTTGTATCAAAATGCCGAGGCTACTTTAAGTGAATTGTTGAAGCGCAATGTCTTGCCTATTATTAACGAAAATGATTCAGTTTCTGTAGAAGGACTGACATTTGGCGACAACGACATGCTGTCAGCATTGGTCAGCGGACTTGTCCAAGCACAGCTTCTCATCATTTTAACGGACATCAATGGAATTTACCGGGAAAACCCGCGCAAAAACCCTAATGCTGAAAAATACGATTTTCTTTCCGAAATCCCGGATGAATTGATCCAGGCAACTTCAAGTGAAGGCTCGGAACTCGGCACCGGCGGGATGAAATCAAAAGTGGAAGCAGCACAAACTGCGTTAGCCCTAGGCGCACAAATATTTATCGGAACGGGTTCCGGCAGTGAAAAACTCCTGGACATTCTTGAAGGAAAAGGAGACGGAACCTATATCGGAGACGATCCTCAGGCAACGGTGAAGAATTCCAAACAATGGCTTGCTTTGCATTCGATACCACTGGGAAAAATCAAAGTCGACGATGGTGCAGCATTGGCTATTTCCGAGCAAGGGAGAAGTTTGCTTCCGGTTGGAGTCATTGATATTGCAGGGAGTTTTACTGCCAATGACGTAGTGGAAGTTATTGACCCATCAGGGGAAGTGGTGGGGCGCGGCCAGGTGAATTATTCTTCTGAAGAGCTTCTGGAGATCAAGGGCCTGTGCAGCGAAGAAGCAAATGTCATCACCAAGACCGGCAAACGGCAAGTAGTCATTCACCGCAATCAATGGTTCAGCCATTCAGGAAAGGGGACAATAACAAATGAGTGAACTTCTTCAAGCAGGGAAAACAAGTGATTTACTTCAAAAAGCCCAACTTGCTAAAACTGCAGCTGCGGTTATGGCTAAGACAACGACTGTCCAAAAAAACGATGCCCTTCGTTTGATTTCCAGCCAGTTGCTGGAAGAGCAGGCGTTTATACTGGCTGAAAACGAAAAAGATATTACCGCAGGAAGAGCGGGCGGAATGAGCGAGTCGCTGGTTGACCGACTCAAATTGGATAAAGAACGGTTAAGCGATATAGCAGCGGCCTTGATTCAATTGACAGAACTGGAGGATCCGGTCGGCGAAGTGCTCGAACAATGGGAACGCCCGAACGGTCTTGCGATGTCCAAAATCCGCGTTCCGCTTGGCGTAATTGGCATGATTTACGAAGCGCGCCCCAATGTGACCGTAGACGCTTCAAGCCTGTGCCTGAAGACAGGCAATGCGGTTGTGCTTCGCGGCAGTTCAACCGCCATCCATTCCAATAAAGCCCTTGTGAAAGTGATTCATCACGCTTTGGAGAAAAGCGAATTGCCGGCAGAAGCGGTTCAGCTGATCGAAGATACAAGCAGAGAAACAGCGGCACAAATGTTCAAGCTGAACTCTCATCTGGATGTGCTGATTCCACGAGGCGGCGCAAAACTGATCCAAACGGTTGTTGAAAATGCCAGCGTACCGGTCCTTGAAACGGGCGCCGGAAATTGCCACGTCTATATCGATGAAACAGCCAATGCTGAAATGGCCATCTCTATTGCTCTCAATGCAAAAATACAGCGTCCGTCCGTCTGCAATGCCTGCGAGACCATCCTGGTACATAAAGAATGGGCAAAGCATCATCTGGCTGAACTCCTTGATGCCTTGCAGCAGCAAGCGGTCCAAATCCACGGTGACGAAGCAACTCAGCAATACGGCGAAGTGATCCCGGCCAGTGAAGAAGACTGGGGCACGGAATACCTGGGGCTGGAAGTAGCCGTCAAAGTAGTGGACTCAGTCGATGAAGTGATTGAACACATCAATTTATACGGCACGAAACATTCGGAAGCGATCATTTCAGAAACTCTCGAAAACGTCGACAAATTCTTTATGGAAGTGGACTCTGCAGCCGTTTACCATAACGCATCTACACGTTTTACCGACGGTTTTGAGTTTGGATTCGGAGCCGAAATCGGCATCAGCACGCAAAAGCTTCACGCGCGCGGTCCAATGGGGCTGCCTGCTTTAACTTCCACAAAGTACTTGATCCAAGGCAATGGGCAAGTGAAATAACCATAAGAAAAGGCCGGAAAGCAATCGCAGTGATTGCTTTCTGGCCTTTTTTGTATGTAAGAGCTTAATTTGCCGCGTTTGCTCTTTTATGCCGCCACATCATATAGCGGTAACGGATCGTGCAGCCGATGCAATAGCCCATCAGCGCAACTCCTGCTGCTGCGACAACCATAATGCTGAAAGCATAACCCACTAGCGTAAAACCGAATAGGAAAGCCAGCAACGATAATCCCAGGCAAATGGTGGCAATCCATTGATTGAAAATCTGCTGGGCGCGGTCTTCCTGAATATAGTGGTTTGCCGGTTTTTTTAAAAATCGTCTCCCGACTAAAATCACCGGGTTCTTGCCGGTTATAAGTGTCAAGACGCCTGCAGCAAATGGCAGGAACAGAATCGCTTTATGGAAAATCAGCGCCAAGATGACGGTAAGGACAATAAATAACTGATTGGATTGAACAAGTGGTTTTGGAATTGTCATGCGGAAGCCTCCTCTGGTCGTTTCCATTATACTAAGTTGCTTACTGTGAATAAAGGAGATGGGCTCCGCTTGCAAAATAAAAAACACCGGCATCAAATAAAATGCCGATGTTTAGTACTGCAAATTCAGTTCTGTACGCTTTCTTCTTCCTGATAAACAGGAACCCATCCTTCAGTCGTAACGAAAATGCGGACTGCGACAACTTTGCGGTCATCTGCCAATGTAAAGTAATGGGTGATGTTTTCAGGCACAGAAATCAAATCTCCAGGAGACAGATGCACTTCAAAAAAGCGCTCGTCTTTTCCTTGGATGATGAAAACGCCGTGCCCGCTGACGATGTAACGCACTTCATCATCTGTGTGAATGTGTTTGCGCTGGAAGTTTTTCAGCAGTTCATCCAATTTCGGATTTGAATCGGACAGCGAGATGATGTCTGCTGCCTGGTAGCCTCGGCGTTCTGAAATGTCGTCGATTTCCGCTTTGAAAGCTGCCAGGATATCCTCTTTTTCTTCATCGCTGAGATTGAATTTCTCGCGCAGGTGCTCCGGCAATTTGTTGATGTCCCAATGCTCGTAAATAACTTCCTGCTGTTCGAGGAATGCTGCTACTTCGTTTTGCGCTTCGATTGTTTCATTTGTTCCTTGAATTTTAATGATTGCCATTATGAATCTTCCTTTCCGTTTTCAGTTTTAATGTGAATGTATTTGATACAAAGCCATCTGATACTGGAAAAGAAACTCACTTGCCTCCAGCAGTTTCTTGGCTTCAAAACCGTTTTTGCCCCACACGGTAATGCCATGGTTGCGGATCAGCACTGCGCCGCTATCGGCAGTCAAGTGTTTTCGGAACTCTTCCGCAAGGTCAGGGATGTGGGCGTGGTTTGGGATGATGGGGATGGTCAACACCGCATCTTCATCCCATAAACCGAATGCTTTGATGAGTTCAAGGCCTTGGAAATCAATTTTTCCACGGTTCCCGTATAGTTCCGAAATGATGTTATTGGCAACGGTATGGATATGGAGGCTGCACCCCGCAGGTGTTTTCGAATAAACTTCACAATGCAGCAAAGTTTCAGCCGACGGCTTCAAATGTGTCTCATCGACTGCCTTGCCGGCTGCATCCACCAGCAAAAAATCTTCTGCCGTGCGTTTGCGCTTATCTTTGCCGCTGGCCGTCACAAGAAATTCAACAGGCGAATCTTGGACTTTAATGGCCAAGTTGCCGCTCGTTCCCATGAACCAGTCCCGGAGCGCCAATTCGTCTTTGACATCTGCAAGTTCCTGCCATCGCTCCTGAAGCGCCGTCATAGCTTCACACCCAGACGAGCGTCGATGATGGAAGTGACATCCCGGAAGTTTTCAAACGGCTCATACGACAAGCCGAGCTCTTCGCATTTCTCGATTAAAAAATCGCGGGCAATGACGAGGTCTGCCCGTTTCGCCGCTTCAAGATCGGTGATGGAGTCTCCGATGACGATGCTTTTCGCGCCGTTTTCAAGCAGCTCGCGGATAATGGACGGCTTGCAGCAGCCGCAGCCTTGGCTCGTGCATTCGTCATCGCATCTGTGCGGAAAATTGATGTTGATCGTTTCTCCTGAAAAATCGGCTTCGTTGCAATAGACGCCGGCGAAAGGGCCGAATGATTCGAGCAGCGGATAGACAAAAAAGTCAATGCCGCCGCTGACGATATAAAGCGCAATATCCTGTTTTTTGGCGTAGGCCACGAATTCAGAAAAGCCGTCACGGATTTGCGCCTGTTCCAGCACATAGCTGATAATGTCGTCTTTTTTCGATGACGGCAACAGCGTGAACATCTTTGCAACGCCATCTTTTATGGAGACCCGTTGGGCCAGGATATCGTCTTTGACCGATTCCCAGCCGGGCGGATTGAATTTTTTCATGATTGCGATGATGTTGTCGTTGTTGGTCACCGTGCCATCAAAATCGCAGAAAATCACTGGTTTGCTCAAAATGCTTACCCCCATATTGCCAATGCTGTTTTTAATTCTTCATGCTGTTCAGAAGCGTCGGCGAGTGTTTTTTTGCTTAAAACGGCATCAACTGCCTGGCGGAAAGCTTTACCGCCTCCGGCTGCACCGTCCGGATGGCCATGTACGCCGCCTCCTGCATTGATGATACTGTCAATTCCGAAATCGTTGATCAATAACGGAACAAGTCCGGGATGGATGCCTGCAGAAGGCACTGGGAAGCTTCGCTTCAACGGACTGTCCTTCACCAATTCCTCACCGAGTGCCCGTGCCTGGGCTTTTTCAAGAGCAACACTGCCGTAAGGGGAGGGGAACAAAGAAAAGTCGGCGCCTGCGTAGCGGACCAGTTTTCCGAGTGCCAGAGAAGTGGCCAGTCCATAAAAGTTGGAAGAAGTGAAAGCGCCGCTGAATGCTGGATGCGCCATGAGCGGCAGCCCGATATCCGGATCTTCTGCTAGTTCCTGCAGCACATCCAGACCATAAGCATGGACATTGAACAGCAAGGCATCCGCTCCAAGTTTGCGTGCTTTTTTTGCCTTGTCACGCAAGCTGGAAGTGCGCCCCGACAAGTTCACCGCATAAAGCGTCCGGTGCCCAGTTTCCTCAAAGACCTGCTGCAGCACGTTTTTCCCTGTCGTGATCCGCTTCTCAAAAGGCGTCAGCGGATTATCAAATAGAATCTCATCATCTTTTACCAAATCCACTCCGCCGAGCGCCTGCTGGCGAAGCTGTGAAGCGAGGAAATCCAAGTCGCGGCCGATGACGCCTTTGAAGATGCTCATGACAAGCGGCCGGCCGGTAACGCCAAGCAATCCCCGGATTCCGTCGATGCCGAATCGTGGTCCCGGAAAATGCGAGAGCAGCTCTTCGTCAAACTCCAAATCAAGCAGCTTAACTTCACCATCCAGCGACAATTTGCCGAAGACGGTGGTTAATATTGCCGGGAAATCCGCTGAGAAGTTGGCACTTGGATACGAAATCTTCACCACAGCCTTGATTTCATCCGGCTTTAACGGATGCGGGGAATCTTCAAATTCCGTTGTCGAAACGACATTTCCTTTATGGTGTTTTAATTGCTGCTGTTCCAATAATGGCAAGTCGGTCCACGATCCGATCGTCAGGCCCAGGGCGATTCCTTCTGCCTTTTTCCCGAATGAACCCGCTTTGCCATACAGCTGGTAAGTCGCTGTTAAACTGCTCATTGCATTCACACTCCTGTTAAAAATCAAAATAAAAAACCTCTTCAAACAAGAAGAGGTTAATAGGCTTAACAACTTCTTATTTCTCAGCCTCATTAAATGGCTGCAAGAATTAGCACCGTGTCCAATAATGGACCGGTTGCCGGGTATCATAGGGCTCGTCCCTCCACCTGCTCTGAATAAGAATGCGTATTCAATTGTTTTAATAAAGAAATTAGTTTTGATTATTTCATGTATGAAACATTCTGTCAATGAATATTCGCAAAATTATTTGTTGTAAAAAAGTTATTGACAGTCAATTCTGAACCGTGATAGGATTCTTTTCAAACAGCATATAGTTACTCAAATAGTACTCTTATCAAGAGCAGGCAGAGGGAAATTGGCCCTATGACGCCCAGCAACCGACCGTAATACCTTCGTGAGAAGGGGCGCTTTCGCGCCGGAATGCAAATTCCGCAAGGCACGGTGCTAATTCCATCAGAAATGACCATTTCTGAAAGATAAGAGGCGTGGAATCTATCATTCTAGGCCTCTTTCTTGCGGAAAGAGGCTTTTTATATTGACCCGGAAAGGTAGATGAATAATGACAATAGCATCCAAACAATACGAAGCATTAACCGAAGAAAAAGCCATTGCACTGGCTCAGAGCCTATACCCATTCCCTGAAGGAGCGGAACTGGTGTGCCGCGAAATCGGAGACGGGAACTTGAATTATGTATTCCAGATCAAAGATCCTAAAAGTGGAAAAGGGTTGATTATCAAACAGGCATTGCCATATGCGAAAGTTGTCGGGGAAAGCTGGCCGCTGACATTGAAACGCGCAACGATTGAAGCGAACGCTCTTCAAAAGCATAGCGAATTTGCACCGGGGCTGGTACCGGCCGTTTATGCCATGGATGAGGAACTGGCGATTACCGTAATGGAAGACTTGTCTCATCTGACGATTGCACGCGAAGGGCTGATCCAAGGGGCAGCTTATCCAAAACTATCGGAAGACATCGGTGAATATTTGGGACGCACGCTGTTCCATACATCTGATTTTGCGCTGCACCCGTTTGAGAAAAAGCGGTTGGTGGCCGACTACTCCAACCCGGAACTGTGCAAAATAACAGAGGACCTTATTTTCACCGACCCGTTTTTCAATAACGACACCAATGATTACGAACCGGAGCTTCAAGCCACGGTCGAAGCTATCTGGAACAACGGTCCATTGAAACTTGAAGCGGCAAAGCTGAAGTTCAGTTTTTTGACGGAAGCGGAAGCGCTATTGCATGGGGACCTTCATACCGGCAGTATTTTTGCCAGTGAATCGGAAACGAAAGTCATCGATCCCGAATTTGCTTTTTACGGTCCTATTGGCTTTGACGTCGGCTTGTTTCTGGCAAACTTAATCGTTCAGTCAATCACCCGGAGCGGCGAAGAACGCCAAGTGATTGTGAATCATATCGAACGTACATGGGAAGTTTTCTCAACCCGCTTTTCAGAACTATGGGACCGGGAAGGCATTGAAGCATACAAAGACACACCAGGCTATAAAGAGTTCATATTGGAAAAGATATTCCGCGACACGCTTGGCTTTGCCGGCTGTGAATTGATTCGACGCACAATCGGACTGGCACATGTTAAAGATTTGGACAGCATTGAAGATAAGAACTTGCGCATTCGTTTAAAGAAACAAGCTTTGCACACCGGCGAAGCGCTGATTTTAAAACGTTCCGGGTTAACAACAATCAGTGCGGTATCTGGTCTGCTTGAGGAGCTGAAGCAATGACCATTCCATTATCAATTGCCTGGACAGACGGGCAGTTGGTCATCTTAGATCAACAGAAATTGCCGCATGAAATTGACTATTTGACACTCGAGACGATTGAAGATGTCTATGAAGCCATCTTTACGCTGAAAGTTCGCGGCGCCCCGGCCATCGGCATCACCGCCGCTTATGGCTTAGCACTGGCAGCCCAGCGGCACGATGCTGAAACAGTGGAAGCGTTCCTGCATGATGTGCGCAAAGATGCGCTTTATCTAGGAGAGTCGCGTCCGACGGCCGTCAACTTAATGTGGGCGCTCGATAGATTGCTTGAAGCCGTTCAAAAAGCTGAATCTGTAGAAAATGGAAAAGTGCTGCTTATCGCAGAAGCGGTGCGCATCCACCAGGAAGATGAAGCTTCCTGCCGGCAGATCGGCGAATATGCCTTGGCGCTTTTGGAAGGGCATAAACGGGTGATGACCATCTGCAATGCCGGATCGATTGCCACTGCGAAATATGGAACAGCCTTGGCGCCATTTCACCTTGGAAGCGAACGCGGCCGGAAATTTGAAGTGTTTGCATGTGAGACCCGCCCGGTATTCCAAGGTGCACGGCTGACCGTCTGGGAGCTTCAGCAGTCAGGAGTGGACGTCACGCTTATCACCGACAGCATGGCGGCCCACACTATTGGGGCGAAAGACATCGAAGCCATTATCGTGGGCGCGGACCGCATCGCGGCGAACGGCGATACCGCCAATAAAATCGGAACACTCAACTTGGCGATTCTCGCTGATGCTTATGGGATTCCATTTTATGTAGCGGCACCCGCATCAACATTTGACGTCACCATTGACAGCGGTGCAGAAATACCAATTGAAGAACGGAAAGCGGAAGAAATTACTCATCTTGGCAGTCAGCCGATAGCGCCTCTGGGCACGAAAGTCTTCAATCCTGCTTTTGATGTGACTCCATCCCGCTTTATTACTGCAATTATCACAGAAAAAGGAATCATCAGACCTGATTACTACCAAAACATTCCCGGAGTTCTTAACCCCTATGCAGAAAAAGGAGAAAAATAATGAAAAAACAATCGCTCTTATTATTAACCATTTTATTGATCATCAGTGCATTTCTGGCTGCCTGCCAGCCAAAAGGCGAAGGCAGTGAAGAAAAGACGCCGGACGCTGCGAAAGCAGAAGCCTCGGATAATCCGTTGGCCGGCAAAAAAGTCGCGCTCATCATGCAGCAAAACTTAGGGACGTTTTCTGCGCAGTATATCGAAGGTGTGGAAGAACAAGTCGGGAAATTCGGCGGCGACGTAACGGTCTTTACATCGGACGGCGATTTGGCAAAAATGGCATCCAACTTGGACGCAGCCATCAACCAAGGATTTGACGGAATTTTGATTGACCACGGCACCAAAGAGGCATTGAACCAAGGCGTTGAAAAAGCAGTGGAAAAAGGAATTCCGGTTGTCGCTTTTGATGCGGGAGTAGATGTTGAAGGCGTGGTTTCTTTAGAACAAGGCGATCAGCAAATGGCTGAAATGACATTGGAAAAATTGGCTAACGACCATGATGGAAAAGCGAATATCGTAAAAATCTGGGTAGCCGGCTTTGCCCCGATGGAACGCCGCCAAGTTGCTTACGAAGAATTCTTGAAAAACAACACAGGCATCAAAGAAGTCACGGCATTCGGTGCAGCGACTCAAAACACGGCTCTTGATACACAGGCGCAAATGGAAGCGGTATTGAAGCAATATCCGAATGAAGGCGAAATCACAGCAGTCTGGGCTGCCTGGGATGAATTTGCAAAAGGTGCAGTACGCGCCATCGAACAATCCGGGCGCACCGACATCAGCGTCTACAGCATCGACATGAGTGATGAAGACTTGCAGATGATCCAGAAAGACGGCAGCCCGTGGGCAGCTTCGGCAGCGGTGGATCCGGTTGATATTGGCCGCATTCAAGTGCGTTACCTGTATCAGCAAATCAATGGTGAAAATCCGGAACAGAAAGTGGTGCTGGAACCGATTTTTGTAGATGCGGAAAAATTACCTGAAGAAGCCATCACGACCGCTGAATTGAGCGAGTACATCGAAGGCTGGGGCGCGAGTGAGCAAGGGTATACAGACGGGCTTAAGAAGTTGGAAAATAAATAAGGAAAAGTGAGCGGAGCTGTCCTGTACAACGGGGCGGCTCTTTTCTGAGAAAGGAGCAAAGCCGATGGGGAATTCTTTGCTGTCAATGACAGGAATCCGGAAAACGTTCGGAAAAGTAACGGCATTGGAAAGGGCAGAGTTCGGTCTCGAACAAGGAGAAGTACATGCCTTGCTTGGCGTCAACGGTGCTGGAAAAAGTACATTGATCAAAATATTATCGGGCGTTTATGGACAAGACGCGGGAGAAATCCGGCTGGAAGGAAACCTTGTTCAGCTGCAATCACCGAAAGCGGCGAAACAGCAAGGCATTTATTGTGTTTACCAGGAAGTGGATACAGCAATCGTGCCGGAATTATCGGTTGCTGAAAATATTCTCCTTGATACTTTCGCAGCTGGCGGCGGACTGTTTGTCTCCAAAGCAAAAATGTACGTACAGGCGCGTGAAGCGTTGGCTCAATTGCAATCGGAAAATCTTAATGTCAAACAAAAAGCGGCCCAGCTGACATTGGCGGAGAAACAATTAGTGCTGATTGCCCGTGCTCTCGTCCATTCAGCGAAAATCATCATTTTTGATGAACCGACAGCCCCGCTGTCAATCCCCGAAGCCGACAAGCTATTTACGGTCATCAATAAATTAAAAAAGCAGGGAGTCGGCTGTATTTTTATCTCTCACCGGCTGCCGGAAGTGTTTAAAATCAGCGACCGCATCACGGTGATGGCAGAAGGTAAGTGGGTGAATACGTTTGAGACAGAAACGGCTGTGCAGGAAGAAGTTGTTGAAGCGATGCTTGGAAAAACGCTCAGCAATGAACTGGTTCACCGCGAACATGAAATCGGTGCTCCATTGCTGGCTGTGAAAGATTTATCTGACGGACGAAAAGTGAAAAACCTGTCCTTCACTATGGCATCCGGGGAAATCGTTGGCGTCGTCGGGCTTGTCGGGGCAGGAAAGACTGAATTAGCAAAAGCCTTATTCGGCGGAACTCCGTTAACTTCAGGTACGATCGAACTGTCAGGAAGGCAGCTGAAACTCAGGAATCCTGGAGATGCCATTAAAGCAGGGATAGCGCTGGTGCCCGAAGAAAGGCGGAAAGAAGGATTATTCGTCCAAGAATCCTTACAGGCAAACGCATCGTTTCCTAATCTGAAAAAATTCTCGCCGCAGCTGTTCATGGATAAAAAATCAGAAAAAAGATTTGCCGAAGAAATCATCAGCCGGCTCAAAATTAAAACGGACAGCACGGATACACCACTTGTCCATCTAAGTGGTGGCAATCAGCAAAAAGTGGCAATCGGCAAATGGACTTCCCTTGATTCTGCGGTTTATCTCTTTGATGAGCCAACAAAAGGAGTCGATATCGGAGCCAAAGTGGATATTTTCAAGCTGATTCGCCAACTGGCGGAAAGCGGCAAAGGCTGTCTTTATTTTTCCAGCGAAATTCATGAAGCCATCGGAATTTCAGACCGGATTTTGGTTATGTACAATGGTCAGATCGTGAAAGAGTTTTCACGGCAAGAAGCGACCCAGGAAAGGATTTTGTTATATGCAAGCGGTGGAAAAGAAGAGTACGGCAAAAACCCAAAACTCAGCACAAGAGAAAGCAATCCAGTTTCTATTTAAATACGGCGCCATCTTCTTATTGGTATTCATCATTCTTTATTTCAGTACGATCAGCGATACTTTTTTCACGTATGGAAATTTTACGGACATTCTTCGTTCCATTTCAATCGTGACTTTGCTGGCGCTGGGAGTAACATTTACGCTAGTAGTGGATGGTTTTGATTTATCGGTCGGTTCGACGATGTCGTTATCGACGGTAGTATCCGCTTCACTGATGGTCTGGTATGAGATGCCTTTATGGCTGGTCCTGCTGCTGCCAATCCTGGTGGGGGTTTTGGTTGGAGTGGTCAATAGTCTATTGATTGTCGTCATTGGCATTCCGGATCTGCTCGCGACATTGAGCATGATGTACATCGTGGCAGGGCTGCACCGGACCTATACAGAAGGCTATTCCATTTATAATAATATGCCGCTGACCTCAGGCGGGACAGCGCCTGGGCAGTTTTCGGAAGCGTTTCTGTGGATTGGACAGGGGCAGATGCTCGGCTTGCCAGTCCCGGTATGGATTATGCTGATTTTGGTGCTGGCTTCTTATGTGGTGCTAAATCATACCCGATGGGGCAGAATCCTCTATATGACCGGCGGAAATGCGGAAGCGGCCAGTTTATCAGGAGTGAATGTCAAAAAAGTGAAGTTCACGGCATATGTGGTTTCCGGTGTTTTTGCTTCGATGGCAGGAATCTTGTTTACAGCACGTGTCGGATCCGGCCAGATTGATGCAGGTGCTCCGTTGTTGATGGAAGCAGTAGCGGCTGTATTCGTCGGCTACTCGGTGCTTGGCGCCGGCAAGCCGAATGCACTCGGCACTTTTTTCGGGGCAGCGGTCATCGGCATCCTGCTGAACGGCCTGACGATCCTCAATCTTCCGTATTATGCATTCGATATCATCAAAGGCGGCGTTTTGGTCGCCGCCCTTGCAGTCACTTACATTTATGCGAAAAATAAATTCGCGAAAACTTGAATAAGGTTAACAAGAAAGGATCGGTTCATTGAACCGTCCTTGAGCTTGTAGACAAAAGAATATACTGTCAATCAAGTGAATAACTAGCAAAAACAAGCTTCTCCCCTCGGTTCCTGCGCTTCAACCGGACGCTTTCCGCGGGCTCGCGCCCGAGTGGATTTCGGCACTTCGTCGCTACGCTGCCCCGCAGGAAAGGCATTGGCCGAAGGTAGTAAGGCCAAGCCTTTGCGACGAAGCTAGCGCAGCGATGCAGGAGCACATCTTTGCCCTCGCCGGTTTCCGCTGCGGAACCTGAAATGAAATAAAAACCGGATGCCGCTTCTCCTCACATATCTGAAAAGCGACATCCCCAACCGGACCGGCCACGAGACTCCTGTGGAATCAGCTCGAGCTGAAGACCCCGCAGGAACGCCAGTGACGAGGAGGCTGAAGCCGAGCCCACGGAAAGCGAAGTGGCCGGTCCGGTTGGGGTTTATACCGTCTTATTCATTTCAAGCACACTTTGTCTACAGTCTGAAGGATCGGTTCAATGAACCGATCCTTTTATTATATCCAACGGCTTCTCACAAATAACACAAAATGGATTTCTCTATCCAATAGGTAAAGACTGTTTCAGGACTTAATTTTTCGTACTCCTTCAGTTTCAAGTACATGTCCAGCCCGTCCGAAACATCATGCCATAGGTCCATAAAGGCAAAATCGAAATGGCCTTCAGCCATGCGGGTTTGTGCAAACTCAAAAGCATCCGCATTAATGATGTTAATCTTGTGGGCATTTTTGAATTGCGGCAGGATATGGCGCTTGAATAAACGGATAACGTTTTCATTGCTGTCGACGATGGTGACGCTGTCCACATTGTCTTTTTCAGAAACCATATAGGCGTAATAGCCAAGCCCAAGGCCGAATGTGAGCACCTTGCCAAAAGCCTGCTCAATGGGTTCTTTCATCGTTTCGATTTCATTTGGTGTGATGGTCATCCAGATCCGGCCATTTTCCAAAACGGCCGGAAACTGGAATTCCGTTTCAAAAAAGCCGACTTGCGGAATTTGTCTGCCTTCCATTGTCCGGATGATGTCGTTGCTGACAAAGCCTTCGAAAGGCTTATATTTTTCATACTTTAATTCACTGTTGCCGATTTGTATCCGCGGTATTTTGATGTTCTGGTAATAAGGGGTGTTGGCATACTCAGAAGCCTCTAACTTATGGAACATCTTGTTGAAATAATTATGAAATAATGCTTTATCTATAGGATTATCGACAATATCAAGTCCAAAAGCAGCAGCAAGTATCACTGCGAAGGCATATTCAGAAGATACTCCGGCGCCGACAATTTCATCAATTTCTTCCTTGCCGATAAAGTCAGGTGCATTGTTCAAATAATTGCTGAGCCAAGCAAATACTTTGTAATTGTTTCGTTTTATTTTTTCATTGATTTCATGATCATGTTCCATTTTTTCACCTGATTTAAAATTATTTGTTGTTGTCTTCAGGTCAGCTTCTATAAAGGCACTGAGATTTCATTTAACCAGAATAAAAAATTTTTCTCTAATGATTTGCCGAAAATGCTGGGTTCTGCAGATTCCTAAGCGTACTTGTCCATACAAAAAGACTGCCGATAAACGAAACAACCAGCAGCCTTTCACTATTCTTTTCAAATGTTTACTTATCAGGTACATAACTTGAAATGACCACTCCGGAATCCGTGGTCCGGCTGTCTGTCAGCATGAATTTTTTCTGGTCTATACCTTCTTTGAACAAGCGCTTCCCTTCACCAAGTACAAGGGGAAACGTCAAAAGATGCAATTCATCAATCAAGTCATGCTCCAGCAGCTTTTCTACCAAGGTTCCACTTCCATAGACCAGCAGTTTCTTTTTGGCTTTCTTTAAATTTGCAATCTCTTCTGCAGCATTTTCTTTAATGAACGCCGCATTCCATTCTGCTTTCGTTAAAGTTGTCGTTGCGACATATTTGGGCATCTCATTTATCCGGCGGGCAAAACCTTCTTCATCATCTCTCTCGGGCCAGCGTGCTGCAAATTCTTCATAGGTGATCCGCCCAAGCAATAAAGAATCGCTTGCGGACAGCAAATCCAGTTCAAACTTAGCAATTTCATCGTTCCAGTAAGGGGCGGTCCAGGAAGGCAATTCCATGACACCGTCCAGCGTCACATACATTGATACGACAATTTTCCCCATACGAACAGCTCCTTTTTGTCGGCTTTGAAGAAACAACAGACGATAAAGTATACATTCTCCGTTGGCAAAAAAATTCCTTCATTTTGAGAGATGCAATTGGATAGAAAAGGAACCAATATACTGTTAAAATTAATGAAGAAAACAATTTAGAATTTTCAGAATAAAAAGTGGCGAACTTTGATTTTCAAGAATAGATAAGTGGCAAAAAACTCGGACTAAGCCGCCTGTAAGAATCATTTTATTGAAAGGAGGTATGACTCTCCCTTGCTCAGCCAAAAAATAGTGAACCGCGGCGTGACTCCAAGAACAACGTTGATTTTCGTAGAAGCTACGATTAATACGAAAGGAGTTTGGAGTAAGATGGGCACTGCTTTTATTAAAGTAGCGGCTGTTTATCTATTGATCGGCCTTACCTTAGGGATTTATATGGGGATAGTTGAAAGATTTGAATTTACCCCTGTACACGCCCATATCAATTTGGTTGGCTGGGCCACAATGGGGATATTCGGGCTAATCTATAGTGCTTTTCCGAGAGCAGGAAACAGCGTGTTAGGAAAAACTCATTTTTGGCTCTATAATATCGGAGCATTGCTTTTATTGGGGGGCATGGTTTTGTTTTCCATTGGAGAAGAAGGGACGGCTTTTCCGATTGCCGTTACCGGAGCACTGACCGTTGTAGCTGCCACTTTAGTATTTATCGTAAATCTGTTTCGGAATGTCAAAGCGCATGAAGCTTTTAGAAGAAACGAATAAAACAGCAAGTTAATTGAAGACACTTTATTTCCTGGGAAATAAAGTGTCTTTTTCTGTTTTTAGAAGTGATTCCCTTTTCTATTTTTTGCCAATCAAGTAAACTTTATTTAACAGGAAAAGGGAGGACTACTGAATGCAATGCAATAATTGCTCCGTAGCGGAGTTGAAATTCGAGATAAAAGTGGAAGGCGAATCCAATCTGTCGGCATTGCCGCAAATAGTGGACCATATGGAAAGGCGGGGCATCTCCGTAAAAGCGAAAGAGCAAGGGCTTCTCGTTCCGGAATCCGGCGCAAAAGAATTCATGGATTTCTGCCGTCACTTTATGGAATTTGAACAAGTCACATTCAGGGTGAATACGGGAGCTTGGAAGCCATTTGCCGAAATTGAAACCGTGATGGAAATGCAATGGATCGATGAAGTGATCCAAAAAGAATTGATCACGTGCCATTATCAGCCGATTGTTGATGCCGCCGGGAAAATTTTTGCCTATGAAATGCTGGCACGTTTCCAAAACGAGGATGGTTCCGTCATCTATCCGAATGAAATCTTTCCGGCTGCCAAAAACCGTGGACGCCTGTATGCGCTCGACCGGGTATGCCGTATGACGGCAGTCAAGTACGCCGCAGCTTTAAAAGATGTAAAAACATTCATCAACTTTATTCCGACTTCGATTTATTCGCCGGAATTTTGTTTGCGTTCTACTACGCTTCTGGCAAATCAATTGGGCGTAAACCCGGAGCAGCTCGTATTTGAAGTGGTCGAAACTGAAAAGGTGGAGGACTTGGAGCATTTAAAAACCATTTTGGCGTATTATAAAGAAAAAGGCTTCGAATATGCGCTTGATGATGTCGGGGAAGGGTACAGCACGATCGAAATGCTGGCCGATTTAAAGCCGAATTACATGAAACTGGATATGCAGTATGTCCAGGGAGTCTCAAGTGACTCGGATAAGCAGAAGATAGCGCTGCAGTTTCTTGGAAAAGCACTCGAAGTCGGTTCGGTGCCACTTGCTGAAGGGATTGAAGAACGGGCCGACTTTGACTGGTTGAAACAGCAAGGCTATCAGCTTTTTCAAGGCTATTATTTCGGGAAACCTGCTGCCAGCCCGCTGGAAGTGAATTTCGCCTCTTCAGCCAGATAAAAAACATGTTTTAAAGCAAGGCATTCTAAATATAATACTTAAAATATTTTTACATCAACAACATCTATAGAGAAACCAAAAACCGGGAGGAATCGTCATGCTTTCGTTTGATCCAAACCAACAAACAGAACGCGGGAATTATAAATTGCTGGTCGGAAGCGTCATTCCTCGTCCGATTGCTTTTGTCACCAGCATGTCCGCAGACGGCATCGTTAACGCAGCGCCGTTCAGTTACTTTAATATTGTTTCATCCGATCCGCCGCTGCTGTCGGTTTCTGTCCAGAGCCGGGCAGGAACGCCGAAAGACACAGCACGCAACGCCATGGCAACAAAGGAGTTTGTCATCCATGTCGTCGATGAAACGAACGTCGGGGAAGTCAATAAAACAGCGGCATCACTGCCGCCGGAGCAAAGTGAAATCGATTTGACGGAACTGACGCTTATCAACAGTGAAATAGTAAAAGTTCCTTCAGTCGAGCAGACAAAAGTCCGCTTTGAATGCCGGCTGGAGCAGGCAGTTGAACTTGGAGGGACCCGCCTCCTGATTGGCAGAGTCGTCCGCTTCCATATTGACGAGTCCATTTATGACAACGGGCGCATCAATCCGGAAATTCTGCAGCCTGTCAGCCGTTTGGCGGGAACCAATTATGCCAAGCTTGGCGAAATTTTTTCAATGAAACGGCCTGATTAAACCTAAAATACCCTTTGAGAACAATAAAGTTCTCAAAGGGTATTTTTATTTCTTTAACAGCAAGTACATGAAATAAGGGGCGCCAATCAAAGCAGCCATTATGCCGGCAGGAATGCCATTCGGCTCCAGCAAATTGCGGCCGACAGTATCGGCCAGCAGCAGGAGCCAGCCGCCAATCAAGATGGCAAGCGGCAGAAACAATTGATTGCGCGGACCGACAAGTGCCTTGGCGATATGAGGAGCCATCAGTCCGATAAAAGCAATGCCGCCGGTGACAGAAACAGCAGAAGCGGCAAGCGCCACGGCCGCCAATAACAGAACGATGCGTTCTTTTTCAAGTGAAATGCCGATTCCGACTGCAATAGGTTCACTGAGGCTCAGTATATTCAACCGGTTCGCTTTGTATAAAGTGAACGGCAGCAATACCAATAGCCAAGGCAAAAGCGCCCAGATGAATGGCCAGTCCGTCCCCCAAATATTGCCGGCCAGCCAGTTGGCGATAAAATCGACTTTTTCCCGTTCCGCAGAGGACACCAGAATGATCATAACGCCGGATAACGCCGTTGAAAAGCCGATCCCTACCAAAACGAGCCGGACTGGCTGGAGACCGGTTTTCCGGTTATAAGAACAAGCATAAATCAGCAGCGCCGTCCCTAAAGCCCCCACCAAAGCAACGAGCGGCAAGAGATAAACGAACGAATCCACTTCAATCGGCATAAAAAGGAAAAATACCGCAATGGCGACGCCGGCGCCTGAATTGATGCCGATGATGCCAGGGTCTGCCAAGTCGTTGCGTGTCACTCCTTGCAGGATCGCACCGGACAATGCAAGCGCCATGCCGGCAAGCAGCGTGATCAAGATACGCGGAAGCCGAATTGAAAATAAGATAAAGTCCTCTTTGAATGTACCTTGCCCTAAAATGGCCGGCAGCAGCCGGTCAAAAGAAAGGGAAGAATAACCCGTTGCCATGCCGAGGATGGCTGTCATTACAATCAACGCGAGCAACAGTACAAAATAAAGGCGCTGTTTTCTTAACAAAGCTGGATGAATCATGCGAAAGCACGCCCTCCTTTCCGGACGATCAATAAGAAGAACGGCAAGCCGAACAGCGCAACAAGCGCTGCCACCGGTGTTTCAAATGGGGCATTGATTGTCCGTCCAAGCAAATCTGCGAAAAGCATGAAGATTGCACCTGAAACAGCAGACATCGGGATGATGAACCGATAATCAGTGCCGACGATCGCCCGGACCACATGCGGCACCATCAAACCGATAAAAGCCAAATTTCCAGCGAGCGCAACAGCGGCTCCTGCGAGAATAGTGATGGCGATAAAAAGGAACGCTTTAATATGGATTGTCTTTTGGCCAAGTCCGACCGCTGTTTCTTCGCTCAAACTGAGGATGGTCAGCTGCCTTGATAGAAAGATGGCAATAACCAGTCCACATGCGATAAATGGGACCACTATTTGAAGCTGGCTCCAGGAGGTGCCGATCAGTCCGCCGGCAGTCCACATCGACACGTCTTTGGAAATCTTGAAATACAAGCCGATTCCTTCTGCAAAAGCTGAAAGAAACGCCGATACAGCTGCACCTGCCAAGACAATGCGGAAAGGGGAGAACCCGCCGCGCTTTGTTGCCCCAAGTCCGAATACGATAGCGGCACCGATAGCAGCGCCGATGAAACAAGCCACCGTAATCCAGAAATAGTTGGCTGCTGGAAGAAAAGCGAGCGTTACGGCTAATGCTGCATTTGCGCCGGAAGTAAGGCCAAGAAGGCTCGGGTCTGCCAAGGGATTGCGGGTCATTCCCTGCATCATTGCCCCGGAAACGGCGAGCGCAGCGCCAACGAACACTGCAGCGGCTTCCCGTGGCAGCCGGATTTCCCTGATGACGTTGATGTCGTCACTTGATGCCCCGGAAAATAAGGCGAGCCAAACATCTTTCAAGCCGATGTCTGCAGCGCCGGACACAATGGCTGTTACAAACATAGCTGCAAACACGAGCAGGCTTGTGATTAATTTTAATAAAAATGGCATTTTGCCGTACATGCATCATCATCTTTTCTGTAAGAGAGTAAAAGAGGGATTCCGTGTCCAGAATCCCTCTTTGATGTATTACTTGCCTAGAAACTTCTCGATAAAGAACTCGAGTTGATATTCCAATGTAAGAGGGTCATTAAAGTAAAATTCCTTAGAAGGGACTTCAAAAACCTTGCCGCCTTTAACAGCTGGTGTGTTTTTATACAAATCCGTTTCCTGGAATGAATTATCCTGTTCGCTGTCTTTGCTGAAGATCACATAGTCTCCCATGTATTCAGGAAGCACTTCTTGGGACAAAGCGTAGTAACCGTCCTTCAATGCCATTTCCTTCACTTTTTCAGGCATTTTGAGATTCATTTCCTGGTAAAGAATTTCTGTGCCGCGCCCCCAGTTATCCCCGAAGACATAAAGCTGTTTATCAAAGTTTTCAATAACGGATACGGTTGCCTCTTCTCCGATTTCAGCACGAATTTCTTCTCCGGCTTGTTTGGCGCGGTTTTGGAAATCTTCAATCCAAGCTTGGGCTTCTTTTTCTTTGTTCAGCACTTTCCCGATTTCCAAATGCTGTGACAGATAATCCAGTTTGCCGTATGTAAATGTCACGGTCGGAGCAATTTCCTTCAACTTATCGATATTTTTAATCGTCGACATGCCAATGATTAAATCCGGCTCAAGTTCGATGATCTTTTCCAGATTATCTTCAGTCACTTCTTCTACATTTGCTAACTCCTTATCAAAGCGGGGGTTATTTTTTGACCATGAATCCACTCCGACAAGCGGAACATCAAGCGCCATCGCATCACCCGCGTAAGTGGATAATACAATCACTCGCTGTGGATCAGCGGGTACTTCAACAGGGCCATTTTCGGATTCATATGTAATCGTGCCGGATTTGCCTGCAGTACTTTCGGCTTCCGCTTCGTTCGCTGTTTCTTTGCCGCAAGCTGCAAGCAGCAGAATGGTTAATAAGAGAAGAGGCAATGCTAATTTTTTCATCATGGGTTAAACTCCTTTGATTAAGTTATAGGTGATGCACATCGGTTTTTGCGTTCTCGGGTCAAGTCCGATTTCCGCGTCAATCCGGAATACTTTTTTTAAGACAGGCTGCGTAATGACTTCATGGCATGTGCCGGCTTTGACTACCTGTCCGTCTTTCATGGCAATGATATGGTCGGCGAAACGGGCAGCCTGATTCAAATCATGGAGCACCATGACAATGGTCCGGCCTTGTTCCTTATTGAGTTTTTCCAGCAGTTCCAGAATTTCAAGCTGGTGGGCCATATCCAGATACGTGGTCGGCTCATCCAGAAAAATCATTTCGGTTTCTTGGGCAAGCGCCATGGCAATCCAGACACGCTGCCGTTGCCCGCCTGATAAAGCATCAACCGGATGAAATTTGAAAAACTGAGTGCCGGTGACATCCAAAGCCCAATTGATCACGTCATAATCCTTTTTCGACAAGCGGCCGAATCCTTTTTGGTATGGAAAACGGCCATATGAAACCAGTTCTCCGACAGTCAGCCCATTGGCGCTTTCAGGGGTTTGGGGCAGAATCGCCATTTTTTGTGCCAACGCTTTTGTGCTTTCTTTTGCAATATTGCCGCCATCCAATACAACCGACCCGGACTGCTGCGAAATGATGCGGGTAATCGTTTTCAATAAAGTCGACTTGCCGCAGCCATTTGACCCGATGATGGTGGTGATTTGTTTGTCTGGAATTTCAATGCTTAAATCTTTGACGATCAGCCTTTCCCCATAGCTAACATTCAAATCCTCTGTAAAAAGACGGACCATCCTGCAAAACCTCCTTTTCTAAAATTATAATCCGCTTGATCGGCCGGTCAGCTTCCTGCTTCTGAGAAATAAAGGGCTGATTGAGAGCAGCTGGTCAATCAATCTGGATGAAAGCTTTTTCTTTATTGATAAATTAATTGATAATGATTATCATTTTCAGTACAATCAATACTATAAGTCGTAAATTTTTTAGTGTCAACTGAAATTTAAAATGAGGAGTGGATCAATTGTGGGAGAACTAGAAGTGTTCGACGTCACCATCATCGGTGGAGGGCCGGCCGGATTGTACTCGGCTTTTTACAGCGGGTTGAGGGAAATGAAGACCAAACTGATCGAATACCAGCCGCAGCTTGGCGGGAAAATCCACGTTTACCCTGAAAAGATGATTTGGGACATAGGCGGACAGACTCCCATTCAAGGAGGAAAACTCATTGAGCAATTGGTGGCGCAAGGCCTGACTTTTGATCCGGAAGTGGTGCTGAATGAGAAAATTGAGGCAATGGACAGAAACAAAGACGGGCTTTTTGAACTGGCCGGATCTTCTGGCAAGCGGCATCTTTCCAAGACGGTGATTGTCGCAGTGGGAGGAGGGATATTAAATCCTCAGAAACTGGAAATCCAAGGCGCAGAACGTTTTGAAGTATCGAACTTGAATTACACGGTGAAGTCGCTGGAGCGCTTTAAAGGGAAAATCGTCTTGATTTCCGGCGGCGGCAATTCCGCCATCGATTGGGCCAACGAACTGGAACCGATTGCGAAGCAAGTTTATGTCACGTACCGGAAAAGTGAACTTGCCGGGCACGAAGCCCAAGTAAAACAGCTGATGAACAGTTCGGCTCAATGCTTATTGAATACCACGATTACGAAATTGATTGCTTCTGACGGAAGAGATGCCATTGAACGGGTCGAACTGACAAATCAGGAAAATGGGGACACCACTTTGCTGCCGATCGATGAAGTCATTATCAACCATGGCTATGAACGGGATGCCACACTGCTTGAACAAAGCGGCTTGGACATTGAAATCGCCGATGGCTATTATATTGCCGGCACTGTCAATAGCGAATCTTCCATTCCAGGATTGTATGCGGCGGGTGACATCCTTCAGCATCCCGGCAAACTGAATTTAATAGCAGGGACTTTCCAGGATGCGGCAAACGCCGTCAACAAAGCCAAGCAGTTTATCCAGCCGGATGCGAATGGCATTGCCATGGTGTCATCGCATAATGAAATTTTTAAGCAGCGCAATAAAGAACTGGTCAAGCAATTGATGTCCTGAATAGTTGGGCCTGCAGGCAGGAAAAGTGAATGAAGAGGAATAAGTTGAATCGAAAAAAAGGCATCCTTCAAGCAAGGATGCCTTTCAATGTTTTAATGCATATAAATCGATTCTTTTTGCGCATGCTCTTTTTTTCCATGCAGGAAATAATAAAGAAAAGCGGCAGCCAGTGCCGCAAAAGCCACAATGACATACATGGTGCTGTAGCCGGTCAGTGGGATGATAAAGCCCAAGATATACGGGCCAAATCCGAGTCCGGCATCCATAAAGATAAAGAAAGTGGAAGTGGCAAGGCCCATCCGGTGCGGCGGTGTCAATTTTACAGCGACTGCTTGCGTAGTGGACTGCATATTGCCGAAACCGAAGCCAATTAAAGCGCCGGACAACAATAACGTTACGCTACTGTCTGCGGTGCTAAGCAAAAACAAGCCAAGGGCAAAAACAAGGAAAGCTGGATACATAACATAGTTGGCGCCTTTCAAGTCCATCAGCCGGCCAGTGAACGGGCGAGAAATCAGGACAGCAGCAGCGTAAACGACGAAGAACACACTGGCAGTGTCGACCAGGTCGATTTCAATGGCGTAGAAGTTGATGAACGATAACACACTGGCATAGCAGAAGCTGACAGCCAACGTGATTAAAGCAATCGGAACCGCTTTCGGTTCAAGGAAGTTGGAAAGTTTAAATCCTTTTGTCTCTGCTGAGGCTGGGATTTCTTTAATTGGCGGGACTTCAACAAACAGGGAAATGATCAAGCTGATGACCCCTAAAGCGAGGCATAGCCCGAAAATGACTTCATAACTGGTGCGCTGGCTCATGAACAAGCCGATAAACGGCCCAAAAGCAGTAGCCATGGTGGCACTCATGCTGAAATAACCGATTCCTTCGCCTTTTCGGGTCATGGGAATGATTTGAGCGACAATAGTTCCGGCGGCGGTACTCGCCATCCCGAGCGTCATCCCGTGAAGAAGGCGGTTAATCAATAAGAATGAAAGTCCTAGATTTACAAAATAGAATAATGTGGTCAATGTGAATAGGGAGAGCCCGATGACGAGTGTCCGTTTACGCCCGATGCGATTGATGGTGCGGCCGATCACTAACCGGCCAATCAACGTACCGATGATGAATATGCCGGTGACGAGTCCTGCTTCACTTGTAGTGGCATCGTATTCTTCTACGGCATATGCAGCAATGGTGACCATTAATAAATAAAAGATAAGAATAAGGAAGAAATTGACTATTGAAGATACGATAAAATCTTTCGTCCACAATTTGGGTTTGTTAGGATTCACTTTAATGGCTCCTTGCTGATCAGGTTATTGCGTATTTCTTTCATTACGCCAATCGCTTCTTTTTGCCGCGCTTCTGACACACCTTCAAGGATATCTTGCTCAAAGCGATCGACGCTGATCCGGACATCCGCATAAACTTTTCTGCCGAGCCCGGTCAGTTGCATGGGCTTTTCGCGCCGGTCTTTGCTTTGGATAGGCTCGATGTAACGCAGTTCTTCCAAGCGGCTGACAATCCGTGTTACCGTCGGTTTTTCGACTTGCTGGTATTGGGCAAGTTCAACAAGTGTAGCCGAGCCATTGTTGGCGAGATAATACAAAGTGGACCACTGAGCTCTGTAGAGGTCATGTTTGCCGAGTTCTATATTAAGATGATGCTCAAAAGGGCGATATAACAATAAAAATTGCTGAAAAAATTCCTGGTACGTTTTAATAAGAAGAGCTCCTTTATAAATAGTTAGTGAAGATAATGGTTAGTCAGGGTAACTAATATACAATAACAAAATTCCCTCTGCCTGTCGAACTTTTTCTGAAAACTTTACAAAGAAAAAATCAGGGAATTTGTTCCATTATTTAGGCGTCTCACTTATAATTTTAGAAATATCGAAAAGAGGTATGCCATTTGAGGACAATAGCAGGAGAATTCAATTGGGTCGGCAGCCGGGAAAATTTTGTAGACTGTCCTAATGTTTTGGCGTTGGAGCACGTTGTTGTCGGGCGATTCGGCGGCAATTCATCGGCGGGACAGGTTAAAAATGAAGATGGTTGCCTGGTATGGATCAACGAACAGGAAGACTGGGAATTTGTCGTGATGCTGGATGCTCATAATACGGCGGAAAGTGCTGAAAAAGTATTGGAACAAGTGGAAGCCAATAAAGGTTCAATAGAAAATTTGTTAAATCGGCAACTTACTGCTGAATTTTTTAAATCACTTGAGAAAACGATCCTGGCTCTTTTTCAAAACGAAGAGTTCCGCTCAGTTTGCCGAACGACCCAAGGAGAAACAGCTTGCCTCATTGCAGCAAGAAAAGGAAAGTACATCTGGTGGTTTTCAGTCGGCGATTGCCTATTGTATTTATTCCATCCGGAGTTGGTTGAATTCGGACAGTATCAGCTGAACCAGCGCCAATTTTACGAATGGATTGGTCAAGTCAATACGTTTGAAGGACCGGTGCCTTGCTATTCAAGCGGCACGAAAGAGTTAAGGCAAGGTGATAATCATTTATTCATCACGACTGACGGGCTGGTTGAATGCCCGAATGAGCCGTTTGCACAACCGGAAGCGATATTGGAACAGTTTGCTGGCAATTCAAATGAACAAGGCGTTAAACACCTATTGAAAACAATCCAGGAAAACGGAGTGCGCGACAGCACGACGATTGTTTCCTGGAAAGTCTGGATTGCCGAAAAAGCGGCTATAGCAAGCAATCAAACATAAAGGAGAGATGGCAATGAGTCAGACGGAAAAAATTTACGCCAATTTGCCGGTTTTAGAAACAAAGCGCCTGATTCTCAGAAAACTGACAATCGAAGATGCTCAGGATATGTTTGCTTATGCATCCGAACCGATTGTTTCCCGGTTCATGCCGTGGGAAGTGCATAATTCAGTGGAAGACACGAAGGGATTTATTCGGGGTGTCCTGCAGGGCTACGAACAGAAAAACAAGCTGACGTGGGCGATAGAATTGAAAAGTGAAGACAAAATGATCGGCACCATCGATTTTGTAAAATGGCTCCCGAAATATGCACGGGCAGAAATCGCTTATGCATTGTCCCATCTTTATTGGGGCAATGGCTTTACCCAAGAAGCAGCCAAAGCATTGATCGCTTTCGGTTTTGAAAAGATGCAGTTGAACAAAGTCGAAGCACCGATTGTGCCGGACAATTTCCAGTCACAGCGTGTGCTGGAAAAAGTGGGAATGGTGTGTGAGGGAGTTGCACGCCAGCATTTTGTCATAAAAGGAGAGTTTGTTGACTTAGCCATGTATGCAGTGTTAAAAGAAGAATTTGCAAGAGCATAGAAAAACCCGGCTGCCTTTAAAGGAAGCCGGGTTTTTGCAGGTGAGCCACTGCCTGTTGTTTAAGAGCAGCTAATTATTTATTTAAATGTGAACGCTTCCGGGAATAGCCAAAGTAAACGACCATTCCGATTGCAAGCCAGATGACGAAACGGATAATCGTCTCACTTCCCAGCTGGAAAATCAAAAAGCCGCAGAACAAGATAGCTAAACCTGGAATTAATGGGACAGCCGGGCAGCGGAAAGCCCTTGGCAGGTCCGGTTGTTTCTTTCGAAGAATAATAACAGCAATGGATACGAGGATAAATGCTGACAAAGTTCCAATGTTCACCAACTTGGCAAGTTCATCCAATCGCATCAATCCACCGAGCAAAGCAGCAACAATACCGAAAAACCAAGTAGCTAAGTATGGAGTATGGGTTTTCATGCTGACTTTAGAGAAGAATTTAGGCATCAAGCCATCTCGCGACATGGCAAACATGACCCGCGTTTGGCCGTAAAGCATAACCAGCATGACTGTCGTCATACCAAGGATAGCACCTAAATCGACAATTCCGGCAACCCAGTTCTGTCCGGATAATTGCAGGACAAGAGAGACAGGGTGGTCAATGGCTTGTGAAAATTGTGCAAAAGGAACGACTCCGGTCATGATGGCGGAGACGACTACATAAAGAAGTGTACAGATCATCAATGAGAAAATAATGCCGCGCGGCAAATCCCTTTTCGGATTTCGTGTTTCTTCAGCAGCCGAAGCAACGGCATCAAAGCCGATAAAAGCAAAGAAAACCAGTGCCGCAGCTGCGAAAACGCCGTCAAAGCCAAAAGGTGTGAATGGCTGCCAGTTGGCAGGTTTAACATAGAAAACAGCAACTGCGATAAAGATTAGAACTACGGTTACTTTGATGACAACCATGACGTTATTTACCCGTTTCGATTCCCTGACGCCGATTGACAGCAAAGTTGTAATAAGCATAACAATGATGAAGGCCGGAAGGTTAAAGATCGTTGTCGTTCCTTCTACTGCTCCGGGAGCTGCTGTAAGGGCGGTTGGCAAGTTGATGCCAACGCCGCTAAGCAGGGATTGGAAATAGCCGGACCAGCCCACGGAAACAGCACTGACCGCGAGCAGATATTCCAGAACTAAATCCCATCCGATGATAAAAGCAAGCAGTTCTCCCATCGTCACATACGTATAGGTATAGACTGAACCAGAAATCGGAACAGTGGATGCAAATTCCGCATAGGACAAGGCGGCGAAAAAGCAGGCAAGCCCTGCAATGATAAACGAAATGGTAAGGGCTGGCCCCGCTGTCAAAGCCCCGGTTCCTGTCAAAACGAATATTCCCGTTCCGATAATGGCCCCGATTCCCAGCATGGTTAAATCGAATGCCCCTAATTCTTTGGAAAGCCCGCTTCTTTTTTCAGCGGTAAATTTTAAATCTGAAATGGTGGTTTTTCTGAAAAGATCATTGGCCATCGTTTTTATTCTCCTTCTTTTCTCGTTTTATTTTTGATAGCATATAACAGAACATTTGCTTTGTACACAAAATAATTCAATTATTTTTTACTTTCTAAAAATTGTATTTCTGATAACTTTTATAGGAATTATGACTATTGAACTTGCTGCTTGCCTCTCGAATCAGATAAATGATAGGGATATTTTCCCCGAGAGGTTTTACACGAAGATTTAATGGAAGTTGAGGCAGAAATCAAAAAGGAAAAAAGGGTTTTCAAAGATGATTCAAAATACCTGCTGAAAATCTGTCCGATTAAAGCATAAAATGACAGGAAAGAGCGCTATAAAGGGAATAAGATACAAGTAAGGAGTGAGCGATATGGGGTGGGTGGAATCGCTGCAGCAGGCAATCGACTATATGGAAGATCATTTGGATGAGCCTATAGCTATTGAGCAAATAGCGAAACGGGCGAATGCTTCGGTGTTTCATTTTCAGCGGACATTTACGATTTTGACCGATATGACGGTCGGCGAATATCTGCGGGGAAGGCGTTTGACTCTAGCGGCCCATGAGTTATCGAATACGGACAACAAGATCATCGATATCGCCTATAAATATGGTTATGACACTCCGGAAGCGTTCTCCAAAGCTTTTCGGCGGCAGCATGGCATCACGCCAAGCGAAGCCCGAAGAAATCTGGGAGGACTGAAATCCTATAACCGCCTGGTACTCCAGGTGAAACTGAGAGGGGCAGAACCGATGAAGTACAAAATTGTGGAGCGGGACGGTTTTAAAGTGGTGGGCTTCAAGCGAACATTTTCAACGGCCAATGATGAAAACATGAGAGGCATTCCGCAAATGTGGCGGGAAACCAACGCTAACGGCTTGGACGAAAAATTGTTTAGAGTGAACAGCGGAGAGATTGAAGGTGTTTTGGGCGTTTGCGTGGCCGGAGAAGGGGCCAGCATGGATTACTGGATTGCGGCTGAGACAGACCGCGAGGCCACGGAAGAATTTGAGGAGATGGAGATTCCCGCATCCAAATGGGGCGTTTTTGAAGTCCATGGCCCGATGCCTGATGCCATGCAGAACGCCTGGAAGAAAATTTTCACAGAATGGTTCCCGTCCAACCCATACGAATATGCCGGCACTCCGGAACTGGAAGTGTATCCGCATGCAGACCCGTACCAGCCGGATTCCTATTCGGAGATCTGGATACCGTTGAAAAACAAATAAAGTTGAATGGAAAAGAGCGGCTGCAGCGACTTGCAGCCGTTTTTTTGATGTCTGTAAATTGCAGGAGCCTGGCACCGCAATAAAGGATTCTGCAGTCATATAGAGAAAAGTAACGTAACGGGATTGATTCTTGAAAAATCAATTGGAGGGGTAAACATGCAAATCGGAATGATCGGCCTTGGAAAAATGGGCTTGAATTTGGCGCTTAACCTGAAAGAGCATGGACACACAGTAATTGGCTACGATAGTCAGAAGGTAAGAGGAGCTAACGGTTTCGAGCAGGAATTGTCTGTAGCGGAACTTGTGGAAAAGCTGGAAATGCCAAGGATTGTATGGCTGATGGTGCCTGCTGGAAATGTGACTGAATCTGTCATCGAAGGATTGGTTCCGATTTTAAATGAAGGAGATTCCATCATTGACGGCGGCAACTCGAATTATAAAGACAGCAAGCGAAGGGGACAAGCGCTGAAGGAAAAGGGGCTTTACTTTTTCGATTGCGGCACGAGTGGCGGCACAGAAGGAGCACGCAACGGCATCTCGGCAATGATTGGCGGCGACGCACAAAAGTTTACGGAAATTGAACCGCTGTTTCGGGACATTTCTGTGGAAAACGGTTATTTATATGCCGGCGAATCCGGAAGTGGGCACTTTCTGAAGATGATCCATAACGGCATTGAATACGGCATGATGCAGTCGATTGCTGAAGGATTCGAGATTCTCCATAAAAGCGATTTCGATTTTGACTATGAGAAAGTAGCGGGGGTATGGAACAACGGCTCCATCATCCGCTCTTATCTGATGGCGCTGACACAAAACGCTTTCTCCAAAGACAAGAAGCTGGAAGGCATCCGGGGAATCATGAATTCTTCAGGGGAAGGCAAATGGACCATCGAAACCGCGCTCGACTTGAATGTCCCGGCACCGGTCATCACATTGTCGCTGATGATGCGCTACCGTTCACTCGAAGACGAAACCTTCACTGGAAAAGTCGTCGCGGCATTGCGCAATGAATTCGGCGGGCATGCAGTAGAGAAGAAGAATCATTGAAATGGCGGCACCTTAATTAGAGAGGAGGATTCCTATGCCGGAGCCATCGTATTATCTCGGCGTCGATATTGGGACAACTTCAACAAAAGCGGTACTGTTCAATAAACAAGGAAAAGTGATTGAAAGTGACACGATTTTGTATCCTCTCCATACACCAAACCAGCTCATTGCTGAACAGGATCCGGAAGAAATTTTCCAAGCTGTGCTGGGCACTGTGCGTGAAACAATCCGCAAAAGCGGTATTCGATCCGAATTCCTAAAGCTGGTGTCGTTCAGCTCGGCGATGCACAGCTTTATGGCAGTGGATGAAAACGGCGGACTCTTGACCCGCAGCATTACATGGGCGGATGCGAGAAGTGCGCCTTACGCCAAAAAGATCATGGAAGAAATGGAAGGCCATCAAATTTACCTGCGTACGGGAACGCCTATCCATGCCATGTCGCCGCTGGCAAAGCTGGTTTGGCTAAAAGCGGAACAGCCCGAAGTATGGAAGACAGCTGCTAAATTTATTGGAATCAAGGAATATATTTTTCATCAATTATTCGGGGAGTATGTCATTGATCATTCTATCGCCTCGGCTACCGGATTATTCAATCTGGTACAGCTCGACTGGGATAAAGGAGCTTTGGAAATTGCGGGAGTGGATGCCAGCCGATTAGCGAAACCTGTTCCGACCACTTATCAAATGAAGGGATTGGCGGCGGAATACGTCGCTGCCATGGGGATTCCTGAAGAAGTGCCTTTTATCGTCGGAGCGAGCGACGGAGTGTTGGCGAATCTTGGAGTGAATGCCATCAGACCAGGCGTCATTGCTGTGACCATTGGAACAAGCGGCGCCATTCGTACCGTTTCTCCGGTGCTGAAACTCGATCCGAAAGGGCGCACATTTTGTTATATATTGACTGAAAACAATTGGGTGATTGGCGGGCCGGTCAATAATGGCGGCATCGCCCTGCGCTGGCTGCGGGATGAATTTGCTTTTTCTGAAGTGGAGATGGCTAAACGGCTTGGCATCGACCCTTATGACGTTATGACCAATGTGGCATCAGCGGTTCCTGCCGGTTCCGAAGGCTTGCTGTTCCATCCTTTTTTGACAGGTGAGCGGGCACCGCTGTGGAATGCTGATGCACGCGGCTCATTTTTCGGGCTGAACCTCCATCATCAAAAGCCGCATATGATCCGGGCGGTTCTTGAGGGCATTGTCTTCAATTTATATACGGTGCTGCTGGCGGTTGAAGAATTGGTGGGGGAACCGGTGCGCATTCAGGCATCCGGAGGGTTTGCCCGTTCTGAAATGTGGTGCCAGCTGCTGGCGGACGTCTTCGAGAAACCGGTGACCGTTCCGGAAGCTTTTGAAAGTTCCTGCCTGGGTGCTGTGGTCCTTGGGAGATATGCAATTTCAGAGATTGACGATTTTAACATCGTTTCGAAGATGATCGGTGAAGAGCGCACGTACTACCCGGATAAAGCGGCAAGCGGAATCTACAAAGAGTTGCTGCCGATCTACATCCGGTTATCGCGGCTTCTGGCAGAAGAATACGAAAGCATCTCTGAGTTTCAGCGCAAGCATTTGAAATGAAAAAAGTGGTTCTGAAATTGTCTGCAGACAATTTCAGAACCACTTTTTCTATTGATTTTGGCTAGTTGGGCATAACACGGACAAGGTTGGGCATAAATACGGAAAACTTGGGCATAAAATAGTAGGAGTCGGGCATAAAAAGCCTGAACTTGGGCATAATTAAAATTCAGTCAGGGCGTAGTTATTAAAATTCCACGCTTAAAATGAATTCCATCCTATTTCTTTCCTTTCTAGCTGTATAAAAAAATTTTAAGATTATATTATCAGAAAATACTAAAAAATATCTATAATCTTCCAAACGCTTCTGCTACGATGGAAATAGAGACGAAGATTCAAGGCGCAAAGGGGATGTCGGGATGGATTACGATGCAATCGTAGTAGGAGCAGGGCTGGCAGGGCTGGTGGCGACAACCGAAATTGCGGACAGCGGAAAGAAAGTCCTGTTGCTTGACCAGGAACCGGAAGTGTCACTCAGAGGGCAGGCGTGGTGGTCATTTGGCGGATTGTTTTTGGTTGATTCACCGGAACAGCGGCGTTTAGGAATAAAAGATTCAAAAGAGCTTGCCTGGCAGGACTGGCTCGGTGCAGCAGGTTTTGACCGGCAAGAAGATGAAGACTATTGGGGCAGAAAATGGGCAGAAGCTTATGTTGATTTTGCTGCAGGCGAAAAGCGGGCTTGGCTTGCCGTAAAGGGTATTAAATTTTTTCCGGTGGTTGGCTGGGCAGAACGCGGCGGTTATTTGGCGGAAGGGCATGGCAACTCGGTTCCCCGTTTTCACATCGTCTGGGGGACAGGACCCGGAATTGTCGAACCGTTTGAGCGCCGCCTGCGGCAACATATAGAAAACGGCTTGGTAAAGTATCGCCCGCGCCATCAAGTGGATGGCTTGCAGTCAAGCGGTTCTTCCGTAACGGGAGTGTTTGGTTCAGTTCTCGCTCCAAGCGAAGCGCAGCGCGGAGAAGACAGTTCCCGGGAAGCGATTGGTGAATTTACATATCAGGCAAAAGCAGTCGTTGTGACAAGCGGCGGCATTGGCGGAAACCATGAACTGATCCGGAAAAACTGGCCGGAGCGGCTTGGAACCCCTCCTGAAAAAATGCTGTCGGGTGTGCCGGCGCATGTAGATGGCCGGATGCTTGCCATCACAGAAAAATTTGGAGGGCGCATCGTCAACCGGGACCGCATGTGGCATTACACGGAAGGCATCAAAAACTGGAATCCGGTCTGGAGCCGACACGGCATTCGCATCCTGCCCGGTCCTTCTTCGATTTGGCTCGATGCCAAAGGCGAACGGTTTCCAGCCCCGAACTTTCCAGGCTTCGATACGCTAGGCACGCTGGAAACAATCCAGAAAACCGGCTACAGCTATTCCTGGTTTATCTTGACACAAAAAATCATAGAAAAAGAATTTGCCCTGTCCGGTTCCGAGCAGAATCCGGACCTCACAGGCAAAAGCATACGCCAGGTGCTGGCGCGTGTCCGTTCAGGTGCGACCGCACCGGTCCAGGCGTTCATGGATAAAGGAGAAGACTTTGTCATTGCCGATACATTGGAAGAACTGGTCGACGGGATGAACCGATTGACCGGTGACACACTGCTCGATGCCCATCACATTCGGCGTCAGATTAAAGCGCGCGACAATCAGCTCACCAATAAATTTGGAAAAGATCTGCAAGTGACGGCATTACGGGGTGCCCGAAAATACATTGGGGATAAATTGATCCGTGTAGCAAAGCCGCATGAAATATTGGATTTGGCAAACGGTCCATTGATAGCCGTGCGTTTGAATATCGTCAGCCGCAAAACGCTGGGCGGCTTGCAGACAGACTTGTCTGCCCGTGTTTTGAACAATGCCGGACAGCCAATTCCAGGGTTATATGCTGCCGGTGAAGTCTGCGGATTCGGCGGTGGGGGAGTCCACGGTTACCGGTCTCTTGAAGGGACGTTTCTCGGGGGCTGTCTGTTTTCAGGAAGAGTGGCAGGAAGAGCAGTAGCAGAAAGGGGAGAAGAGTAATGGCGAAGCACGTTAAAGGATTGAGTTGGATTTCTTTTTTATTGGTATTGGGAGGATTGATACTGACTTTTTCAAGTGCCCGCTTCGGAGTAGCAAGAGGGAATTCTTGGTTGGCGCAGCAAGTTGAAGGAAGTGATACTGAAATTTATTACCGAGTCGTCGAAACGTACATGACCGGCTTTATGATGCTAGGCAGTATTCTGTTCGGAATGGGTTTATTGATCGGAATACTGACTTTCTTTACTTCGGTGTTATTCGATGAAACGGAGGAAAGCAGCAACACGGAAGGGCAATTAACGAAAAGCGGGAGGCGGAATCCTGGCAATCGATTTTCATAATCCGTTAAACCACTCTTCTTATTCAACGAGAACAGCAGGTCCGGAAAAATAAAGGGACCTTTGCTTTACTGAAAAGATTAAGGAACCTGCATTAATCTGAAATATAAACCTAAATACTCGAAAGGGCTGATCCGATAATGGAATCAGTAAATGCTTTTATCATTCGCCGCTATGAAGAACGTGATTTTCCTGCCATCCACGAACTGAATAAAGCAGAAGGCTGGAACAATCTGGTGGAAAAGCACGAAGACACGAAAGAAGCATGGAAGCATTCCAATGCGGCTTTTGTAGCAGAAATGGAAGGGGCAGTGGCAGGCTGCCTTCGCGGACTGACGGATGGCCATATCACGTTTTATATCGCTGAATTGCTGATCCATCCGGAATGGAGAGGACAAGGGATCGGAAAACAGCTGCTCAGCCATGTCCATTCCCTTTATCCTAAAACCCGATTTGAACTCCTTGCTAGCCAGACATCCCGGTCGTTTTATGAAGCTCTCGGCTATCGGGCTTTTTATGGCTTCCGGAAAACCATTGAAGAATAAAGCAGAAAATTCGACCGGTATATTTTAACCTGCTGCTTTTTTGAATATCCGGATAGCTGTTTGTGTCGAAAAAGCGTTTATAGAGCAGACAAAAGAGGGAACTTAAAAGAACATCAATCTTACTTCAATGCTACTTGTACTTAGGAGGAAAACAAAACAAGGGCTTGAAAAAGCCGATAAAAAGAGGGATTGTGATGAGCCATCTAAGATTGTATATCATCCTTGTTATCGTCATGTTTGTTTGGGGCATTAATTTGCCGGCAGTAAAATACTTAACGACTCAAATGGAACCGGTCACGATGACGTCTTTCCGTCTATTTCTGGCAGCCATTACTGTCTTCGCTGTATTGTCATTTACGGGGCTGATCCGAAAACTGACAAAAACGGAATGGCGCTATGTCATTGCAGGATCTGCATTGAACGTCGTTATCCACCACTATTTTATATCCGTCGGTTTATCGCTGACTTCGGGAACAAATGCCGGTCTGATTATCGGGACTGGACCAATCATGACGGCGATCTTCAGTTTGTTTCTTTTGCGTTCAAAACCGTCGAAACTGCAATGGCTTGGATTCATTCTCGGATTGATTGGCGTTACAGCAACGGTATTGGCGGGAAATGGCGCAGCAAGCAGTATTTCTACAGGGGATTTTTACATATTCCTGGCGATACTTGGCCAGGTTTTAAGCTATATGGTCATCAGCAAAGCGTCTAAAACACTTGATCCGCGCCTGCTGACGGCTTACATGTTCCTACTCGGATCAGCCGGTTTGTTCTTGATCAGCCTTTTTCGGGAGCCGGGGGAATGGCGTATGTTCGGGGAGATGGATAGTCTGTTTTGGCTGCTTGTCATCGCTTCTGGCATCTTTGGAACAGCGATTGGCCATATGCTCTACAATTATTCAGTAGGTGAGATCGGTCCTACAAAGGCGGCGATTTTCATCAATTTGAATACGTTGTTCGCTTTATTGGGTTCCGCTTTTTTCCTTGGAGAAGTTCTCACCCAAGCCCACTTAATCGGCTTTGTGCTGGTGGCGTTTGGAGTACTGTTCGGCTCTGGGGCTGCAGAAGAACTGTGGCGGATGCGGGTACAATCAGTGAAGCAATGAAAAACCACTCCTTTTAAAAGGGGCGGTTTTTATGCCAGTTATCATACGGTTGACTAGTTTCACATGGAACTTTAACTAAAAGGAGAATGGGTAATTGTTAAAGCCGAATAATTTATAGACAGGGAAGTGGAAAAGGATGAAAGGCAAGAAAATATATTTACGCAGATTAACTTTTGACGATCTGGAGGATTTAGTGGATTTGGAAATAAGGAATAAGGAATTGTTCGAGCAGTTTTCCGTCACTCGCCGGCCAGATTTCTATTCGATTGAAGGGCAGGCGCTCCGCCTGCAGATGCAGGAAGAAAATTGGCAGAAAGATGAGCAGTACAATTTCGGAATATTTTTGAATGGCGAAGATATATTGGTTGGATCAATCAATCTGGTTCAAGTAGTCCGCGGTCCGGTGCAGAGTGCCATCATGGGCTATACCATTGATCAGCTTCATAACGGACAAGGTTATGCAACAGAAGCGGTCAACCTGCTGGTGGATTTTGCGTTCCAGGAGCTTCAGCTGCATCGCATTGAAGCGGGTGTCATGCCACATCACGTAGCTTCGATCCGCGTGCTTGAAAAAGCGGGTTTCCATAAAGAAGGCATCGCCATAAAGAATGTCCAGATTAATGGCGTCTGGCAGGACCACCAAATATTAGCCATCATCAATCTGGAAGATTAAAAACTTGCCTCAGCCATTGTACGTTCTCCGATGGAGCAACTTCTTTGACACTTAATGTCAGTGGTGATAAGTTATTTTCAGTGACTTACTAAAAGTAAGCTGAGTCTAAGGAGGATCATCATGACAGTACACGTAGAATCGCCTTTAGTTAAAGTAATGAAAGAAAGAAAATCGGTCAGAGCATATGACTCTGACTTTAAAATTTCAAAAGAAGAACTGGAGGAAATGTTGACGCTTGCGACTTCAGCTCCTTCTTCAAGCAATTTGCAGGCTTGGAATTTCATCGTCATCCAAGACCAGGAAGTGAATAAAGAGCTGCGCGCCATTGCCAATAACCAGGCGCAAGTAGAGACATCTTCAGCTATCATCGCCGTTCTTGGAAATATCGATGCTTATAAGAATGTGGAAAAAATTTATACGCAAAACGTGGAAGAAGGCCATATGGACGAAGCCATCAAAGAACGTTCTGTAGCCAATACGTACAAAGTATATCCAAATGCCCCGGTGGAAGCACGCATGAACATTGCTGCATACGACGCAGGGCTTGTGTCGATGCAATTGATGCTGATTGCCAAAGACCGCGGCTATGACACCATCCCGATGGGCGGATTTGATAAAGCGAAGTTTGCAGAGCGTTTTGATTTGCCGGAACATCTTTTCCCAATCGTCCTGATTGCGGTAGGAAAAGCAGCTGCTCCAGCTTTTGGAACATCCCGCTTGCCGCTGGGGGAAGTTGCCCGTTTTATCTGAAAATTTTTAAGGCCCGAAATGCTTAAAAGCATTTCGGGTCTTTTTTTATTCCCAAAAAACGCAGGAGAGTCAGCAGGAGACGGCGAAAAGGTGTTACATGGATTTAAAGGAGGAGACTTCATGGAATTTCCAATACTTGAAACCAGCCGGCTGCAGCTGGTCCAAATCGGCCAGCAATACGCCGGAAGGTTTTATGAAATCATGTCGCGGGAAGACGTGACTGAATATTATGGAATGGACAAATTGATCAACCAGCAGGAAGCGGAAGCAATCATCAAGTCTTTTCAAAGTGCTTTTGACAGCAAGCGAGGGATGCGCTGGGGAATCGTTTTGAAGGAAAACGGAGACTTTATCGGCACAATAGGGCTTAATAATTTGAATGTACAGGCAAAGAAGTCTGAAATCGGCTATGAACTTCATCCCGATTACTGGCGGCAAGGCTTTATGAAAGAAGCCATTAAAGCTGTACTGCAGTACGCGTTTGAAAATTTGGACCTGGTGCGTATGGGTGCCGTGACGTTCCCGGATAACGAAGCTTCGAGCCGGCTGTTGAGAAAGATGGGTTTTACAGAAGAGGGAAGGCTGCGGAGTTATTTGTATCAGGGTGGACAGTCGCACGATGCCTTGATTTTTTCATTATTAAAACCGGAGTGGGAGAAGTAAGGTGAAGCAAATCATTGCGCTTGGCGGCGGCGGATTCTCTATGGAACCGGAGAACCCTCTGCTTGACCGATACATAATGGACCAAGCAGGAAAGACAGAGCCGAAGATCTGCTTTGTGCCTACTGCGAGCGGAGATTCCGATCAATACATTTCCAACTTTTATGATTTTTTCAATGGACAGAATTGCGTTCCTTCACATTTATCGCTATTTAAACCACCGGCAAAAGACTTGGAAGCATTTGTTTTGGAAAAAGACATCATTTACGTCGGCGGGGGAAATACCAAAAACCTCCTGGTTCTCTGGAAAGAATGGGGGCTGGACAGTATTTTGCGGAAAGCCTGGGAGCAGGGCATCGTGCTGGCTGGAATCAGTGCGGGTTCCCTTTGCTGGTTTGAAGACGGCGTAACGGATTCATTCGGAGATCAGCTTGAGCCGATCCGAAGCCTCGGTTTTCTTAAAGGCAGCAATTGTCCGCATTATGATGGAGAAGCAGAAAGACGCCCAACGTATCAGAAACTGATTGCTTCTGGAACCATTCAGAGCGGAGTGGCAGCGGATGATGGAGCGGCCATCCATTATATCGGCCAAGAAATTCACCGTATCGTGAGTTCAAGGCCAGATGCCAAAGCTTACCGGGTGTCTTTTGACGGGCAAGTGCTTGAAGAAGAACTTCCGACTGAGTTTTTGGGCTCGAAATAGCGGAGGTGCAGGGCAGACTTGGTTTCCCATCAATAAAAACGAATAAAAGGAGTGCATTATGATTAAAAACGAACGGGAAATCATTTCGGCTATCCAGAAAGATGCTTGGATGATGGAAATCCTCTCAGCGGTAAAAACATTGGAATTGCCGGATTGGTGGATATGTGCGGGTTTTGTGCGCTCTAAAATATGGGACGTCCTTCATGAGTATGGCGAACGGACAGCTTTAGCAGATATTGATGTCATCTATTTTGACAGATCCAATACAGAAGAATCTGTGGAAAAGAAATTCGAGCAGCAATTACACGCGCTCCTTCCAGATTTGCCGTGGTCCGTCAAAAACCAGGCACGCATGCACCGGATCAATGGCTTAGCGCCGTATACTTCCGCTGTTGATGCTATTTCAAAATTCCCAGAAACAGCGACGGCTTTAGGCGTGAAATTAAGTGAAGAAAATCGGCTGGAGTTGGCGGCTCCTTGCGGTATCAATGACGCTCTGGGTTTAAAAGTGAAACCAACTCCACATTTCAAGGCGAACAAAGAGCTGGCAGCCATTTATGAAAGCCGCTTGCGTAAAAAAGAGTGGAAAGCCAAATGGCCAAAAGCGACCATTTATCCGCTAGTTCGTTCAAAGGCTGATGGGAAAGGAAAGCCGGTCATGAAATTTGAAACCGCAAGGCTTGAATTCCGCCAGTACCGGGATGAGGATTTCAATTTCCTTTATTCCCTTTTAGCCGATCCGGAAGTGGTCCGCTTTATCGGAAATGGGCAGACCCGCAACCGGGAAGGGGCTATAGAGTTTTTGTATTGGATTTACCGCTCCTATAAGGAAAACCCTGAACTGGGCCTCCGGGTGCTTATCCGCAAGGAAGATAATATACCAATAGGCCATGCCGGGCTTGTGAAACAAACGATTGAAGGGATAGAGGAACTGGAAATTGGCTATTGGATTGCCAAGGACTATTGGAGGCAAGGCTATGCTGCAGAAGCCGCGAAAGCACTCCGGGATTACGGAATCAGGCAACTGGGCAAGAAGCGCTTTATTTCTTTGATTCAGCCGGAAAACATAGGGTCCATGAAAGTAGCGGAACATATTGGAATGGCGTTGGAAAAGGACATTCAATTGGCTGGCAAGGATGTGTATTTGTATTCATTGGAAGAGCAGGAGAATAAAGAATAGGCAGATTCAGCTTGGAATATCGCGTGAGCTTAAAAGCTGCTGCACATTCGAGAAGTATTGGAGGAGTTAAAGTGGATCAATTTATGGAAAGAGCGGTAGAGCTGTCACTCGCTAATGTGCGCGAAGGCGGCCAGCCATTTGGAGCGGTATTGGTGAAAGACAACCAAATCCTGGCGGAAGGCGTCAATGAATTGCATAAAATCCAAGACGTCAGCGGGCATGCTGAAATGCTGGCAATCCGGCGTGCTCAGCAAGCGCTGAAGGCGGACAGCCTGGCAGGGAGTATTATGTATGCCAGCGGTGAGCCGTGCCCGATGTGTTTGGCAGCGATGTATATGGCCGGGATAGAGGAAGCTTATTATTGTGCTTCAGTCGAAGAAGCAGTGCAGGCCGGCCTTGGAAAATCTCAAATCATCTACGAAGATTTGAGAAAACCAAAAGCGGAGCGACGCTTGTCCATGACCCAGATGCCGCTGGCAGAGGACCAGGAAAATCCGCTGGAGCTATGGGTGAAGGGCAGCAGCGAAAAGATATAAAAAAGGGAACTATGCAGATAACGAGTTCAGGAGGGGTTTCAAGATGGCCAATAATCAGTCCAACTCCGGCAGCAAGTCTTTTGACAAAGCGGTGCCTAATAAAGGCAGGTTCCAACTAATAATTCATGAAAAAGAAAAGCGTGAGGGATGGAATGTAAAAGCGGCCAAACATCCTGTACTTACGGCAGCAGCCATAGCAGGCTTGGGCTCATTGATTTGGAACGCTGCCAGTAAGTTTAAAAGAGAGTAGAATCAGTTTGAAGAAAGCATTGTCCTGTAAGCGGACAGTGCTTTTCTTACTGAAGTTAATTTTTGAAAAGGAAAATAGATCCTTTAAAAAGAAAGGGTTTGCTTTTTTTTTTGCAAAGGGAAAAATATGAACAATACAGGAGCCGCTAAAAATTCTTGAAGCCTTTTACGAGGAAATGCAGACTTATTAAAATGGGAGATGCTGTCATATGCCGAAAGAAAAAACACTGCAAAGTGAAATCGGAGGCGACCTTTCTACATTGCTGCGCACTCATTTCGGCAAAGTGCCAACATCGACGTATGTGACGGTTGCCGGGCCATTTATCGCTATTCATCTCCGCGGTTTTTTAGCGCCGGCAGAAAGAATTCTGGTCGAGCAAAAAGAATGGAAACGGGTGCTGGAAACAAGGGATTTGCTGATGAATGAACTGAAGCAGGAAATCAAACTGAACTTATGGAAAATTGCAGAACTGAATGTCAAAGAAATCTATGCAGACTGGCATCTTGAGCAAAAAACAGGATTGATTGTAGTGGTCCTTGATGATGAACAGGGGCAGGAAAATTGGCTATGGGCGCCGGATGTAAACGAAGAAGAATTTTACAAGCAAATAATTATTGGCAGCTAGGAAGCACAAAAAGAACCGGTCGAGACATATATTTATTGGTTGAATGACCGAACGGTTTTAATCAGACGATTGGGCATTCTACTGCAGCTCGAAAAAGAACTAATAAAAAATGGTTTTGAGGAAGAACGGAAGATAGCCAAACGGCCACTGGAATATAAAATAATAGCAGAAGCTAATTTGCAGCCCCTATTAAAACGAAATATCATTGAGACATTTGTAGACTGGAATTTTGAACTGGACATCGGCTATTTGGTTCTTATTTTGGAACCGTTGGAATAGCAGTTCCATAAAAAATACAAGGAGGAATATCAACGTCGATATTCCTCTTTGTTATTCCTTCTTTAACTTGCATCATTAATCGATGAGAAGAGGAACTTCATGGCAATACGGGCATCTTACATAGAACTTTTCGTTTTCAAGACTTCTGATATAATCGTGTGAGTTGGTATACTCTATAGATTCGAAAGGCACGTTTTCAACTGAGCACCGGCCGAGTGCATATTGCTGTTCATGGACATGTTTTTTATTGTGGTCAACAATATACTTCATTGTAATCACCATCCTTTCTTTTTCAAATGCCAAAAAAGCCGAAAAGAATCGCTAAATTCTTTTCGACGTTGTTTACAACACTAATATCTGCCACATCCAACCAAAAGGTGAATGCCTCTATTTAAATCATGAACAGCTTACCTTGATACTAACCCCAAGTTCCAAATCAGAAACGCTATAGTTCTCTGATTATTCAAATTTTACTCTCTCTTTCTGTAGAAGTAAAGCTAGGAAACTTAGCCTTGCTTTTTGTTAAAAACTGAAGATTGTAACTCCAGCATGACATCTGATATAGTGATGGTGAGGGCAGTATCTTAACCGAACTGCACCGGTAAAACCCCTAATATCAGCAATCGCATAGTTCTGCCTTGATCTGAAATTGACAGGGACGGAGAAACCTACTTTTTAAATTTCTGCCCGTCTGTCCAGTTTGGGACCGACGGGCTTTTTGGCTGGTTTTCCTCCCGGAAGGAGAGAAAAAAATGAAAAACACAGCATCATTTATCAAAATGAAGACACAAGGCGAGAAAATCGCCATGCTCACGGCCTATGATTATCCATCAGCAAAACTTGCGGAAGAATCGGGAGTGGATGTTATTCTGGTTGGCGATTCACTGGGCATGGTCGTTCTTGGCTATGATTCAACCGTGAAAGTGACGGTTGAAGACATGATTCACCACGGAAAAGCAACACGGAGAGGCGCACGGGATACGTTTCTACTGGTCGATATGCCGTTCGGCTCGTACCATGGAAGCCTTGACCGGACACTTGAGCAGGCGATGCGGATTTTCCAGGAAACCGGCGCGGAAGCGTTGAAACTTGAAGGTGCCGATGAAGTGATTGATGTGATCAAACTGCTGACACGCACCGGCATTCCGGTAGTGGGGCATCTCGGCTTGACGCCGCAGACGGCAGGCGTGTTGGGAGGCTATAAAGTGCAAGGAAAAACAGCACATGCGGCCCAAAAACTTATCGAAGATGCGAAAGCATGCGAAGCGGCGGGGGCCTGTATGCTGGTCCTCGAATGCATCCCTTATCAGCTGGCACGCGAAGTAACTGCAGCCTTATCGATTCCGGTAATCGGCATCGGAGCAGGTGCCGAAACAGATGGCCAGGTGCTGGTGTACCATGACACATTGAAATACGGATCGCATCATCTGCCGAAATTTGTCCGTTCCTATGCAGAGACGGGTGAAATTATGAAAAACGGCCTCAGTGCTTACGTTGAAGAAGTAAAATCAGGCGCTTTCCCGGCAGAAGAGCACCGCTTCACGATGAAAGAAGAAGAACTGCAGCAATTGTACGGCGGTAAATGACAAGAGAAAATAAAACCAGTAGGCATCCATAAGATGTCTGCTGGTTTTAGCTTGTTAAAAAAGTTAAAATTCGTTTTTAATTTCCATCACTTAATCGACATTCCACCAATAGCTTAGCGACGAGCTTGCGCAGCGATGCAGGTGCAATGCAGAGACAGTAAGGTTTTCTCCGCTGCTTAGCTTCATATCTGGAGAGCAGGAAACAATTAAAGAGAACTTACTCATACATTATGTTTTTAGAGAATCTCTAAAGATGACAATAGAAGTTGAATGTAGCGGAAGACGGCGACTCCTGCGGGAATAGTGCGAGTCCTGAGACCCCGCAGGGAGCGCCAGCGACTGAGGAGGCTTAGGGCCGCACCCCGCGGAAAGCGTCCGTCTGGAGCGAAATGTAAAAGCTTATGATAGTTTCTTTATATATTAAAACCAGCAGGCATCTAAGAGATATCTGCTGGTTTTTATTATCGGATATATGGTGCCGGGTTGACTGCGTTAGAACGTGCACCGTTCCAAGAACCGATATGCACTTCAAAGTGAAGGTGAGGACCGGTAGAGCGTCCTGTGCTTCCCATTTCGCCGATTTTCTGACCTTGAGAAACCGCTTGTCCAACAGAAGTGCCGAGGCGGTTCATGTGGCCATACACAGTTGAATATGTCCGCCCATTAATCGAGTGGGTCAAGATGACAACATTTCCGTAACCGCCCATATAGCCAGCGTATGAAACATACCCGCTTGCAGAAGCGACAATTGTTGTTCCAGTAGGATTTGCGATATCAAGTCCTAAATGGTTTTCTGCTCCTGCACCGATGTTGCGTCCACCGAAACCGGATGTATAGCGGCCAGCTGCCGGTTTGATGAATGTCGAGCTGCCGACTCTCGCCATCGAAGCTTGTGAAACAGATGAGCTGCGTGCCGCCTGTGCTTTTCTGGCAGCTGCTGCTTCGCGCTGGCGTTTCAATTCCGCTTGTCTTGCCACTTCGGCAAGGCGGGCTTGTTCTTTAGCAATCTGGCTTTCCAAGCCAGCGCTGATGTTCATTTGTTTTTGGTGTTCTTTTTCCAAAGCCGCTTTTTCATTAGCCAAGCGTTCTTGCTCGGCTTTCAATTCTTTTTCAAGCTGTGCCTGTTCTTTTTTCTGGCCATCAAGGGAAGTTTTCAGATTCACAAGCTCGGCTTTCCGGACTTCCTGTTCAGCCAGCTTCGCTTCCACTTGTGCTTTTTGTTCAGCGAGCAATTTTTTATCTTCCGCTTGTTCACGCATGATTTCACGGTCGGCTTCAATTAACGTGTTTACTGCCGAAAAACGGTCGATAAAATCGATAAAGCTGTTCGCGCCAAGCAATACATCTATGTAATCTACAGATCCGCCGCTCAATTGAATCGCGCGTGCACGTTCTTGCAGCAAGACAGTTCTTTCATCAATTTTGCGCTGCAGCTCTGTAATGGAAGCTTGCAATGCTTCTATTTCTGTTTTTGTTTGATCAATCTGAGCTTGGACCTCATCAATTTTTGTTTGGGTTTCTTGAATTTTATTGTCCAATTCAAAAATTTTGCCGGCAATCTCTTCAAGCTTTGACTGGTTTTGTGAAATTTGCCCTGCTTTTTTTTGGATGCCTGAGTTCAATTCGTTTTGTTTCTGTTCAACTTGCTGCTTTTTGCTTTCCAAATCGCTTAGCTTATCTGCATTCGCTTCAGGAATCGAAATCGACAAAGCCATGATGGCTGCAATTACAGCGGTTGTGCATTTGGTTAATAAATTCACTTTTCTTTTCCCCTTCCAACTATGTGACTCTATAATAAATCCGTATGTAGATTGAAAATCTCGATATAGTAACGGGTAAAGCCGCCTAAAAAAAACCGACAATAGTATTGTAACATCATAAAAATCTATTTTTTGTTACAGTTATGTATCATTTTTTAAAAAAGAGCAAGCCTTAAGTAACGCCATTCGCTTTGAAATTCGAATAATCGCCACAAAAAAAGCCTTTCCTTATTTAAAAGGAAAAGCTTTTTTTAGATTATTTTAAAAGGTTTAAGCTTCTTTTTCTTCTGTCCGAACAATTAAAACGTCACATTTTGCGGCGCGAACAATGCGTTCAGAGACACTTCCCATAAAAATACGTTCAGCGGAATTGGTACCTGTCGCTCCGCAAATGATCAGGTCAATATTGAAGCGGCGAACTAAATCCACTGGAATCAGCGTTTTAGGAGAACCCATTTCAATTACAATATGGACCTCCGTTGCTCCAGCTTCGACTGCTTTGTTTTTATATTCTGACAGCAAACTTTCCGCTTGTCTTTTAGATTCTTCAGCGAATTCACGGCCATAAGATTCGATTGTCCCAAATGAGCGGTTATCAATGATACTGGTTAAGTATAAGTCCGCCTGGTTGCGTGCTGCGATTCCTACCGACTTTCTAAAAGCCAGTTCGGCTTCCTTAGAACCATCTACAGCGACTAGTATCTTTTTATATAGCATAGTCATGTTAAATTCCTCCTTCTCTATACTGATATACTTCGACAGTTAAACCTGCGTTCCCTCTTTTTAATAAATTTAAAGGAAAATTTGTCCAAAAAATAAACAGGCATAAAGCTCCCAGGAAATTGTAAAGCTATTAAATACAGATTATGTTACTCTTTATTCAATAGAAAGACGTGAAAATTCAAAGTAGCAGCGAGGTGATCGCATGAAAGGGAAAACGATAAGTTCAAACATATCCGATGAACTAAAAGAATTGCTGTCTATACGCCATATGATTAAAGAATACAAAAAAGGCGCCTATTTATTCCGCGAAGGGGATACCGTCAAAGGCATTTACCTTATTCGTTCAGGAAAAGTGCAAATTGGAAAAATCACACCTGATGGAAGAGAGCTGACTTTACGCATTTGTGGACCCGGCCAATTAGTGGGAGAAGTGACTATCTTTTCGGATCACCCGCTTTATATGCTGGATGCTAAAGCAATTGAAGACGTCGTCTGCATAAAAATTGCTATAGAAGACCTGGAAGATGCATTGCTCGAAAATTCCAGGCTGGCTGTGGCGTTTATGAAATGGATGGGGATTGACCAGCAAAAGACCCAGACAAAATTCCGCGACCTTATGCTGCACGGCAAAAAAGGGGCGCTGTATTCGACATTGATCCGTTTATGCAATAGTTATGGGGTGGAAAAAGACGGCGGTATTCTGATTGATATGGCTTTGACTAATCAGGAGCTGGCCAATTTCTGCGGGATGACACGTGAAGTGGTAAACCGTCTGTTGAGTGATTTGAAAAAACAAGGAAAAGTTTCAATAGTAGAAGGAAAACTGCTGATTCGTGATCTTCGCCATTTAAAAGACGAAATCAATTGCGAAAACTGCCCGATTTCTTTTTGCAGAATTGATTGAGAAATGAAGGAAACAGTCAGTTGGGCATAAACCGCTCCGAGTTGGGCATAAACCCTTCAGAGTTCGGCATAAACTAGCGAAAGTCGGGCATAAACTCTCCGAAGTTGGGCATAAGCAAAAAAATAAGGCGAAAAAAGAAGCTGCACCGGAAGAAAATCCGGTGCAGCTTCTTTTTTTGTCTAAAATTTGACAGCTGCTGTAAAAAATAATGAAGGTGTGATATATATCACAATGCTTTAGTGACTAAAGGATTACTCTGGACACAAGAGAAGGATAATAAGAGGTGAGGGAAAATGAGCAAAAAAATCCAGGAGCCGGAAGCCGATTTGAGAGGAACGCTAATCAGTGTGTTTTTCGTGGGCATCGTTATTATTGCCATGTGGGTTGCGGTTTATTTAATGTATGTAGCAAGATGAGCCGGGCGGTTTATCTATGCAGGAAGAGAAAAGGAGTAGATTAAGATGCATCTTCATAAATATGAAAAAATCTGGCTGGCTTTCGGGGTTGCCGCCTTGGTGGTGTTTTTGAGTGTAGTGGGAGTCAGCGCATTTTCCCATGATCACACACCAGCGGGAGGGATGGAAACCATCGATCCCAAAAAAGTAAATGAAACGGCTCCTTTTGACAAACCGGGAGTAACACAGCTTGATGACGATACGTACCAAGTGGCGGTCATATCCATGGCGTTCGGTTATAATGCACCGGAACTGAAAGTGCCCGCCGGAAAAGAAATCATTTTTAAAGTGACCAGCACGGATGTCGTCCACAGTTTTACCATTGATAACACGAAAGTCAATTTAATGGTGGTTCCCGGACAGATTACCACTAAATCCTACACATTCGAGAAACCTGGAAAGTATTTGATTCTTTGCAACGAATATTGCGGTACGGGCCACCATATGATGTTCAACGAAATAGAGGTGTATTGAGATGATTGCTGCACAAGATCGGAAAATCGCAATATGGAATATCGGTGTCGCGTATATAGCATTTCTAATAGGTACGTTATGCGGCTTGCTTCAGGTTTTTATCCGGAATGATGCCTTGCAGTTGCCTGCCTGGCTCGATTACTATCAAATTTTAACGGCACATGGTGTGCTGCTTGCCCTTATTTATACAGCGTTTTTCATTTTTGGATTTTTTGTTACCGGCATGAGCAAAACCCTAGGAACTTTCGGCCCGAAAGTCTGGTTGTTTTCCTGGATTGGTTTCTGGGTGACATTGATCGGTACAGTGATGGCAACAGTCATGATTGTTATCGGAGAAGCTTCCGTGCTTTATACATTTTATGCGCCATTGAAAGCAAGCGGCTGGTACTATGTCGGACTGGCCCTCTATGTGGTCGGAACGTTGATCAGCAGCTTTGCCTTGATCGGGCATTACCTGGTATGGCGCAAGAAGCATAAAGGTGAAATGAGCCCGTTGTTCGCTTTCATGACCATCGCGACACTCGTTTTATGGATTATTGCTTGTCTCGGAGTTGTGGCAACCGTCCTGTTCCAGTACATTCCTTGGGCGTTCGGCTGGACAGATACCATCAACGTTGAACTGAGCCGCTCACTGTTCTGGTATTTTGGGCATCCGCTTGTGTACTTCTGGCTGCTGCCGGCTTATATGGCCTGGTATTTGATCGTGCCGAAACTTCTCGGCGTGAAAGTATTCAGTGATTCACTGGCGCGTTTGTCATTTGTCTTGTTCATTCTGTTCTCGATTCCGGTCGGTTTCCACCACCAATTGACTGAACCCGGCATTTCGAACTTCTGGAAGTTTCTGCAGGTTGTGCTGACATTCATGGTTATTGTTCCGTCACTCATGACTGCGTTCTCAATGTTTGCGACGTTTGAAACATCTGGACGCAAAAAAGGCGCAAAAGGTCTGTTTGGCTGGTTCAAAATGCTGCCATGGAAAGATGTCCGCTTTACATCGATTTTCATCGCAATGGCGTTCTTCATTCCCGGCGGCGCCGGCGGTATTATTAATGCAAGTTTCCAATTGAACGAAGTCGTCCACAACACACTCTGGATTGTCGGCCACTTCCACATCACAGTCGGCACACCCGTGGCGATGACGTTCATGGGAATGACGTTCTGGCTGATTCCCTATCTGACAGGACGCCAATTCACGAAGTCGATGCAGACACTTGGTTTTGTCCAGATCATCACTTGGACGATCGGCATGCTGCTGATGTCGACTGCCCAGCACATACTCGGGCTTCTGGGTGCACCGCGCCGGACAGCTTATTCAGCTTACAACAACCATCCTTCCGCATTGGAATGGTTTGACGGCATAGTGACAAGCCATGTCACCATGGCAATTGGGGGCAGTATCCTGTTCCTGTCGGCGATGATATTAATATATATTGTCGTCATGACAATGTTCCTTTCACCGAAAGCTGTAAAACCGGAAGACATCGTCGAGTTTCCGTTGGCTGAAAGTGACAGAGAAAGCTCACCGAAGTTTTTGGAAAACTGGAAGATTTGGATCGGCATTGCGTTTGCGCTGATTTTCATCGCTTATGCGATTCCGCTTAGCAGTATGATCCAGCACGCACCGCCTGGCTCTGAAGGATTTAAAACATGGTAGGAGATGAGGGAAATGTTCGTAACATTGCTGTCGTTGATGGTAATCTTTATCGTATTTACTGCAATGCTCGTTGAAACCAGCACGGAAGAATATTAATAGCAAAGCACGACTGTTTGCCTGGAGAAGTTCCGGGCAGGCAGTTTTTTAATTTACGAAAATTAATGATGGAATTTTCAAAATTATAGTATCCTACAATTCATTAGCATGGCTAAAAGAAGCGAGGGAATCCGATGGAAATAAAACTGGTAAAAGCAAAGGAATCGGATGCAAAATCCATTTTCAATCTGCAAGTGGCAGCTTTCCAGCCGCTGCTGGAGAAATATCAGGATTATGACACCAGTCCGGCAAATGAATCTATAGAAAAAGTGGCTTCTCGCATCATCCGTCCCGATAGCGAGTTTTTCAAAATTTTTGTAGATGGCGAGTTCTGCGGAGCAATACGCGTCCATTGGAAAGAAGAAAGCCAATTCTGGATCAGCCCCTTGTTTATTCATCCGGATTTTCAAGGACAGGGAATTGCGCAGGAAGCGATGAAGCTGGCCGAAGATTCATTTCCGCAAGCCGACACATGGGAGCTTGCGACCTTGCTTGAAGAAGAAGGCAATTGTTATTTATATGAAAAGGCGGGGTATGTCCGGACAGGCGTCAGCCGTAAATTGAACAGCAAGGCGACGCTCGTCTATTTTAAAAAGATGCAGAAGGAAGTGGAATGATGGAGTACACGATAAAGCCGCTGGAAGGATTTGCGGATAAAATTGGGGAACTTGCGTTTACATTGGAACATACGCGGGCTGCAACATTGAATGATATTGCAGGACTAAAGCAAAACGAATTGGATTATTTGGATAGAGCGGATGACAACTCCATCGGTGCGCTTCTCGCCCATATCGGTGCCATCGAGAAAGTCCATCAGCTGATTTCGTTTGAAGGCCGGGATTTTACAGGGAAGGAATGGGAACAATGGGGGACGGCGGTGGAACTCGGAGACAAAGCCCGCGCAGCAATTCAAGGCTACCCTTTGGATTATTATCTGAAGGGGTTGGAGCAGATCAGACAATCGACGCTGCGCAGTCTCCGTTCCAAGGACGACAGCTGGCTTTATCAGGAGCGCTGCTGGCCGAACGGCATTCCATACAATAACTATTACCTATGGTTTCATGTGATGGAAGATGAAATCAAACACCGGGGGCAAATCCGGATCATCAAGCGGAGGTTACAGAAAGGATGAGCGGCATAAACAGCAGATTCTGGACTGATCGGTTTTACCTTCGAGAGTTTGAAGAAAGGGACTGGCCAGCTGTACATCGTTATGCCGGGCAGGAACTGGTAAGCCGTTACCAGCCTTGGGGACCAAATACAGAAGAAGAAAGCCGAAACTATGTCCAGCAAATACTTGAAGGAGCGGCTAAAGCTGATAGAACGCAATTTGCTTTTGCGGTGATATGGAGAGAAAGCGGCCAGCTGATCGGGGCAGGGGAGTTGTCTCTTCAGAATGCAGCCAACCGAGTGGGAGAAATCGGTTATATCCTCCATCCGGATTATTGGGGGCAAGGAATTGCAACCGGCGTGGCGGAGCTTTTGATCAGTTTCGGCTTTGATGATTTAAACCTTCACCGCATTTTCGCTACGTGCGATCCGAACAACTCAAGTTCCAAGAAAGTATTGGAAAAAGCGGGCATGGTCTGGGAGGGAACGCTGCGGGAAAACATGCGCATGAAAAATGGCTGGCGGGATTCAATGGTCTACTCTATGCTGGAGCAGGAATGGCGAATCAGGAAACAATGAAGAAAACTGCACTTTTCGAGTTTGCCGAGTTTGCCAATTGGACTTTTACTATTTCTTAAAGGGGCTAACAAACTGCGCCGATTCCGAGGCGGAGAAAAAAGTTCACTCTTAGTGCCGGATGTGATAAGCTTTATGTCATCGCGCTAGAATAGTGCAACAGTACGGGAGTGATAACATGACTAAAAAAGACAAAGCAAAAAGCGGCATCGGAAGAGGGACCGGCAAAAAAGGCTGGACTCGCTGGCAAGCGGGCGCCAACAAAGCGAAAAGCGCTAAGCCATATAACAGCAAAAATAAAAAAGCGAACGAGCCAAAAACCGACAGCCAGCCTAAAGAAGAAGGATCAGGCTGGGTTGATATGGATTGATTAAGAGCTGCCTCTGATGGCAGCTTTTTTTATGGCAAAATTAAAAGCCAAGCACATCATTTTACATCGCCTGCGATTTAATTTAATGTAAATCGTGTACGATACAAATGTGTGGGAGGAATGAAAAATGAAATCACTTTACGAAACAACCATCATCAACACGGGCGGCAGACAAGGCGAGGTCTATTCGGAGGATAATATCTTCTACATGGACGTCGCAAAACCGCAGGCACTTGGAGGAGAAGCTACAACAGCCACTAATCCTGAACAGCTGTTTGCGGCAGGTTATAGCGCTTGCTTTAATAGCGCGCTGGAATTGGTATTGGAACAAGACAAGGTGAAAGTGGAAAAAAGCGAAGTTAAAGCAACGATTTCCCTCATTGGAGACAAAGAAAACGGCGGCGTCAAATTGGCAGCTAAACTCGAAGTGGACATTACAGGCATAGACGATGAATTGAAACACAAATACGTGGAAAAAGCTCATCAATATTGCCCGTATTCCAAAGCGATTAAAGATTCCGTCGATGTGGAGATTGTTGTTATCTAAATAGATGGTGGGTGAGATCAAAATGGACAAGCCTTCAAAGCTTGAACAGCAATTATGTTTTGAAGTCTATAAAGCATCAAGCAATTTCACGAAAATGTATGCCAGGGTGCTCGAACCGTTCAAATTGACGTTCCCCCAATACCTCGTGCTGCTCGTTTTATGGGATGAAGACCAGTTGCTGATGAAAGACATCGGAGACAGGCTCGGCCTTGGAACGGGGACGCTGAATCCGATCATCAACCGGATGATTGAACGGGGGCGGCTGGTGAAGGAACAGTCGCCTGACGATAAACGGGCATCCATTATTTCACTGACGGAGAAAGCGAAAAGCGAGCAGCAGCCGATTGAGCAAGCTATTGTGGAAAAACTCACGAGCTGCAACTTCCTGGATGTCAACGCGATTACTTTGATGAAAAACCTCAAGGAATTAAATACGTTTTTCGGCGAAATGGACTTGTAGGACGGCAGTGCCAAGAAAAGGAGCGATTGCAATGAGCATATTTGATTTAACTGTAACGGATTCAAACGGAAAAACTTATCTAATGAGCGAATACAAAGGAAAAACAATGCTGATTGTCAATACAGCGACCAAATGCGGTCTCAGTAATCAATTCGAAAGTCTCGAGAATCTATATACGACTTATAAAGATCAAGGGCTTGTCGTTCTTGGTTTTCCATCCGATCAATTTGCCCAGGAACTGGCAAACGCGAAAGAAGCGGAACAAGCATGCCGAATGAGCTATGGCGTGACTTTTCCGATGCATGAAATCATCAAAGTCAATGGCAAAGAAGCCCATCCCCTGTTCAAATACTTAACAGAGCACAGCAAAGGGTTTCTGGGCAGCAGCATCAAATGGAACTTCACAAAATTCCTGGTGGACCCAGAAGGGCATGTCGCTGGAAGATATTCGCCAAAAGACAAACCGGAATCATTTGAAAGCGATATTCAAAATATGCTGGCAAAATAAAGAACGGCAAGTTGAAACTCCGGAGCAACGGTTGCTCCGGAGTTTTTTTGTCTCATTATGCTTTGGCAGTGGAAATAAGCTTTTGAGCAAGCCACTTGGAAACAGCTGCTGCAACTTCAGCCGGCTCATCCCATTGCAGCATATGGCCGGCGCCTTCGATTTTTTGCACCGTCAAATCTTTCACAGCGGCCTTTAATTGGGAAATTCCCAGAGTCCTTGCCGCCTTTAACTCCTGAGGCGAATCACCGTACACCAACAGCAACGGCATGCTGATTAAAGGGTACACTTCTGTAAAAGGCTCTTGAAAAAATGCCTTGATAATCGACAATACCGTAAATTTGGAAGCCAGCAACTCGAATTCACCTTTCTCATTTTGATGAAAAATCGTTTTGACGCCGTTTTCCTTAACAGCGTTCCATTTCTTGGTGTAGTGCTTGTACTCCTCACTCACTTCCGCCCAAGTCCGAAAAGAAGAATGGTCCATATAATTGTTCCAGCCGGAAAGCGTGTAATCGAACGTCATTTCAGGCTGGTTCTGTGGAAACGTAAAACCGCCATCAAGCAAAATAATTCCGAGTACTTTCTTCGGGTAATGCCTCGCAAAATGCAAAGCAGCGTCTGCTCCCCAGGAATGCCCCATCACGAAAAACGGTTTATCCGAGAGCTGCTGCAGCACGCGGTCAAACCAAACCGCCAAATTCGAAAAAAAATAAGCTTCTTCCTTTTCAAATGGTCCTGTTTTTCCGTGTCCCGGACTATCCAGTACAATCAGGTAGAACTGTTTTTCCAATAGGGGAATCAGCCCACTGAAACTGTACAGTCCGCTGCCTGCCAATCCGTGGAAACAGACCAAAACCGGATTGCTTTTGTCGCCGTATTGCCAACAGTTCACTTCTTGTTGATCAATCAGTAACTTTAGGTTTTCCATTGCCCAGCCCTCCGTTGATTAAGCTTCTTCTCTCTATTTTATTTCGTGTACTATTCAAGGAATCCTGCTGCAGCCAACAAAAAGGATTTTGGCATTGAAAAGAAGAAAGGATAAAGCACTAAGCTTTTTAGGAGGAAGACAGATGGAAAATGAAAAAACCGCTTTGATTTTAGTCGATGTACAAAAAGCTTTTGACGATCCAGAATGGGGCCAGCGAAACAATCCGGAAGCAGAAGAAAATATGGAGAGAATTTTAAAAAGGTGGCGAGAAAAAGGTGGCTTCACAATCCATATTCAACACCAATCGGAAAATCCCGAGTCCCTCTTCCATCCGGCTAAAGAGAGTTTCGCTATAAAAAAATCGGTGCTGCCGGTTAATGATGAGCCGGTCATTACTAAAAAAGTGAACAGTGCATTTATCGGAACGGATCTGGAACAGCAATTGAAAGCGAACAGAATCACTGCTGTCATCATTGCCGGTTTAACCACGCCGCATTGTGTCTCCACCACGACGAGAATGAGCGGAAATCTGGGGTTTAACACCTACCTTGTTTCGGATGCCACGGCAGCATTCGCCATGACAGACCAAAACGGCGTTCACTATGACGCCGAAACGGTGCATGCCATTTCGCTGGCTACTTTGCACGAGGAATTCGCGACAGTTCTGACAACGGAACAATTAATAGAAAGGTTGGGCTAAATCAAGGTGAAATGAAGTTGGAAAGACGACAAAAGTGAACTTTTCCGTAAATCCTTTATGAACAGCTGCAAAGAAAAATAAGCTGAAGGAGCTTAATAAAATGACAGAACAAGAATTTTACGACAAAGTAGGCAAAACAAATGGGTGGGATTTCAGCAGCATCCAATGCCTTTCGGAAGGCATCGGCTGGGATTTTTATGAAGAGGTGGTGAAAAGGGCTTCAGTTTCAGACATTCTGCTCGATATCGGCACCGGAGGAGGAGAAAAGGTTCTGGACATCGCTTCTTCTTTTTCTTTGGTGATCGGCATCGACAATTCAAAGGAAATGGTTCAGACGGCCCGTGCTAATCTGGTGAAATCTTCTGCACAAAACGTCCGATTTTTCCAACAGCCAGCAGAAGATCTCCAGTTCCCGAATGGCTTTTTTGACATAGCATCAAGCAGGCATTGTTCGTTTGATTCCAGCCAAGTCGCCAAAGTATTGAAAAAAGGAGGCTGGTTCTTGACCCAGCAAGTCAGTGAAGGCGACAAATCAAACTTGAAGCAGGCATTCGGCCGTGGCCAATGTTTTGGAGAACAAGACGGAACCTTAAAAGAGAACTGCATAAAAGAGCTGCAGACAGCCGGTTTTTCCAAGGTTGAGGCCTATGATTACAATTCCGATGAATACTTCCGAACGCCGGAAGACTTAATTTTCCTTTTAACCCATACGCCGATCATCCCCGACTTTGGAGAACAAGAAGGCGACTTGGAATCTTTGAATGCCTTTATTGAAAATAACCGAACCGAAAAAGGAATCCGCACCAATTCCAAGCGGTTTTTGGTGATCGCGAAAAGATAAGTTGAACCAATCGTGGCTTTTACGGACAATAGGTTTCGCTGAAAGAAGCGGGGAAAGGAGTCGTCATATGAAAAAAGTCAACAAAGGGCGCTTTGCCTATTACATAGCAGAGCCCGCAGCGGGAAAAGGAACGGGATTGACTGTCATTTTCTATCACGGCTGGGGCACTTGCGCTAAAAATTATTTGGACTTAGCAGGGAAAATAGCTGAAGAAGGATATGTGGCCATTGTACCGGAGCTTGTATACCATGACACACGACATCCAGTGGAAAATCCTTTTCGGCAAGAAACCGTGCAAGAATACTTTTGGAAAACGATTTTCGAAAGCATTGATGAATTTGAAGAATTCATGCAAGAACTTGGCATTCTCGCATCGAAAACAATTGTTGCCGGCAATTCGATGGGCGGCTTTATCGCAGCCGGTATTATGGCACGGCATAAGCAGCTCGGCGGTTTAGCTAGCATCAACGGTTCCGGCTCTTTCCTGCTGATGGAAAGGGTTTTTCGGAAAAGAGACCGGCGGCCTGGCATAGCACTGGAGGCAGAGCGGTTATGGAAAAAATATGATCCGCTCGAACAGCAGATACCTACTGCGCCCGTCCTGCTTCTTCACGGAAAAGCGGATCAGACCATTCCAGTCGAAGGGCAAATGCATTATTATCAATACCTTACGGAAAAAAATGGATTTCAAAATGTACAGTTTAAATTATATGAAGGCGTGAATCACCAATTCACCGATGCAATGGCCGCGGATTTTTTGGCGTGGCTCGATAATCGGAACCAACATGAGCTGGTTTTGAAAGAACTGGTTTCTCCATGTATTTCCCAAGAAATAAAGGAATTATTGGGCTATGTGACTTCACTGGAAAAAATAGAATCCGAATACGTAAAATATTTGGATGCAGCTAACCGGAAGTTATATGGCTTTGAACTGGAAGGGGAAATTGTCAGCTGTCTGGGGGTAGAATTCCAAGACGGAAACCAGATTGAAATCAAACACATAGCGATTATGCCGGATGCAAGGGAGAAACTCATCGGCAGCTCTATGATCCAAGCGGTCTTCGACAAACATTCACCCTATGTCATGGTTGCGGAAACAGATCAAGATGCAGTGGGATTTTACCGAAAAAATGGTTTTACTATTGCAAGCCTCGGAGAAAAATATCCAGGCATCGAACGGTTTTGGTGTGAAAGAAAAATGGTAGTGGAACAAACGCCGATATCCTGACTTCCATTCGAATTGGTTAATTCCTGGTTTTTCTTACATTGAAAGAATTGCATTTTCAACATGCGACTGGTTTCACAGAGGGTTCGCTGAATTGTCAATTGGACCGGAACAAATGGAGTTCTGAATGCGTCAACTATATGTTGAATCGCTGCTTTGCGTTGCGGCAATTTTTAAGGGTTGATGTGAAAAACACCTTTACTTCAAAAGTAAAGGTGTAGCTTGTTCGGGAATCTTCAATTTTTCCTGCTGTTTTTGGCCGGTCTGCTTTACCGGTGGGCTCGCCGCTAAAGCAGCGAACATGCCCAGCACTGGGAAGAGCATGATTATCCACAAAATCCCGGTATAACCGCCGAACTGGTCGAACGCAATAGCAAGCGGCATCGGCCCCAATGCTGAACCGGTAACAATCATTGCGACTGAAATACCGCTGATGCTGCCGATATGCTTGCGGCCGAAGTAATTGGGCCATACAACTGCCATGACAATTCGCTCGATCCCCATGCTGACTCCCCAGATGATGCCGAAGACAATGGCGGCGGAAAGCGCGGAAGTGTTTTGCAGCAGCAGCAGCGACACAATTTCACCTGCAAATACGACTGCCAGCATATATTGCACTTTGATCTTTTCGAGGAGAATGCCGGTCAGGAAAGTGACCGGAAGACCAATGAGTGCCGTTAAACTTAATACACTTGCGGCTGCTTCAAGTGACAGGGATTTTTCAGAGAAAATCGAAACCAAATGGAACGTCAGGCCGGAATTGACAATCCCGGGAATTACAGCGCAGAGGAGAAGCAGCCAGAATGCTTTTGTTTTTGAAGCTTCTTTTACGGTCCAACTGGTTTCCACAATCGGCGTGCTATTTTTCCCGCCTTTTGCGGAGCTGCCGTTATCCGGCAGCAATCCCATGTCTTCCGGAGAGTTTTGGATGAGGAAGAAAGCAAGAGGAGTAAAGCAGACGACGATGATTACTCCAAGGATCAGCCACGAAGCGCGCCATCCGAAAGCATCGATTAGCCAAACATTTAATAACGGAAAAGCCGCGGAACTGACCAAGCCGCCAATTGCTGCAATGCTGATGGCTCGCCCTCTTTTTTTGACAAACCATTGAGGAATAAGCGAGCTTGAAATAAGGCCCATGGACCCCTGGCCGAGCAACCGGATGAAAAAGAAGCCGATAAACAGCATGACAAGACTGGTGACAAAACTATTGAAAAAACAAGCAACAGCCAGTGCCAGCGAAACAATGACCGCCATTTTTCTAGAGCCGTTTCTGTCAATCAGCCGGCCGATAAAAAACAGCAGAAACCCTGCTGCTAATGTGGCGGAGGAGTATACAGCAGTAACCGTTGAACGGCTCCAGCCGAATTCGCTTATATAGTAATCGATGAAAATCGCATTGGAATAGGTTTGTCCGGGACCTGAAAAAAACTGGGACAGCGCAGCAAGCGCGATGATTACCCAGCCGTAATGAAAAGAGTAGCCTGTCTGTTGTTTCATTGTGCATCTCCATTTTAAACCTCTAAATAAGGCCGTTTTATTGAAAGTGAAAGCCATAAATATATCAAAATCACAATTTATTATCATAACATAATTGAAATATATTAAAAGTATTTGATTTTATTTAAGATAAAGTAAAATGATTCAGAAATTTAATATTTTTAAATAACGTTCATATACTTCTTTAAAATATTTTTATAACATGCACATTTTGAGTTGCTCGATGTAAATGACTTTAAAAAAGTGTATGATTAAACAGATTAACCGTTTAAAATAATTATGAGTGAACACAGCGGCCTAGATTGGAAGCTTTGAGGCTTCCATATTTTTTCGGCAATTTTCCACCGGTTGCCTAGTTTCAGAGTTTATATACAACATTAATCATTTGATTTTAAAGGAGAAAAGAACATGCAGTTATGGGAATTAGTTGTTGCAATGATATTAGGGATTGTTGAAGGGCTGACAGAATTTGCTCCGGTTTCTTCAACGGGTCACATGATCATCGTCGATGACATTTGGCTACAGTCAAAAGAGCTGTACACAGAGCCGGTAGCGAATACATTTAAAGTAGTCATTCAATTAGGTTCGATTTTAGCGGTAGTCATCGTTTTTAAAGACCGATTTAAAGATTTGCTTGGACTGGATAGAAAAGCGACAGCAGGGAAAAAGCAGCGCCTTAGTTTAACAAAAGTGATTGTTGGATTAATCCCGGCCGGCGTACTGGGACTGTTATTTGAAGATTACATAGATGAGTATCTGTTTTCTGTAGAAACGGTTGTGATCGGACTTGTTGTTGGAGCGATTCTCATGTTGATCGCAGATTTTGTCACGAAAAAGAAACCTCATCATACTGAAACGGTTGATAAAATGACATACAAGCAAGCATTAGGTATGGGTCTTTTCCAATGTCTTGGACTATGGCCTGGATTCTCGCGTTCCGGTTCTACAATTTCCGGAGGTGTTTTGCTGAGAATGAGCCACCATTCTGCAGCTGACTTTACGTTCATCATGGCGGTGCCGATCATGCTTGGCGCCAGTGGGTTGTCGCTGATTAAAAACTGGCAATATTTCACCATGGACGCTTTGCCGTTCTTTACGGTCGGCTTTGTCAGTGCCTTCATCGTCGCGCTGGTCGTCGTTAAATTTTTCCTGAAGTTGATCGACAAAATCAAATTGGTGCCTTTTGCGATTTACCGCCTGGTGCTTGCAGCATTGATTTATATATTCTTTCTGTAAGGGCTGACGGACAACAGTCCTCTACGGCTCAAAAAAACCTAATCTTCTCTTTGAGAAGGTTAGGTTTTTTATTGCGAAAAAATTGAAGAAGCCCTCTCCTGTGGAGAGAAAGCTGCTCGCTTTTCCTTTCATATAAAATTTTTGAAAATTCTTTCAATTAAACACATAATTGTCTATAATGAATTCAATCAACCAACTGAATGTCTATTCATTACAAAAAGCCAACCAGTAGTATTTTCAGCTAAGGTATTTTTTATTTACTGAAAACTATAACGTATAGGGAGGTTTTTGAATGTCTACAGTTCAAAGCACTGAAAAATCAGCACCTGCTATACCACGTACGTTGAAAGAGAAAGCCAAAATGGTCGGGCCGGGATTTGTAACCGCTGCAACAGGAGTGGGAACCGGCGATTTGATTGCAGCTCTTGTCGCTGGGGCGGCTTTTGGCATGACGCTCGGATGGGCTATTCTGCTCGGTTCATTGTTCAAGTTTTATTTCACAGAAGGCATGGGACGCTGGCAGCTGGCCACAGGAAAGACCATTCTGGAAGGCTGGCATTCGCTTGGAAAGTGGGCAACGGGTTATTTCGGCGTCTATTCCATCATTTGGGGATTCAGTTACGGGGCAGCTGCGATGTCGACGAGCGCCATTATGATGGTAACGATGTTTCCCATTATGCCCCTATGGGCTTGGGCAGTCATTCATGGCTTAGCTGGACTTGCATTGGTGCTGTTCGGCCATTATGAACTTTTTGAAAAAGTGATGACGCTCATGGTCGGCCTCATGTTTGTCACGGTTGTCGGTTCAGCAGTAATTCTTCTGCCGGATATCGGAAATATCGTGAGCGGTTTTGTGCCGCGGACCGGCGGCAGTTCGCTGCTGCTAGTTTTAGGGCTGCTCGGCGGGGTAGGCGGAACGATTACGATGGCGTCATACGGCTATTGGATTCGTGAAAAGAATTGGGTGGGCAAAGCTTGGATTCCGATGATGAGAGTGGATTCCGCTACCGGGTACATCATTACCGCAATTTTCACCTTGTCTCTGCTAGTCGTCGGAGCGGAATTTTTATTCGGTACCGGCATTGAAATTAATGGAGAAGAAGGGTTAATAGCGTTATCCGGTTTATACAGCGAGCAGTTCGGTTCTTTTGCCCGCTGGCTGTTCTTGATTGGTGCCTGGTCTGCAGCGTTTTCATCTTTATTGGGTGTGTGGAACGGCGTGCCGTATCTGTTTGCGGACTTTGTCCGAATGGTAGGCAAAAAAGGTGCGGCGTCAGATGAACCGGTTTCTAAGAAAGATCCGGCATACCGTTTTTATCTTTTATGGCTGACATTTCCGCCGATGGTTCTGCTGTTTTTCGGCCAACCGGTGCTTCTTGTTATCTTATACGGTGCGCTGGGCGCTTTGTTCATGCCATTTCTGGCGATCAGCCTAATGCTTCTGCTCAATTCGAAACGGGTGGACCAAGGATTCAAGAATGGATGGGTCACCAATACCGTTTTAACAGCATGTGTCATTGTCTTTGTTTATTTGGGGGCCATTGAACTGCTTAAATTGTTTTAACTGAAAAACAGAATCTTGCCTCGAGTAGATTTTATAGATAGCGGTAAAGTAATTAAGAAGGCCCGAAAGCAGGAAAAGGTGCTGACGGGCTTTTTGCCATTCAGATTTGGAATATAGGCTTGTAAAAGGAAAAAATCTGGTTTATAGTTTATAAATACAGTATTTAGTAAATTGTATAAAAAACAACACTATATGTAGTGAAACCAATAACAATGGTGCCTGAAAAGGCTTAATAGGGAATCCGATGAAAAACCGGAGCTGTACCCGCAACTGTAAGTGCTGACGAACTATGGCAATCCACTGTCCAATCAATGGACGGGAAGGACATAGTGTAGGAAGACGCATGAGCCAGGAGACCTGCCATCGTTATAAGTTAATGACCTTCTCCGGGAGCTGGGAGGTATAACGAAGGTACTCTGCGCGGTGCAGCGGCTTTTTGCCTGTTTCCGCCTGATTATTTACGTTTATCCAACCCATCCTCTCGCCCGAGAAGATGGGTTTTTTGTTTGCCCAAATACCGACTGGAGGATGAAAGATGACACAGCAAATCACAGCAAGCAGATCGCGGACGATTCAGACTAAATTGGTGCTGCCGCCGGATACCAATCATATGGGAACGATTTTCGGCGGGACGGTGCTTAGCTATATCGACGAAATTGCCGCCATTACGGCCATGAAACACAGCGGAAAAGCCGTGGTGACTGCCTCAATTGATACGGTGAATTTCCTGTCGTCCGCACGGGTCGGCAATGTGCTGCTTCTGGAAGGGGTTGTGATTTCCACTGGGCGGACTTCGATGGAAGTTTATGTGAAAGCGGAATGCCAAAACATTGAAACAGGAGAGAAAACGTTGACGACGACCGCCATCCTGACAATGGTGGCAGTGAGCGAAGATGGAAAACCGACGCCGGTTCCCGGTGTAGTTCCGGAAACGGAAAATGAGAAGCAGCTGTTCCAAAGTGCGCAAGAGCGCAAACAGCGCCGCATGAAAATTAATGAATTTGCAAAGGAGCTGGTTTGAAATGAATTCAATAATTTATTCGAAAACAGATGCAGTCGCGAAAGCTTTATTGCGGGCGAGAGATGTCTATAAGTTGGAGACAGCCGATATGCTTGAGAAAGTGGAAAGCATGGAGTGGCCAGTTAAAGGGGAACAATCCCTGATTTATGCACTCAACCGCATCTCCATGGCGGAACCGGATTGGACATTCGTCGCAGCGGAACTTTATTTAAACAACTTATACGAAAAAGCTGCGAAAAATCGGGGTTTTCAGGCGGAACTGAAGTACGGAAATTTCTATGGGCTGGTGAAAACTCTTAGTGAAATCGGTATTTATTCAGGAGACTTGCTGAAGCGCTATTCGGAAGAAGAAATCGAAGTGCTCGGGAAAGAAATCAATGCGGAACGGGATCTTTTGTTTAATTACATCGGCTTGTTTTTACTGGCAGACCGCTATTTGGCGAAGGATTACGAAGGGAATTTGTATGAGCTGCCGCAGGAACGTTTTCTGGTCATTGCAATGACTTTGATGCAGAACGAACCAAAAAACAAGCGGCTGGATTTGGTGAAAGAAGCTTACTGGGCAATGAGCAATCTCTATATGACAGTTGCGACGCCGACGCTGTCCAATGCCGGCAAAAGTTTTGGACAGCTGTCGTCCTGCTTTATCGATACGGTGGATGATTCGCTTGACGGCATTTACTTGAACAACTGGGACATCGCGCGCCTCAGCAAAGACGGCGGCGGCATCGGCGTCTATTACGGAAAAGTGCGGGCGCTCGGATCCGACATCAAAAAGTTCAAAGGCAATTCGTCGGGCGTCATTCCGTGGATCCGTTTGGTCAACGACACAGCGGTCAGTGTCGACCAGCTCGGGCAGCGCCAAGGCGCCGTAGCGATTTACCTGGATGTGTTCCACAAAGACATCATGAACGGCTTCTTGGATTTGAAAACCAACAACGGCGACGAGCGCCGGAAAGCGCATGATATTTTCACAGGCGTGGCGATTCCGGATCTGTTCATGGAAAAACTGAAGGAAACCGACGGCAGCGGCCGCAGCACCGGTGAATGGCATACATTCTGTCCTCATCAGGTGAAACAGATTATGGGCTGGAAAGACGAGGCGGGGACGGCGCTTGGGTTGGAAGATTTCTATGACGAAACCGATGTGAAGCATTTCACGGAGAAATATGAAGAAGCGCTTGCCAATCCTTTATTGCCAAGGAAGACGTACCGGGCGATGGACATCATGGCGCGCATCATGGTGTCGCAGCTTGAAACCGGCACGCCGTATATGTTCTACCGCGACGAAGTCAATCGCCAGAACCCGAACAAGCACCTGCGCGGCAAAGGGCTTACGTCAATTTACTGCAGCAATTTGTGCAGCGAAATCGCTCAAAATATGTCAGCGACAACCATCAAGAAAGAATACACAGATGAAGACGGCAACCTTGTGATGATCCGCAAACCGGGCGATTTTGTCGTCTGCAACTTGTCGTCGATCAACTTGCCGCGCGCTGTGAAAGCGGATGTGCTCGAGCGGCTGATTCCGATCCAGATGCGCATGCTCGATAACGTCATCAACTTGAACACGATTTCCGTTGGTCAGGCCGATGCGACGAATAAAAAATATAGAGCAGTTGGTTCAGGAACTTTCGGATGGGCACATTTACTCGCGCTTGAAGGCATCCATTGGGAAACCGAGGAAGCTGTCATGTTCGCGGATAAATTGTACGAAGAAATTGCTTACCATACGATTCGCTCTTCGATGGAGCTCGCTAAGGAAAAAGGCGCTTACCGCGAATTTACCGGATCGGAATGGCAGACCGGTGAATATTTTGAACGCAAAAATTACACCAGCGAACGCTGGAATGAACTGCAAAAAGAAATCGCGGAAAACGGCGTCCGCAACGGTTGGATGATGGCAGTGGCGCCAAATTCATCAACTGCAAAAATCGGCGGCTCGACGGATGGCATCGACCCGCTGTATGCCGTTGAATACGCCGAAGAAAAGAAAAACTTCAAATTTAAAGTAACGGCACCGGACTTGGATCATAACACATACGATTACTACCGCCGCTCGCGCCACGTGCTCGACCAAAAGTGGAGCATCCGCCAGAACGCGGCCCGGCAGCGCCATATCGACCAGGCAATCAGCTTCAATTTCTATGTGCCGCATACCATCAAAGCGAAAGAATTACTGGGGCTGCATTTTGAGGCATGGCAGCAAGGCCTGAAGACGACGTACTACGTGCGCAGCACATCCCAAGCCGAAATCGAAGAATGCGAAGCATGCCAAAGCTAAGGAGGAATCATTATGTCGATACACGCACCATTACAGAAGATCAAACTGCTCAATCCCGAGCAGCCGAATAAATCCACCGGCATCCTGAACGGGGAATCGTCAGGGCTCTTGAACTGGAACGATATTGCCTATCCGCAGATGTATGATCTTTACCAGACGCTGCTGGCAAACTTCTGGAAGGCCCAGGAAATCAATATGCAGGACGACATCAAGCAATGGGACCACTTGACGGACGTTGAACGCGACGTCTTTCTGCGCATCAACACGCAGTTGGCGTCGCTCGACAGCCTGCAGACACCGACGATGAGCCAGGTCATGGACTATGTCACCGATTCCAGCTTCAAGGCGATTTTCGCCGTCATTTCCCAGCAGGAAGCGGTTCATAATGAATCGTATTCGTACATCCTGAGTTCACTTGTGTCCATCAGTGAACAAAATGCCCGCTTCAACCAGGCGAAAAGCGATCCGATTGTGCGAAAGCGCAATGAATTGATTTTGGATGCTTACGAAGCGTTCCGCCAGAACCCGACGCCGCAGACTTTATTCCGCTTGAGCGTCAATTCGATCAACCTTGAAGGCATTTATTTCTACGCCGGCTTTGCCTTTTTTTATCACCTGGCGCGCCAGCAGAAGATGCTCAAGACCAGCACGATGATCAGCTATATCCAGCGCGATGAAATGCAGCATGCGTATTTCATTTCCCAGTTTATCCGCATCATGCTGACGGAAAATCCAGAGTTGAATACGGAAGAAAATATCCAGTATGTATACGATGCGGTCGATCAGGCGGTGCAGCTGGAAAAGGAATGGGCGCATCATATTCTGGCGGATATCCCGGGGCTGGATCTGGTTGAGTTCGAAGGCTACGTGGAATACTTGGCCAATAAACGCCTGCGCCAGCTTGGACTTGATAATCTATACGAAGAACAAAGTAACCCGATGCCGTGGATTCAGGTGTTCGGCGATGACATGATGAATGACACGAAATCGGACTTTTTCGAGCAGAAATCCCGGACATATTCGAAGGTGTCGCAGTCGAATGGCTTTGACGAATTATGAACCGCGGATTGCCGTCGTCTATGCATCTGTCACTGGGAATACGAAAGCGGTGGCGGAGATTTTACAGGAAATCTGCGCTGCCAAGGAGCTGGAAGTGGAACTTTGGCCAGTAAACAGCTTTCCGCTTTCTGGACTCTCACGTTACGACGCGGTTTTTGTTGGCACGTACACGTGGGGCAGCGGCGAGATTCCAAAAGAAATGCGCGGCTTGTTTGGAGAGTTTGAGAGTTTGGAGCGTAAAGGCATAGTGACAGCAGTTTTCGGAACCGGCGACAGCTTTTTCGCAGAGTTCTGCGGAGCCGTCGACCGTTTCCGGGACATGCTGTATGTGCACACAGATTTGGCGGCTACCTTGAAAATCGAATTGGCGCCGCAGAATACTGATATTGCACGCTGTGAGAAATTGATTGCCAGCGTTATCAATAGGCTATCGAGGTTTTCCTGCAAATAGAAGGGTATAATCAGTAGGGGAAGATAACTACTGAGGAGGTACTTCGATGACAGTGAATAAATGGTGGAAGCTGAGTGCAGCAGTCTTTTTATCCGCAAGCATGCTAGCGGCATGTGGAGGAAACAGCGGAGACTCAGAGAACGAGACAGAATCCGAAGTGAATGAAAACGAAAATGAAGGAAATGAAAACGAGTCAGACGAGAACGAAGCCGATGAGGATGAAAATGAGTCGGATGAAAATGAAGCCGATGAAAATGAGAACGAACCGGATGAAGATGACGAGAACAATTAATGAAGTTGAATAAATAGTTTTAAAGCAGATCGGTTGTTTTCAACCGATCTGCTTTTTTGTTGAATAATGCCGTTTGAAAGTGGAGAAGTGGCGGGGGAATAAGATTTACTTGCTGAATATAGAACTTTATTTGCGATAAATGAGTTTTACTTGCGGAAAAGAAAGCATTACTTGCAATAAATGTTTTTAACTTGCGGAAAACAAGGATTTACTTGCGTTTCAACAATTTCTTTTCCTCTTTTTCACTTTTTCTGATACAGCAGAAACCCTTCCAATAAAAAACAGGATCCACTGTCAATCAGCAGATCCTGCGCTTCAATCTTAAAAAATTAAACTCTCAAATTCTCAACAACCGCTGCAATGCCCATACCGCCGGCAATGCACAGAGTCACGACACCGTATTTCTTGCCGGTGCGCTCCAGTTCATGTGTCAGCTTGGTCAACAGGATTGCGCCTGTTGCGCCGATCGGATGGCCCATTGCGATGGCGCCGCCGTTCGGGTTCACCCGGCTGCGGTCCGCACCAAGTTCATTGATGCAAGCGACTGACTGGGAAGCAAACGCTTCGTTCAGTTCAATGATGTCGATGTCTTCAATCTTCAAATCGACTTGCTTCAGCGCTTTGAATGTTGCATGGACAGGACCCATTCCCATGATTTCCGGGGAACAGCCGACCGCAGCTTGTGCAATAACACGTGCTTTCGGCTGGTAGCCGCGTTTCAACGCTTCGTCTTCAGACATAACCAGTAAAGCGGCAGCCCCGTCGTTGCGACCACTGGCGTTGCCAGCCGTTACCGTTCCGCCTTCTTTAAAGACCGGCTTCAGCGCCGCCAGTTTTTCCAAAGAAGTCTGGCGCGGGTGCTCGTCCGTTTTAAACTCAATCACACCTTTGCGCGTTTTCACCGGATAAGGGACGATTTGGGAATCGAACAAGCCTTTTTCAATGGCATTCGCTGCCCGTTCCTGGCTTTCCAGCGCAAATTCATCTTGTTCTTCACGCGAAATGCTGTATCTCTCAGCGACATTTTCAGCAGTGATGCCCATATTCAAATCGCCGTATGTTTCCACCGGCTGCGAACCGGGTTGGCTCGCCGTATTCGGGTCTTTCAATAACACATCGCCCGACTTTGTGCCGAAGCGGACATTGTTGACGTAATATGGCGCAGTACTCATTGACTCAGCGCCGCCTGCAATGATGATATCGCTCAGGCCGGTCTGGATTTGCTGGGCAGCGGAATTGACTGCCTGAACGCCTGAACCGCATTGGCGGTGCAAGGTATAGCCCGGCACTTCAACCGGAATTCCTGCGCGAAGCAAGGCAACGCGCGCCATGTTTGAGACATCCGCACTTTGCTTCGCCTGCCCCATGATCACTTCTTCTACAGAAGCGGGATCCAGCTCGGTACGGCGGAGCAATTCTTCAATCACGTGGGCGCCGATCAAATCGACGGTTTCATTGCCAATTGTGCCGCCCAGTTTTCCAATGGCAGTTCTGACAGAATCTACGATTACTACATTTTTCAATTCATCATCTCCTGTTTTCCGGAAAATTCTCTAGCGTAATGTTTTACTTTTTCCTTATCAATTTCCATGCCAAACCCTGGGCCGTCCGGAACAACTACTTCAAAATTCTCGAATTTGATTTCATTGACTGTGACATTGTCTTTGAATAGCAGGGGACCAAAAATTTCGGTGCCGAATTTCATATCGGAAATCGTTGAGTAGAGCTGGGCACATGCTGCTGTCCCGAGGCTTGACTCAATCATGGTGCCGCCGTATAAACCGAGGCCCGCCGCTTCTGCAATGCCGACTACTTTTTTCGTCTGCGTCATGCCGCCATGCTTGCATGGTTTCAAAGCGATTGAGTTGCCGGCGCGAGTTTTAGCGATCCGGAAGACATCCTGGATGCTTGTCGCCGCTTCATCTGCCATAATCGGCACGTTGAATTTGGCTGTCAGCCTGGCCATGCCCTCAAAATCCCAGGCTTGCAGCGGCTGTTCGACCATCGATACACCGCCAGCTTCAAGCGCCGCGATGCAATAGTTCGCAGTATCTTCATCCCATGCCTGATTGACGTCGACTGTCAGGCGCGCGGCATCGCCGAGTGCTTCTTTGATTTTGCGGACATGTTCGACGTTCTTGAAAGGATCGCCTTTGCCGATTTTCAATTTGAAGATATTATGGCGTTTCTGCTGAAGAAGTTCTTGCGCTTCTTCGATATCTTTTTCCGTATTGCCGCTGGCCAATGTCCAGGCAATCGGCAATGATTTATGGATCTGGCCGCCGAACAATTCGAAAGCGGGAATGCCTTTCGCTTTCGCCGCCAAATCGATAATGGCATTTTCCACAACGGTTTTGGCGAAATAATTGCCCCGGACGAGTTTTGACACATCATCCATTATTTTATCGAAATGAATCGGGTCCTGTCCGATGATCAAAGGGGTGATATACGTGTCGATATTCGCTTTGATGGCTTCCGGCGTCGATTCACCGTAGGAAGCGCCGCCAATCGTTGCCACTTCTGACCAGCCTTCACGGCCTTCTTCATCCGTCACGCGGCCGAGAACAATCGTCTGCACCGTAATGGTATGCATCGCCAGCTGATGGGGACGGATGGTCGGTAGGTCCAATATATAAACTTCAAAAGAACGTATCTTCATGCAAATAAACCTACTTTCTTTAGTTGATTCCGCATTAAAAGGGCCGTTATAGAGCGATAAACGAAGCTTCGGTTTTCTCTTTTACGTCTTCAAGCGTAACGCCTGGCATCAAATCTACCAGTTTCAATTGATTGCCGGCAACTTCAAATACCGCAAGTTCCGTAAAAATCATATCCACTTGGCGTGTTGATGTGATCGGATAAGTGCATTCTTTCAATAACTTGGAACTGCCGTCTTTAGACGTATGGTTCATCGTCACAAAGACTTTCTTTGCGCCGACAAGCAAATCCATCGCACCGCCGACGCCCATGATGTTCTTGCCGGGAACCGCCCAGTTGGCGATTACGCCGGTTTCATCGACTTGCAGCGCGCCGAGTATCGCGACATCGACATGTCCGCCGCGGATCATCGCAAACGAATCCGAACTGTTGAAGAATGAGGCGCCGACTGCTTCACCGACTGGCAATTTACCGGCATTGACGAGGTTCGGATCAATATCCGCTTCCTCGACATCTGTCACGCCAAGTAGGCCGTTTTCCGTGTGGAGATATATATTGTCCTCGGTCATGTATTCCGCAACCAGTGTTGGGATGCCGATTCCAAGGTTAACAGTGCAAGGGCCTTTCAATTCAAGGGCAACGCGTTTTGCAATCATATGCTGAGTTTCTGATTTGCTCATCTGGGATGTCATACGCTCACCACTCCTTCTTTTGTTAAAAGTTGCTGGGCTTTTACAATGATGTCGATATAGATGAAAGGCGTCACGACTTCTTCCGGATTCAACTCACCCGGCTCGACGATTTCATCCACTTCAACAATGACGGTTTTGGCAGCGGTCGCCATCAGCGGATTAAAGTTTCGTGCAGTTTTGTAGTAAACTAAATTCCCCAGTGTATCCGCCTTATGGGCACGGATCAAAGCGACGTCCGCACGGATCGCTTTTTCCAGAATATACTTCACTCCATCAATTTCACGTTCTTCTTTACCTTTAGCGAGGTCTGTACCGACACCTGTTGTCGTATAATATCCGCCAATTCCGGCGCCGCCTGCGCGCAAAGATTCCGCCAAGGTGCCTTGCGGCAGAAGCTCAAGTTCGATTTCGCCTTTTTGGTATTTGTCGCCGACATCACGGTTGCTGGTAAAATAAGAACCGATGCCTTTTTTGATTTTGTTTTGGTTCAATAAAATTCCGAGCCCTTTTCCGGACTCACCGAGGTTATTGCTGACAATCGTCAAATCTTTGACATCTTTTTCAGTTAAACCATCTATTAAAGTAAGGGGAGCACCGATCAATCCGAATCCTCCGACCAGAACTGTGTCTCCTGTTTTTACATATGATAATGCTTCTTGTATGTCATGCAGTATTTTTGACATCGTGTTCCTCCGTTCTGTGTTTATTTCACAGTTTTTAATGAATCACTCAGTTCAAACCAAGCTGGAATGCCGGCAGTCAAGATGCAGATATAGCCGATATCCGCCAAGTCGGCTTCTGAAGCTCCCGCGCTGCGTGCTTTTTCCATCCACGGTGCGGCACCGCTGCCGTCAAGTTCGACAATGAAGTTGCCGGCCATATTCAAATGCTTCAGCCGCGCAGAAATTCTGCCATCTGACAGAATCACAGAAGATATTTTTTCTGTGTCTCCTTGCTTGATTGCAGCCGCGACTTGTTCAAGGTATGAAGTGTCTTCTTCTGTCAGCCAGCCGATCATGGTGCCGAGCAGATCGTCAGCCGTTTCAGGAGTCACTTCCGGAAGAACGATGGTTTTGCCGCTCAATTCCAAAGCATACGGAACTGCTTCAAACGCTTTTTTCAGTGCCGCCTCGCCTTTATAAAGGTAAGCGGTAAGGAAAAATTCAATCAATTCGGGTACGGAATAGCCGAAATCGATGGCGCCTTTCGTATGGAACATCATGCTTCGTGAGTACAGGCGGGCAGCATTCATGCTGGCGATCAACGCGTCTTTTTCTTTGCGTGACAACGAACCGTCCTGCATGATTTCTCCGCGGATGCCCGTATATTTATCCAGGACTTCAGGGCTGTAATCGTGCATTTTCTGCACCCAGCCCGGAACGACGTCATAAACTTCTTTGAAATATTCTAATGCTTTGCTCATAATTTCACTCCTAGAAAAAATTATTTAAGTTTGCTGGATGTGCAGCAGTGTTTAGATTTTATTCAGAAAAGCATCCATCTCTTTTTGAATATCATCCCGTTGTTCAAATACCATCGTGTAATGATTGCAATCAGAAACGACTGTTTTGATTTGATTGATTGAATCTTGCGTTTCTTTGTAATCGTCCAAATAGAACAGTGGCGGCATGGAGCCGATGTTCCCTTCGGCATATACAAGCAATGTCGGGCACTCAATATCCTTGCCGATCTGTGCCGGATCAAATGTATAGAAGCTTTCGAAATCAGCGACAATCCGTGACTCATCGGCTTTGTTTTCCCAATGGTCGCCGGCTGGTCCGACTTCGTATTCAGCCGTTTCCTGCAAAACATCCGTCCATTCAATTCCGAGGTTCGCATAGATTTTCCTGATTTCTTCTGCATAATGTTCCTTAGAGTCGAAATGGCGGCTGATGCGGCCAAGAGAAGGCTGGATAATGCCGCGCTGGTGTTCTGAAGTCTTAGCGGCTCCGTCCAATAAAATCAGTGCTTTTATGGATTTCAAGCGGCTTGCGACAATTGCGGAGATGAATCCGCCCATCGAATAGCCCAGCAAAATCGGGTTTTCGAGCTTGAGTTCTTTAATCAGTCCGAGTATATCTTCTGCATGTTTGAAAATGGAAGTATCGGGATCGGTTTCCGCACTGTTTCCGCGCCCCCGAAGGTCCACAGCGATAAAACGGTATTCGCCTTTCAGCTTTTCCGCGTAATAATGCATGTTTTTATGAGTGCCAGTCAGTCCGTGAATCGCGATGATCGGACCTTTTTCTCCTGGATAATCAGCTACTTGAATATCATTTCCATTGACGTTCACTTTATACAATTCCATCTATTCCACCCCAATTCAAAAATTAGCAGTACCATAAGAAGAAGCTGCCAAGATTTCCTCGACAGCCATAGGATTATTACTTATTCAGTTCTCATGACAAAGTTCAGAGATGCTTCCTTGTGGTCGCCTTTATCGATCAATTTTGTCAGCAAAGTAGAACGCACGCCGCCGGCAACATCTGTTTCCAGCCATTCGTCACCTTCGAAGAATACTTGTGTGATCAATGTTTCATGGCCTTCGTGTTCAAATTTGATATGGATATGTGCAGGACGGTAAGCATGGTACCCGGCTGCGAAAGTAAACTCGCCAGTCGGCCCGCTAGTCGGGATCTGGTAAGGGATCGGCACGATTGAATGCACTTCGAAATCGCCGTTTTCATCTGTATGGAACTGGCCGCGGAGGTTGAAGTCCGGTGCAGTTGAATCAAAGTTTGAATACAAGCCATCTGCATCGTCCTGCCACCATTCCACTTTCGTGTTCTTAAGAGGTCCAGTTACGGAACTGACATTTCCGAAGAATACCAGCTTATCACCTGGTTCGTTTTCGCGCTGCGGTATAACGAATGGTGCTTCTTCAAGCATTGGTGGGTTTTCTACGTAATATGGCCCAAGAAGAGAAGGTTCAGTACCTGGAGAATTTTTGTATTTCGCTTCCAGTACATGGGTTTCTACAAATACGTCCAAGAACAAAGGGATTTCTCCGCTGCGTCCAAGGCGGTCAGCCCATTTTACAAAGTTTGTGTACTCTTCGTGATTGAATTGCTGCTCATCCAAAAAGTTTTTAAGGTGTTTCACAAAGCCTTCATAGGCTGATAGTACACGTTCGTTTTTCACTGCTTTTTCTGTCATGCGGATTCCCCCTAATAGATAGTATGGTAATGCAAGGTTGGTTTTTATTCATTTTGAAATCAAGTAATGTAAACGCATTCATGAATCATAAAAAAACAGAAAGGGCAAAACGTTTGCAATGCCAATAAGATTATTGTACGATATACGTACAATAATTCGTTATTCGTACAATTTCATCTTACACAGGAGGTAAAGCAATTGTCAACAAAAGAGTTAGACAATTTTAAAAAATCGGGTGACCACATTCAGTCGCTGGAGCGGGGACTGCAAGTCATACAAGCTTTTTCCCAGCACAATTCTTCGATGACGGTCAGCGATGCAGCCAAAAAAACAGGGCTTAGCAGACCTGCAGCCCGGAGAATCCTATTGACGCTTGAAGCTTTAGGCTTTGCGGAATCGAAAAATGGAAGCTATTCATTAACTGCCCGGACTTTATCATTGGGATATGCCTACTTGTCTTCCAATAACAGCTGGAGCATTGCGCATCCTTTTCTGAAGAACTTTGTAGATCAGACAGGGGAATCGTGTTCCATTTCGATATTGGACGACATGCATATCCTATACGTAGCCCGTGTATCAACGAAACGCATCATGTCAATCAACCTGGGCGTCGGCTCGCGGCTTCCAGCTTATGCGACCTCAATGGGGCATGTACTTCTCGCCAATTTGCCGCAGAAAGAGCTGGAAGCTTATCTGGAAAAAATGGACTTCGAAAAATACACCGACAAAACCATCACAGATAAGGAAGAGCTCCTTAAAGTACTGGAAGAAGTGCGTCAGAAAAATTGGGGCGGTGTAGATCAGCAGTTTGAAGAAGGGCTGCGTTCCATCGCGGTGCCAATCCGGAACGCACACGGAAAAGTCATCGCCGCCATGAACTGTTCCGTGCATGCCGGCCGCATCAGTGAAGACGTATTGCGCGAAGAATTCCTTCCGCTGCTGCAAGAAGCAGCGGAACAAATCGGCCAAGCGCTTGCAGCGGCTAATAGCTCGTCTTATGAACACTAATTAAAATAAAATAAGCCCAGCCATGGTATGGCTGGGCTTACAAACTGTAGATAAAGTTGCTTGAAATGAATAAGACGGTATTAACCCCAACCGGTCCGGCCACTTCGCTTTCCGTGGGCACGGCCTCAGCCGCTTCCTTCGCTTCGCTCAGTCCAGGGTCTTCGGCTCGTGCTGGTCCCACAGGAGTCTCGTGGCCGGATCGGTTGGGGGTGTCGCGTTACTTCAAGGAATCCCTTCCAGCCAGGATGCTGCTTTTCAAGCGAGTGAGGAGAAGCGGTATCCGGTTTTCACTTCACTTCAGGTTCCGCAGCGGAAACCGGCGTCTCCTGCGGCGCGAGCCCGCGGAAAGCGTCCGGTTGAAGCGCAGGAACCGAGGAGAGAACCTTGTTTTTGATAGTTATTCACTTGGTTGAACGTATATTCTTTTGTCTACAAGCTCAAAGCCCAGCCATGGTATGGCTGGGCTTATTTTGCAGAAAATCAGCAGGAGAGATGCGGTTTTTATTGCGTAAATCACACAGCTGCAGCGCAACCAAGTATAATAAAAACCAACTAATAGATTTCGAATAAAGAGGTGCACCTATGATCGTCATCATCGATAACCAAGATTCGTTTACTTATAATCTGGTCCATTACCTGGAACAGTTCGATTCTGACGTTGCTGTCTTTCAAAATGAACAAATCACGGCCCAAGAAGTAAAAGGACTATCTCCTGATTTGATTGTCTTGTCACCAGGACCGGGCCGTCCTGTACAGTCAGGGGCAACCAAGGAAATTCTGCTTTCGCTCAGCTGTGATTTTCCGATTTTAGGTGTTTGCCTCGGCCATCAGACCATTGTTGAACATTTTGGCGGCCGCATCATCAAAGGAAAACAGCCGATGCATGGAAAAGTTTCATTAATGGCGCATAACGGCAAAGGTATATTTGAGGGAATTGCTTCTCCGGCAAACGTGACGCGCTATCATTCCTTGATTGCGGATAAAGCGGCAATGCCGGATTGCCTTCAGGTCACTGCTGAAACAGAAGACGGTGTAGTTATGGGGGTACAGCATAAAATACTGCCGGTAACCGGGATCCAATTTCATCCGGAATCGATTTTAACAACCGATGGATTTCAGATGCTGAAAAATTGCTATGAAGATGCACGGGCATGGAAGAGCAAACAGGCAAGGAGGATGGCGCAATGACAAACCCTTACCTAATGTTTGAGTTTCAAAATGACAGCGGCAAAGTTGAGCCGATTGCATTCCAAAATCCGATAAAAGTGCTGGAGACAGTCAAGATAGAAGAAGTGTCCGCAATCATGGAAAGTGTGGAACAGGCTGTCCAAGAAGGCTTTTATGCAGCCGGTTATGTAGCTTACGAAGCAGCACCTGCGTTTCACCCGGAAATGAAGGTACAGGCAGGAGCAAAAATGCCGCTTGTCTGGTTCGGTATTTTTGAGCAGCCTGTTTCTCCTGAACAAGAGCTTCAAGAAGAGCCGTACCAAGTGTCGGACTGGAAAATCGCCAGTTCAATAGAGCAGTACAAAAACGGCATAGAGCGGATTAAAGACGCCATTGAAGAAGGACATACGTATCAAGTGAATTATACCGACAGGCTCCATGCAAACTTTACCGGAAGCGACCGGTCGTTTTATCGCCAATTAGCGAGAAATCAGCAAGCCGGCTACAGCGCTTATTTGAACTTGGGCAAGTACCGGATCCTTTCCGCTTCCCCTGAATTGTTCTTCCGGGTGAAAGATGGAAAACTGACGACCAAACCGATGAAAGGCACAGCGCCAAGAGGCCGGAATACATCAGAGGATGAAGCAAACACGGACCGGCTGCTGGCTTCTGAAAAAGAACGGGCAGAAAATCTAATGATCGTCGATTTGCTTCGCAATGACCTCAGCCGACTGGCCAAACCGGGAACCGTCACTGCTGCAAAACTGTTCGAGGTGGAGACGTATCCGACAGTTCTTCAGCTGACATCAACTGTGGAAGCGGAACTGGATTCTGAGGCAACAGTGCTGGCCTGGTTCCAGGCATTATTTCCATGTGGTTCCATCACCGGAGCTCCAAAAATCAGCACCATGAAAACAATCGCAGCACTCGAGCATTCCCCTCGAGAAGTGTATTGCGGGGCAATCGGCTTTATCACGCCTGAAAAAAATGCGGTCTTCAATGTTCCTATCCGAACAGTCATCGTTGATGCAGAAGAGAAAACCGCCCATTACGGAGTTGGCGGAGGCATAACATGGGACTCGACTTCGGAAGGCGAGTATCAGGAACTGTATACAAAAGCGCAAGTGCTGACAGCAAGGCGGCCAGATTTTGATCTGTTGGAGTCACTAAAACTGGAAGATGGAAAGTATCCGCTGCTGTCTTATCATTTAAATCGGCTGAAGGATTCTTCCCATTATTTTAATTTCCCGGGAAATAGCGGCCAAGTCGAGCGAGCGCTGGAGAGTTTAGCGAAAGAGCATCCGAAGGGCATTTTTAAAGTAAGGCTGTTGATGGATAAAGCAGGGACTGTTTCCGGAGAAGCCCAAGAAACGGCGCCAATAGAGGAACCGGTCAACTGTGTGCTGGCGGCTTCTCCGATAAACAGCACGAATCCTTTCCTATTCCATAAAACCACTTATAGAAAAATGTACGATGAGCAAAAAAGTAGTGGAAATCATATTTTTTCAGTATTATTATGGAATGAAAAAGAAGAGCTGACCGAATTTACAATCGGCAATGCAGTGTTTGAAAAAGCAGGGAAGTTCTTTACGCCTCCAGTAAGCTGTGGCTTATTACCGGGAACATTCCGGCAATATTTGCTGGACCGGGAGGAAATCGAAGAAAAAGTAATTCATAAAAAAGATTTACGGGATTTCGAAGCAGTGTGGTTTATCAATAGTGTCAGAGGCTGGCTGAGGGTTGAAATTCATTGAAAAAAAAGTTTGCGTTGGCTGCCTGCATTTCTGCTCATTGGTTTAGCCCAAAATAGAGGCGGGTATAATAAAGTATCTGCATTTCCGGAAATCATTTTTTTATCAATATGTTAAATTTGGGAGAATGAAGTAGGCCAAAAGATTTTACATTTACACGAGCGCGCTGTAGGATGTAAGTAATCAGAAAACACTAGCGTTTCTGGGCTGAATAAAACTTAAAAGCTGTGCGCTTATTTATAAAAAAATTAAATACACATGGTTGGATGTTTCAGACGATAGAGCTGAAAACAACGCCGAAAAGAATTGAACCATTCTTTTCGGCGTTTTTTGTATGTTTTAACCGGTAAAAGGAGCGGAATGAATGAAGTATTTTATTGATCACAACAAAAAAAGCATTCATCAGCAAAAGTTTGCGGGGGATCGCTGTGGTTTTGTAGGCACGCCGATTACAAGCAGGGAATTTACGAACTGCCCCAATTACGTAAAGCAGCTTATACAAGAGAAAAATTACAAAGATTGTTCTCATTGTGTATCTGTTCAAACGACTTTATTCGGTTAAAAACGAAGCAGCATTAAATAAAGACGGAAGGGGAGAATTAAGATGGAGCGATTGGAACAAGTGGCGGAAAAAGTGGGCATGCTGATGAAATCGGAAGTCGAGCTGCAGCATGGGGGATGTATCGTCAATAAGAAGAGAACACTGGTGATTCATGCTAATACTTCATTCTTCAGCTGCACCTTGGATTTGGATATTTCTTTTACTAATCTAAAAGAAGATGGCACAGCCCACAACAAAGCGGAAATCTACCTGCTGCCTGAAGAATTTCCATGCTTCTCCTTCAATTTTAGAGAGTACCCGATTCCATTGCCGACAGACTTTCAACAGCGTTTGATATCAAATCCGAATATTGTCTGTGTGCACCTGGAATCGAAAGAGCGCCCTGAGGATTTTGCGGAGCGCCTTTCAGCGGCATTGGAAGTCATTGAGCAACTGGATGGGAAAGTTTATATGAATTGAAAAATAACACGGACAAGAAATAAGAATGAAGCGAGGATGGGCTTATGTTAGTCAGATACAAGAAATCATGCCAAAAGATTGCGATGGGTTTATTGTCCTTCATGCCACAAGAGAGAAACCTGAAAAGTTTATGCCAGACCATCACACGTTATGCGGAAGATCCGGATTGGCAATTGTACTTGCTGAAAAATGAGGAAGACTATATAGGACTGATCGGAGTGGAAGTGGCCGATACTTATTTCACAGTCCATCATATTTCAGTGCTTCCGTCATTCCGAGGCGAAGGGCTAGGCCGGAAAATGATTGAGAAAATACAGGTGCTGATGCAGGACCGGGAAATGCGCAGCACAAAAGAAACAGAAGCTTTGCTTAACCATTGCTTAGAAAAGGTGCAAACTAAATTGATTGGATGAAATTGCGGAAACAGGATTTTCTATAGGGAACAAACTGGAAATCCTTTTATATATTAATGATTAAGATATTAGAATTTTCTGATATCAATTGCTATAATTGTTTGGAGAAGTATATCCAATACAAGGAGGCAATTTAAATGGAATTGACAGGGAAAGTGGCAGTGGTCACTGGCGCTGCATCAGGCATCGGCTTAGCTGCTGCTAAAGCGCTGCTGGACAAAGGAGCTAAAGTAGTCGTCGCTGACATTAATGTGGAAGGCGGAGAAGCGGCTGCCAAGCAATTTAAAGGCACTGGAGCAGAGGTTGTATTTATTGAATTCGACGCTTCCCAAGAAGATTCCGTTGCCAACCTTGTAGCAGAAACTGTCAAACAGTTTGGCCGGATTGATATTATGGTCAATAATGCAGGAGTTCGCGCACTCAGTGAAACGCATGAGCTTTCTTACGAAGATTACCGGAAAGTAATTTCGGTCAATCAAGACGGGGTCTTTTTTGGATCAAAACACGCCATCCGCGAAATGCTGAAAACCGGAGGCGGTGTCATTGTCAATACGGCATCCATATTGGGAAGCGTGGGAGAAGCGAATGCTTTTGCGGTTACCGCTTCTAAAGGCGCCGTCAATTTAATGACAAAATCGTTGGCCCTCAAATATGCAGACAAAAACATTCGCGTAAATGCGGTAAGCCCTGGCTATATTGAGACGGGGATGTCAAATCGAAATACCTTAAAACCCGAACTTTATGCCAAAGCAGTAGCGAAACATCCGATTGGACGCTTAGGGCGCCCGGAAGAAGTGGCGCATGCGATCATCTTCCTGTGTGAAAATGATTTTGTAACAGGCAGCACGGTAATGGTTGACGGTGGATATACAGCACAATAATTGCAAAGTGAATCTAATTTTTAAAAAGCAGACGGCTGGAATTCAGCTGTTTGCTTTTTTATGGTTTCTTCCTTGAGATAAAGCCCGCATGCCGGCAGAAGATTGAACAAAGCAGGAAAATAGAAAGTGTGCGGCGAAGGAAACAATATAGAACTTAAACTACTGCCAGACAATCCTGAAAAGATGCTGAACAAAGGGAAAATATGCGGCTACAGAACAAAGTGAAAAATTTACTTAATGAAGACTTTCTTTATCCTTGTTGGCTGTTAAGACGGGATAGAACTGCAAAATCGCTGGGTACTTATGAAGGAGGAAACCTATGTCTACTGTTAAAGGAAAAGTCATTGTCATTACAGGTGCTTCAAGTGGAATCGGTGAAGCTACAGCAAAAAAGTTTGCACGCGAAGGCAGTAAAGTCGTGCTCGCTGCAAGGCGCGAAAACCGGCTTCAGAAGCTGAAAGAAGCGATTGAGCTAGAAGGCGGTGAAGCGGTAATTAAAGTGACGGACGTTACTTCCTACCAGGAAGTTGAGGAACTGGCGGAATTTGCAATCGATACATTCGGGCAAATCGACGTCATGTTCAACAACGCGGGGCTCATGCCCTTGTCGTTCATGGACAAGCTGAAAATAGATGAATGGGACCGCATGGTTGATGTGAATGTAAAAGGCGTGCTGTACGGCATCGCGGCTGTCCTGCCGCATATGCAGGAGCGCAACAGCGGCCATATTATCACCACCGCTTCTGTTGCAGGACACGGGGTATTTCCTTCTGGAACAGTTTATTGCGGTACGAAATTCGCAGCCCGCATCTTTATGGAAGGCTTGAGCAAAGAACTGGCACAAACCAATATCAAGACTACCAGCATTTCACCGGGAGTCGTTCAGACAGAGCTGGCGTCTTTTATTACCGACCCCGACATCAAGCCGAGATTCGAAGATCCGAATATTCCTTCACTGACGAGTGAAGATGTGGCAAACGCCGTTTATTATGCAGCCTCACAGCCGGAAGGCGTAGCGGTCAACGAAGTGATTGTCCGGCCGACCCATCAGGGATAAGCAATTAGAGGAGGGACTTCGGTTCCTCCTTTTTTGTGTGAAGTTTTATAGAGGGAATCTCATTTCTGCAATATAACAAGTGCTTATTGAGCGAGGTGGAAATCAATTTATTGCTTCTATAAAAAGAGGCTTATCCTATAATGCGATAGCAATGGTATTATAACTAGTAAAAGAAAGCTGCCAGCAAAAGGAGGAGCTATCATCTCTGAAGATAAAGAAACATTAATACTGGATGATTTAATGCAGAAAATCACCTCTAAAGCTTTTAAATCCGGTGAAAAATTGCCTTCGGAAAATGAGCTTGCCGAAAAATATGGGGTACCCCGCATGACTGTTCGAAATGCTTTGTTAAAGCTCGAGGAACGGGGCTATATTTATTCGAAGCAAGGCAAAGGACGGTATTTGAAAGAAGAGTCGTTGCAAATCCAATTGCACTTAACGGCTAAAACGAGCTTTACGGAAAAAATGAAACAAGCAGGCTATAATTTGGAGACGCGCAACATCAATTGCGAAAAAATCGGTTTTGACGCACGGATCTATAGAATTTTAAATGCGCCGGAAAACGGTACAGTTTATAAAATTTCCCGTCTGCGGCTGCTTGACGGCGAGCCGATTGCCATCCACAGTTCATATGTCAATGAAGCGATGTTTCCGGACATCGGGGAAGATGGCCGTCAAATCGGTTCCATGTTCGCCTATTATCGAAAGCTTGGCTATACGGAATTTGCCAGCCGAAAGTCTCTTTTAAGCATTACTTTCCCGTCTTCAAAAGAACAGCAGCTCCTGTCCTGTAAAAGCCTGGTGCCGCTCATTGTAGTGGAAAGTGATTGTGTCGATGCCAAGGAAGGGAATATATTAGAGCATACGAAAATCCTATACCGCAGTGATAAGTTTAAATACGATATCACAATGGATTAAGCCAAGCAGGCGACAGAGTTTCTCTGTCGCCTGCTTTTTTCTTTTTTAAAAAGTAGAGATTTCTAGCTTCCACTTTTCTTATTGTCCAGACTTCAGCGCCCAGATTCTAGAGTCATAAGCCAACCCAGCTGTGTGGCAAAGACCGCCACTTCGCTGGTCTGTCTTATGCCCGTCGAATCTACCCCGGCGCTTCCACTTTTCTTATTGTGAAGATGCTTTACACAAGCTTTACCGTACCTTAAAACACAGCAACTTGGCGACAAGTTACGATGAGTTTACAGCGAAGGAGGCAGCGAATATGAAAAGACGCAGAAGAACTGAAATTCTGATTCAAGGAAATGAGCAGCTGGCCAGGGGATTTGCAGAAACGATTGCAAAGAAATATGAATGCCGGGAAATCTCTGCTCCGCAATATGGAATGACCATGATTAAAATGAGGGAATCGGCAAAAAACTCCCTGTTCTATATCGGTGAAGTTCTTGTCACCGAAGCGAAAGTGGAAATCGGCGGCCAGATTGGCATCGGCATCGTCGCAGGCATGAAAGAAGAGCTGGCCCGGAACCTTGCAATTATTGACGCTGCTTATAAAGCGGATTTGCCTGAAACAGCCGAATGGCAGCACCCTCTATTGGAAATGGAAAAAGACATAGCGCAAGCAAAATCGCGTGAACAGGCAGAGCTGTTTGAGACGAAAGTCAGTTTTGAAACAATGGAAGTTTAATCCGACAAACTACATTACAAGTTCAGGAGAGATAAAATGGCGATTGATCAAATACACGATTTGCAGCAAGTTTACCGAAAAATTTTACATAGCATGTCACGGCCAGGCACCATTTCCGTTCTGGAGGAAGCAAAACAGCTGGACTATGAGCTGCCTTGCAAAAAATCAACGATGCTGTGTGCAATGACAGTACTGGATGCGGAAGTCACGTTCCACATCTTACCGGGAAATCAGCAAAAGCTGATCGAGAAAATTTCTGAATATACTTCAGCTAGATATGCACCGATTGAAGAAGCAGATTTTGTTATCATTCTAAAAAACGCCAGCAAAGAAGATGTGCTTCAGGCAATGCGGCAATGCAAGATTGGCAGCCTGATCGATCCCCAGCTATCTTCAACATGGATTATCGAAAGCGAAGGGCTGGCTGAAGAAGGAAACTTGAGTTTATCAGGACCGGGCATCGAAAGCCATGCCAGCCTCCATGCCGGAATGCTGGAGTCTTTTTGGAAAGCCCGCAGCAGCCGGATCAAGGAATATCCGATGGGCATCGACTTGATCTTTGTGGATGACGATTCTGGTATTGTCTGCATTCCCCGGACAACTCGAGTAATTATGACGGAGGTGGAGTAAATGGGCTATGTACCTGTAAAGGGCGGTACTCATGCAATTGAAGCTTCCATTAACCGCTTGAAATATGAGCGCCTGAAAGACGAAGAGATATTGGAGATTAAAGTGATTCTATCTTCCATGCGTGGCATGATCGACCAGGTAATGTCAGAAGCGAGCTTGTATTCGCCTGAATTGGCTGCGCTGGCGATTAAACAGGCAGAAGGCAGCATGGAAGAAGCCGTATTTTTGATGCGTGCCCACCGTTCCACTTTGCCGCGCCAATATTATAGCCGGACAGTCGAGACGGAATCGATGTTTGTCGAACGGAGAATTTCTGCAAGCTTCAAGGATATTCCGGGCGGCCAGCTCCTTGGAGCAACGCATGACTATACTCACCGTTTGCTCGATTTCGATCTGCTGGAAGAAGAACCAGGAGAAATCCGCAGATGGCTGACCGATTACAAAAAACAATTGGAAAGCGCAGAAACGGCTCAGGAAGTGGTTTATTTTCCGAAAGTGGTCGATTACCTACGAGAAGAAGGCTTGTTTGAAATTTATGAAAAAAACGATGCCGCACCGGATGATGTTACCAAGAAAAGTTTGCAATTTCCGTCCAGCCGCAGTGCAAGGCTGCAAATCCTGACACGCGGCCAGACTGGAGCAGTCACGGCACTTGGCTATGCATCACTTCGAGGATACGGCCAAGTCCATCCGAATGTCGGAGAAGTACGTGTCGGCAGAATGCCGATTTACGTGGACCATCCGAATGAAGCAGAACAGGACCACGGCGACGAATTTTACATCGGTGACATCCGTATCACCGAAGTGGAATCGTTTGTGCCGGTAAAAGTGAAAAACGACCGCAATGAAGACGACTTGGAGTTCGAAATCGGCTACGGCATTTGTTACGGGCAAAACGAGACAAAAGCCATTGCCATGAGTATTCTGGATCAATGTCTGGAGCATACAGAAGCTGATTTCCCGACCCATGATGAAGAATTTGTCTTATTGCACATCGATTCAGTAGAATCTACCGGATTTATCTCCCATTTGAAAATGCCACATTACGTGACATTCCAATCCAAGCTCGACAGTATCCGGCAAGTGAAGAAAGGAGTGCAGCCGATTGAAAGCTAATACACATTTCGCCTTTTTTGATGAAGGCTCAAAAAAAGAAATCCGCCGTGCCACTTTAAAGGCCGTCGCTATTCCCGGCTACCAGGTGCCGTTTGCTTCAAGAGAGATGCCAATCGCACGCGGCTGGGGAACTGGAGGGCTTCAGCTGACACTTTCATTAATTGGCAAAACGGATGTTTTAAAAGTGATTGACCAGGGAGCCGATGAATCCGTCAACGCCGTCAGCATTAAAAAGCTGGTCCAGGAAACAACCGGAGTCGAAGTGACGGAACAAACCGAAAAAGCGGACTTGATCCAGTCACGCCATCGCATTCCGGAAGTTCCATTGACCAAAGACCAGATTTTGGTGCTGCAAGTGCCGATGCCGGAACCTCTCCGGCCGGTCGAAGCCCGAGAATATATGACAAAGCGGATGCATTCCGAAGACGATTACAGTGGAGCATGGCTCATGCTGTTTGAACAGATTATGAAATACGGAAAAACCGCAACAGCGGCAGACCATCCGGTTTATGTCAATGGGCGCTATGTGATGGCTCCGAGCCCGATTCCACGCTTTGACAACCCGAAAATGCATCAGTCGGAGGCGTTGATTCTGCTTGGTGCTGGACGCGAGAAAAAAATCTATGCCGTTCCTCCGTACACAGATGTTGCATCGCTCGCTTTCGAGGATTATCCATTCCAAATAGAATCGTTTGAAGGTATACAGTGCTATCTTTGTGGCGCTCAAGATGTGTTCATGGATGAACTGGTGGACCCGGAAACCGGCCAAACCACTCATCAATGCAATGACACCAGTTTCTGCATGGAGCAACTGAACAATAACAAGAAAGCCGAGGTGGAAAGCGCCTATGCCTGAAACACCGATTTTACAAGTGCGGAATCTGCGCAAACAATTCGGTCCGGGATGTTCCCGCTGCGCCACTTTAGACGCTGGCCAATTAGAGAAAAACTATTGCACATCCTGCGGGACGGTTTATGCTGTACGCGATGTGTCACTGGATTTATATGCCGGTGAAATCCTGGGGGTTGTCGGGGAAAGCGGCAGCGGCAAGTCAACGATGATGCAATGCCTTTATTTCGACACTGACGTAACGTCAGGAGAGGCATATATCAATGTGCCGCATCTTGCAGGTAAAAATGTCTTTGGTTTATCTTCCCAGCAAAAACGCGCCATCCGTAACCACGATTTCGGCATGGTATACCAGAATCCGATCCATGGACTGAAAATGGATTTCTCCTCTATCGGGAATATCGCCGAAAAGCTGATTGCCGCCGGCAGCCGCCGCGTAGGGGAGATGGAAGAAACGGGTAAGAGGCTGTTGGAAAATGTCCACATTCCGCTTCATCGCATGAAAGAAGAACCGCGAAATTTCTCGGGCGGCATGCAGCAGCGCGTACAAATTGCGAAGGCTCTATCGAACAATCCGCCCATCTTGTTTTTGGATGAAGTGACTACCGGGCTTGATCTGTCAGTGCAAGCCAACGTTCTGGACTTGATCAAGAATATCCAGCGGGATTTAGGTATCAGCATGGTTGTGGTTTCCCATGATCTGGCTGTGATCCGAATGCTTGCAGACCGCACTGTGGTCATGCTGAATGGCGAAATTATTGAACAAGGGCTGACGGACCAAGTGCTGGAAGATCCGCAGCATCCGTATACGCAACAATTGGTGTATTCATTACTTTAGGAGGTTCGGTACTTTGTATATTATCCATAATGGGAAAATCATAACGGAAACCACAATTTTAGAAGGCCACGCCGTCGTGGTGGAAGGCGAGACGATTCAAGAGATCATTCTTGAACAGCAAGTGAGAAACTATCCGCATGCCCAATTGATTGATGCCAACGGAGGTTTTATTTCACCGGGTTTTATCGATATCCACTCCGATTATATTGAAACGATCGCCTCTCCCCGGCCAACCAGCATGATGGATTTTGACATCAGCCTGCGGGAAGCGGAAAAAATCCTGATCAGCCACGGCATCACGACGATGTTCCATTCGCTGTCATTTTACAAAGAAGATGTATTTTCCCATAAACCGATGCGCAATCCCCATAATATCCAGCGCATGGTGGACGCCATCGATGCGACGCATAACCGGCTGCACCTGATCCGCCACCGGCTCCATGCCCGTTTTGAAATCGACAATATCGACGAAGTCGGCCAGCTGGTAAAAAATATCGAAGACGGCAAGGTCCATTTGCTGTCGTTCATGGACCATACGCCCGGGCAGGGACAATACCGCAATCTGGAAGTCTACCGGGATACTTTAAAAGGATACCGCGATATTTCCGATGCAGACGTCAATGTTCTGATTGCCGAGCGCCAAAGTACGGAGTATCTGACAACTGAAAAAATCAAGGAAGTGGCGGACATCGCTTTGGCAAAAGGCATTGCTGTAGCGTCCCATGATGACGATGATTTCAAGAAACTGGATTTGGTGAAGAGCTTCGGAACCACAATCAGTGAGTTTCCAATCACGCTGAAAGTGGCGATGAAAGCGAAACAGCTCGGACTCTACACCATTGCAGGCGCACCTAACGTCATGCTTGGCGGATCGCATTCCGGGAACTTGTCAGCAGCGGAAGCCATCGGGCACGGCTGCATGGACATCCTGTGCAGCGATTATTATCCGTCTGCCTTGCTGCATGCCGTTTTTGACCTTCATGAGAAATATGGCAACGATTTGCATGACATGTTCATGATGGTTACGTTGAACCCGGCAAAAGCGGTTCAGTTGGACCATGAACTGGGATCAATAACTGTCGGCAAGAAAGCCGATATCCTGGTGATTGAACGCATGGAAGACGGCTATCCGATGCTGACCGCAACAATGGTCAACGGTACGCTGATCACGACCACCAATTACCGTGTGAAATAACTCAAAGCGAGAGGAGGCAATACCATGTCAATGTTGGAAATAGCAGGATTCGGCAAGAGATTCACCATCCATCATTTGAATAAAACCATGCCGGCCATCGAAAACATCTCCTTTTCATTAGAGTCCGGCGAATTTATCGGCATCGTCGGCAAAAGCGGCAGCGGGAAATCCACCATTCTGAAAAGCATTTACCGCACTTATTTGCCGGATACCGGGCGGATCCTTTACAACTCTGAAGAGTTTGGGTTAGTTGATCTCTCTCAAATATCTGAAAGGCAGATGCTGTATTTGCGCAAATACGAAATCGGCTACGTCTCCCAGTTTTTGAATGTCATGCCAAGAACAACATGCCGCCAGCTGGTGGTAAACGCCTTGCTTGAGATGGGTGAAAGTGAGGAACTGGCCGAGCTGGAAGCAGAAAAAGCGCTGACTCATTTTGAACTGGATCCAAAGCTCTGGGACAGCTACCCGAATACGTTTTCCGGCGGAGAAAAGCTGCGCTTGAACATCGCCATGGCAACGGTCAAGAAACCGCGGTTATTGCTGCTTGATGAGCCAACGGCAAGCCTTGACCAGCAATCGAAGATCAAAGTGCGGGAAATCATTGAAAAGCTTAAGAGAAACGGCACGACACTGGTAGGGATTTTCCATGATATCGAGTTCATGGAAGGGCTGTGCGACAAAGTATACGATATGCAGTCAAGAACATTGACAGTGGCCGAAGAAAAAGTGGGTGTTGGCGCTGAAAGCTGACCTTCACGTTCATAGCCATTATTCCGACGGTTCAGATTCAGTCGCGGATGTATTGCAGCGGGCAAAAGCTTCCGGCGTAAAAACGATCAGTTTTGTTGACCATGATACAGTAGCTGGCTGGCCTGTAGTCAAAGTGCTGGCATCCGGATACGGGATTAAAGCGATTCCGGGAATTGAGATATCGGCATACGACTTTAAGCGGAACCGGAAAGTGCATATTCTCGGCTATAACTACAATCCAGAAGCCAAGCATATAAAACCGCTTTGCGACAAGTTATCAGAAAAGCGCCACCGCCATTCGCTTTGGCAAATCGAACAGATCAAAGCGGCCGGATTCGAACTGGATCTGGAAGCAATCCTCGTTTCGGCTCTTCCATCAAGAACCGTCTACAAACAGCACATCATGAAAGAGCTGACTGCTGCGGAATATTCTTCTAGTGAATATCAGCAGCTTTACAAGCGCTTGTTTAAAGGGCAGGGCCCTGCGGCAGGCGATATTGAATATATCGATGCACTGGAAGCGGTAAAGGCAATCAAGGCGGACGACGGGCTTGCTGTTGTAGCCCATCCCGGCCAGCTCGATTCCTACGAGCTGATTCCGGAGCTTATGGAGGCAGGCCTTGGCGGCATTGAACGCAACCATCCGGATCATTCAGCGGAAGACCACCAGAAAGTGGAAAAGCTCGCTGAGGAATATGGGCTGGTGCTGACCGGCGGAACGGATTACCACGGGGCATTTGGTGCGCCAATCGATGTAGGGGATATTGTGAGTCCCATAGCTGTAAATAGTTTTAAGAATCTATGAAGTTCCTGTAAATTATGATTCTTCCGCCCTGGATTATGTTCTAATGAAACAAGCGAAGCAGGAGCGCCTGCTCATATCAGTTAAAAAGGAGAATTAACTAACCATGAAGAAGAAAAATTCGGTAATGGCAATGTTTTTGGGAGCGGCTTTACTGTTGTCTGCATGTTCGGATGGAAGTGCAGAAGCAGGGAAAACAGAAGTGGATGATGTTATCAAAGTGGTGTGGTATCCAAACGAATCAGGTACAGACATGAAGTCTTCCCGTGACGAGATTGGCCGGGTCATTGAAGAAGCGACTGGTAAAGAAGTGGAACATCAATTGACAACGGATTACGCCATTGCCATTGAAACGCTGGTCAACAACAATGCGGACTTGGCATTTATGGGTGCACAAGGCTATATCGAAGCGAAAAACGGCAACGATGCGGTTGAACCATTGGTCGTGCCTACCGGTGAATCCGGAACTTTGGACGACGCTATTTATCACAGCTGGCTCGCTGTTAATGTCGACGATCAGGACAAGTTTAAAGCTGATGGAGAATTTTCATTGGATGCCTTGGAACAGAAAAGCATGTCTTTCGTGTCGAATAGTTCAACATCAGGATTTGTAGTTCCTTCTTCTACAATCATTGAGCATTTTTCAAAGAAATCAGGCTATGAAGATTTGAAACCGGAAGATTTAATGGAAGGCGGACCGCTCTTCTCTCAAGTACTGTTTGGAAACTCGCATCAAGGATCGGCAGTCAACCTGTTGAATGATAGTTCTGAAGTGGCGGCATTCTGTGACACTTGCGTAGAAAACTACGTCGAAGTGGCAGAAGGCGAACCCAATACAGTAGGATCAGTTTACAAAGTGAAAGACGATGCAGCAGAGCCTTTCAATACGGTTACTGGCAGCGAATTCGCCCTAATGGGAGTTACTCCGGTATTGAATGCACCATTCGCAGCTAATATGGAAGTTCTTGGGCAGCAAGACTACGACAAATTAAAAGAAGTGCTCACTTCAGATGAAATCGCCAATAATGAAAAGATTTTTGTCCCTGAAGATTCTGGTGAACCAGGTCTATTCTTCAAATCAGCAAAAGAACGCTTTGCGCCGGTTGAAGATGAGTGGTTCAATCCAATCCGTGAACTTTCAAAAGAATAGCCATGGGTAACAAAGGATGCGGCTGTAGCGCTATGTGCTTTGTATGACTGAATTTGCTGAAAAAGGAGCGGATGAAAATGTCTTTATTGCAAATCGAAAATCTTGGTAAATCCTATAATTCCGAAACAAAAGTGCTGCAGAACCTGAACTTCGAAGTGGAATCAGGAGAATTCTTATCGGTCATTGGCCCTTCCGGGGCAGGGAAATCTACACTTCTCCGCTGCATCAACCGGATGGTTGAGATTGATGAAGGAAAAATCTTTTTTGATGGCCAGGATATAAGGGCTTTGAACAAAAAGGAATTGCGGAAACTACGCACGAATATCGGCATGATTTTTCAGCATTACAATTTGGTGCCGCGTTTATCAGTCATTGAAAATGTCCTGCACGGACGCTTCGGCTACAAAACCACGCTGCAAGGCATCTTCGGGAAATTCACCGAACAGGAAAAAGAACATGCCTTCTTTCTGCTGGAAAAACTGGGGATTGAAGAACATGCCTATAAGCGCTGCGATCAGTTGAGCGGTGGCCAACAGCAGCGGGTCGGCATTGCACGTTCACTGATTCAGGAGCCCAAAATCGTTTTATGCGATGAACCGATTGCATCGCTTGATCCAAACGCTTCGAAAGTCATTATGGACCATTTAAAATCGATTACACAAGAACTGGGCATTACGTGTATTGTCAACTTACACCAAGTAGACGTGGCGCGAAACTATTCCGACCGTATAATCGGTTTGAACAAAGGCGGCATTGTTTTTGACGGACCAAGCAAGCTGTTGCAAACACATCACACGGACGCCATCTACGGAACGAAAACCCAAACTATTCCGGAAATCAGGGAACTGGTTACGGTGTAAGGAGCAATGACAGTGAATGAAAAACATATGAAAACCAGCCGGAAAGGGCAGACCATTCTTTTTATCCTGTTGATCATCGGAATGACCATTGCTTCTTCCGCAATCACCGGCTTTAATATCGTTCACGGCATTGCGACCTTGCCTGAAGCATTGGGCTGGATTTTCTCCAATCTATTTATTACACAGGAATCACTGGAACGATTGCCGACAATTTTAGACAAACTGATTGAAACCATTCTGATGTCTGTAGCTGCAACGACAACAGGAACCATTGTCGCGTTTTTCTTAGGGCTGATGGGCTCTAAGAGCACGGGAACGAACAAAGCCATCGGCGTATTTGCACGTTTCGTCGCTTCTGTCTCACGGAATATTCCGGTAGTTGCTTGGGCTTTAATTTTGCTGTTGTCCTTTGGGCAAAACTCGGTTACCGGGTACTTGGCATTGTTTGTGGGATCGGTTGGATTTCTGACACGGGCGTTCATCGAATCGATTGATGAGACCAGCCAAAGTGCAGTAGAAGCGCTGCGGGCAACGGGAGCTACTTACTTCCAGATTGTTTTTAAAGCCGTGCTTCCTCAATGTTTGCCCCAGATGATCAGCTGGATTTTGTTCATGATTGAAACCAATATCCGGAATGCGACGCTGGTAGGGATTTTAACAGGCACCGGCATCGGTTATACGTTCGATCTGTACTATAAAACGCTCAACTACAATGCGGTTGCCCTTGTTACTTTCAGCATTGTGCTGGCAGTCATCTTGATTGAACTGATATCAAACCATATCCGGAAGGTGATTCTGTAATGGAAGCAAGCACATACATAAAACGAACAGCGGATGGCCGAATTTCCATCAAATCCGGCAGCCCTTCAGAAAAGCTGATTGCCTGGACAATAGCAGCACTCGCAGCTTTAACGGTTTTGGCTTTTTTGTTCTTTGACTATACGGGCCTGGATTTGGCAAAAGCGATCCCGGAAACGATCTATAACTTAAAAACGATGTTCCTTGAACCCGCACTCACCCATTTCACATGGGGAGAGGCATTCTATCAAGTCGGCATCACGCTGGGCCTCGCCTTTTTGTCCACCATCCTGGGAGCGGGAATCGCTTTTTTCCTGGCTTTGATGGCGGCTACGAACTTATCGAAAGCCTGGGTTTCAAAATCGGTGCGAATTGTGGTGGCGTTTATCCGGGCAGTGCCGACAGTCCTATGGGTGCTGATTTTTGCCATTGCCGCAGGACTTGGCAGTGAAGCGGCAGTGCTCGGTATGCTGTTCCATTCCATCGCTTACTTGGTAAAAGCCTTTTCGGAAGCTTTTGAAGAAGTGGACAAAGGCATTATCGAAGCACTTCGAGCAACGGGTGCTAACTGGTGGCATATTGTCGTGCACGCTGTTCTGCCTTCGACTTTTACTTATCTATTGTCCTGGACTTTCCTTCGCTTTGAAATCAACTTTTCAGTCGCTGTGGCAATGGGGGCCGCCGCAGGAGCAGGGGGAATTGGTTTTGAATTGTTCATGGCATCAGGGTTTTATTTTGACTTGCGTGAAGTCGGAATGATTACGTATATGATCCTCATTTTCGCGATTGTCCTGGAAATCATCTCCACCCGCCTAAAGGGCCGATATTTTCCTGCAGCTGCAAAAAACTGATTTCAGAAGCTTTCCATTTCTGTGGAAGGCTTTTTTGATTGCATGAAAACAGAAAAGAGATTAAAGCAGTTGGGATAATGGGTATAGTAGGGGTTAAATGGATTTTGATTATCAAAGGAGAGACGCCTTATGCGAAAATTAGGCCTTATTGGAGGGACAGGTCCGGAATCGACTGTCGATTATTATCAGGCGATTATCGCCAAGTATCAGGAAAAGACAGGGAATAATGAAGAACTGCCCGAATTCCTGATCAATAGCATCAATATGTATAAAATTTTTGAGCTGCTGGAAAAAGGGAAGACAGAAGATCTCACCGATTATTTGGCATTGGCTGTGCTAGCCCTCGAAAAAGCGGGAGCTGAGTACGCGGTATTGACCGCTAATACGGCACATATCGTATTTGAGGAAGTGCAGAAAGAAGTCGGGATTCCGCTAATCAGCATTGTAGAAGAAACAGCCCGTACCGCTGACAAAATGAAGTTGGAGAAAATTGGTCTGCTGGGCACTAAATTCACGATGGAAAATGATTTTTTTCCGCAAATATTTGCTGCTGCCCAAAAAGAAATCGTGGTGCCGAATCAGCAGGAGCAGGATTTCATTCATGAGAAAATCGTAGAAGAACTGGAAAAAGGAATCGTTGAACCTGAAACGAAAGACGCGTTTCTAAAAATTGTGTCCAGGATGGCAGAGCAGAACGGTATCCAGGGAGTCATACTCGGCTGCACGGAACTGCCGATGCTGATCAAACCGGAAGATTCGGCTATTCCGCAGATGAATACAACAGAAATCCATGTGGAAGCGATTGTCGAAGCGATGCTGAGAGAATAAGGCAATTGCGGGAGCTGACCGAGATGTCTGCTCTTTGAAAAAGTTCTTTTTGCTGTAACCAATTATTTCCTGGAAGCGTCTACTCCATAAAGCGTAATCAATGGAGGCAAATCTATGAAAAGACTAGTAATCCTGGCATTGGTTTGCCTCAGTTTAGCGGCTTGCCAATCACATACGGTCATCGATTGGGTGGACTTTATTCAATTTGAAGGCAAGCATTACACTTCGGTAGACTCTGCAGTCATCAACGAGGAGAGCGGTATTGGAAAAAAGACAGGGGAAGTAAATTTTAAAGTGGCAGATAACATCAGCAACCCCAATTATCAAGTCAAAAACGGCGATGCGGCTTTTTGGGAAAAAGGCACCGATCTTTTTAAAGTCAACGGCTTGCCGGAGTTGCTGGCTGTAGCAGATGAGCATGAAGTGAATGGCTATCGCCTATACGTGGAAGAACAGGCAGGGAAAGACTTTCCGCACCATTTCAAAGACGTGGATTTGGAGCGGGTAAAGAGTATCGAAATTTACACAGGAGAAAATGTCCCGGAACTGTTAAACCGCATTACCGGTGCAGGAGAACTTGAAGAATTTAAAAGACTTTTGACTGAAGCTTATATACCTCCGCCGCCGGAAGGAAAGGCGGAGCAACAGGACCCGGATATCTATCAAATGGTATTATACACCGATGCAAAATTGGCCCATTCCTTTTATCTTTACAAAGAAAACGAGCAATGGCTATGGCATCCATGGGATCAGCAGTTTCTGCCGGATGAGATTGGGAAATTGATCAAGCCTTAAGCCAATAAAATTTGGGGAAAGATTTTCTGCTGCCATCCCGAGAGCAGATAGTTTGATGGGAAAAACGCCAGCCTTTACACTGGACAAGTACCGATAAAGAGCTACTAAGAGGGGGATTGAATATGGTTAAATCCATTACCACAGAAGAATATAATACACTGGTGAAAAACGCCAATAAACCGTTTGTCCTTGATTTTACAGCAGACTGGTGACCAAGCTGCCGTTTTTTGGGGCCGGTGGTCTCAAGCGTAGCTGAACAACTTGATTCAGTTGATTTTTATAAGGTGGACGTCGATAAAGCGCCGGAACTGGTTAAACAATTCGGTGTCCAAAGCCTCCCGACTTTAATTTTGATTAAAGACGGCAAGGAAGCAAATCGCTCGCTCGGATTTATTCCGGAAGAACCGATAAAAGAATTCGCCCAATCTTAATGCAAAAAAGGACCCTTTTAAAAGGGCCCTCAAACTGTAGGCAGACTCGAGAAATGGGAGTTGTCTACGGTTTTTTTAATTTCTGAAGGATTTTAAGAAACCCTCTTGTTTTTACCTGCTAATCCACCTGAATTTCTTCTACGGTTTGTTCCACTTCTGCACGTGTTATTTTTTCACGTCCGTCTTTCATCGCTTTTAAGGATTTATGGGCCAATGCCAGTGGTAGACGGCAGAACAATAGAATACTTCGCTTAGTGAGCGACTTCATATAGTCATCTGCTTTCGCTAAGTTTTCATCCGCATAGTCAAATAATTCTGCTCGGGTCCAGCCATCCGGAACGAAACTTACCCCGCGTTCCTCTAAATCTTCCTGCTCATTGCGCAGAATATTGACAGCCTGCAGTCCGCGTCCATAACCGATGGCAAGGTCCCGGTCTGTTTTGACGCCGGCACATAGCTCCCATAATTCTGAAAGCATAACTCCAACAAGCCCTGCTACATAATATGTATAGTCATCTAAATCATCACGTGTATGGATTTGCCAGTTGGCTTTTGCCCATTTCGCCATGCCAAAGGCCATTTCACTAGCCGAGTCCATAACGATTTCGAGCGTGTTCTCTGGGCACGCCTCTATCCACTCACCCAGACGAAGCGTCACTTCAGGCATTGCCTCTTTTAACGGCTCCAGAATCTGTAAATATTTCTCTTCATTGAAAGGATGTTTGAACAGTTCACTCAATTGCATGAGGATTGAATATTTTACCTCGTTGGCTGTTTCTTCATGATCTTCGATTTCATCAATTGCCCGAAAGATTAAATAAGCGGATGCAACCGAATGCTTTAAGTCTTTTTGTAAAAAAGTGATCGGGATATAAAATGTGCGGCTTGTTTCTTTTAATACACGAATTGCTTCCTTCGGGAACTTCTTTTCATTCATATGATTCATCTCCTCTATCTTTACTTGTTGATATTCCGCAAAACAGCTCCATATCTAAGTATACAATCATCAAAAAGCGCTCTCAATGACCTTCTCTTTTCTAGAAATTTTCTCCAGCGGAAGCCCTGCCCAAAGCGGGCGAAGCGGAAATAAATGTTATCCTTCTTAATCCAACTAATCCAGCTTATCCAGCTTTTTCAGGTTTTCAATATGCTGCAGATGATTTTTTCCCCAGTCATGTAAAGTGTTCATAAGAGGTTCAATCGTTTTGCCGTACTCAGTTAATGAGTATTCTACTTTTGGCGGAACTTGCGGATACACAACACGCTTGATCAAGTCTTGCGCTTCTAATTCACGCAGATGAAGCGTCAGCATTCTTTGTGTAATATCAGGTATGCGTTTTTTCAGCTCATTGAACCGAAGGGTGCCTTCTGCTAATAAATGCTGCAGAATAATGGGTTTCCATTTCCCGAGAAGGGTATTGAGGGAACTTACTACCTGACATTGTTCGGGATTGATTTTTTCTTTCAACTACTTCACTTCCTTCTAAGTACCTTTTTTGATACTATGAAACATTTTTGTGCCTACTTACATTAACGCTATATATACATCATAATGTAATTGGAACCATTTTTCATTATAACTAACTAAAGGACGTGGACGGAAATGAAAGTAGTGGCAATTGTAGGCAGTGTTCGTGAAGATTCTTATAATAAAAAATTGGCGAAGTACGTACAAAAAAGATACGCAGACAAATTTGATCTGGAGATTTTAGATCTATCGGGTTTGCCTTTATACAACCAAGATATCGAAAACAACCCGCCGGAAGCAGTAACGGATTTCAAATTAAGAGTCAAAGCTGCAGACGCTGTACTTTGGGTCACACCTGAATATAACGCAACAATTCCCGGTGTACTTGGCAACGCCATTGACTGGTTATCGCGCGTTGAAAAAGTGATGATCGGCAAGCCGTCTTGGATTATGGGAGCTTCAATGGGGAACCTTGGCACAGTAAAAGCACAGGCCCATTTACGCGACATTTTGTTTGCAGCAGGGCTGCAGTCTCCAGTTCTTATGGCCAATGAAGTATATGTCGGCGCCGTTCATACAAAAATGGACGAAGCAGGAGATATTACGGATGAAGCAACTATCGCATTTTTAGACTTAGTGGCTGCCAACTTCCAGCAGTGGATGGAACAAACGGCAAAAACTCAATACGCGTGAATTTAAAAGGTTTTTATAGATTATACTTTATGCTTATTACATAAAGATCTTAAATCAATACGGTAAAACAAAAAGAGGTATTGGAATGAGTTCATTCCAATACCTCAGGCTGTCGAGAAACTCTCGATAGCCTTTTCTCATTTCGCTCCAGGTGGGACGCTTTCCGCGGACATGGCTTCAGTCTCCTCGTCGCTTCGCTCCTGCGGGGCCTTCAGCTCATGTTATTTCCGCAGGAGTCGCCCACCTTCCGCTGCATTCAGTTTCCTTTTATCGCTATTAGAGATTCTCTACAAGAGTGACTGTTTAAGAAAGCTCTCTCTAGTGGCTTCCTGCTATCGAGATATGGAGCCAAACAGCGAAGACGCCTGCGGGAAAGCGAGACAGCCGAGACCCTGCAGGAGCGCAGCGACGAAGCGGCTTGGCGCTCGCCCGCGGCAAGCGCAGCTGTTTGGCGGAATATCGGTTAAGGGATGATAACTAATACAATTTCAACTATTCCAAAACCTCTTTTTCTATTCAGCTGGAAATTCGCTGAAGCTATAGCCTTTTTCCCGGATCGCTTTGATCAGGTCCGGCAGAATATCCGCGGTATGCTGCAGTTCATGGAGCAGGATAACGGCGCCGTCTTCGAGATTATCCCGGACAGTGCACACTATTTGCTGAGGGCTTTTTTTCAGCTCCCAGTCCATGGAAGCCACTCTCCACATCACCGTCTTCACATCTAGCGCTTTTGCTGCTTGAAGAGTGTCCTCATTAAACTGGCCAAACGGCGGGCGGAAATACTTCACATCAGAACCAGTCACTTGTTCAATTTTTGCGATGCTGTTTTTGATATCCTGATACTGCTCTTCAAAAGAAAGATTCACTAAGTTCAGATGTTTGGTCGTATGTGAACCGATTTGATGGCCTTCTTCGAGAACCCGTTTCCAGGGTCTTGCTGAATACAAGATGCGCGTTTGCCAAAAGAAAGCGGCAGGGACGTTTTCCTGTTTCAGCACATCCAGAATTTGCGGCAATGCCCGGCTGGGGCCATCGTCAAATGTAAGGACGACGGATTTTTCTCCAGCTTTCGGATTAACGGTTACAATATCGGGGTTAGAAGAGCCGTACACGACTCTGGAACTATCAACTGCTCAGGGGCTTTTAATCATGCTGATCTTCTCCTTGTGAATTCAGATTTCAGCGCCGAAGAAATAATCCTGGGATTTTGATTCGTAGGTTTCCCGGTATTCGGCTTCCATAAAATTCTCAGGAAGGCCATCAAAAATAACTTTTCCGTCTTTTAAAGCAATGATGCGAGTAGCATAGCGCTTGGCAAGTTCAATGTCATGCACATTGATGACCGTCAGCAAACCGAGGCGCGCGTGCATTTCTTTCAGCAAAGTGAAAATATGGTTCGACGTGCCCGGATCAAGACTTGCCACCGGTTCATCACCGAGCAGCACACGCGGCTGTTGAACCAGGGCGCGCGCTATGCCGACACGCTGCTTCTGCCCGCCGCTCAGCTGCTCTACCCGGCGATCCACCATTTCGGACAACCCGACTTCCGCAATGACGCTTTTCGCAAAGTCCAATTCTTCCGCTGTAAACCAGCCAATCAGGTTTTTAAAAGAAGAGCGGTAACCGAATGTGCCGGTCAGCACGTTCTGCAGAACGCTGAGCCGGGGAATCAAATTGAAATGCTGAAAGATCATGCCCATTTCCCGCCTGATTTTACGAAGTCCATCCTCACTGGCGTTCGTAATGGTTTTGCCATCCAGATAAATTTCGCCGGATGTGGGTTTTTGCAAGCCATTGATGCAGCGGATAAATGTGGATTTACCGGCGCCGCTTTTTCCCAGTACGCAGATAAAATCGTCTTTCTGGAGTGACAAATTTACATCAGAAAGAGATTCTGCAGTGTTTCCATCATAAAGGACAGATAAATTTTTTATATCAATCATGGAGCCTGCCTCCTTCATATAATCCGTTTCCGGACATAGCTGGCTAAAAAGTCGATGATAATCACCATGATCATGATGATCAATACATCAAGCGAAACGGATGAGTACTGGAACGTTTTAAAGTCATTGAACAAGCGCTGCCCGATTCCGCCTCCACCGATAAATCCTAAAACAAGCGAAGTCCGGATGGCCACTTCGAAGCGGTAGAAAAATTGGGACAGGACGTTCGGCCAAATCTGCGGCAGAATGCTGAACAGGTTGGCAATCCAGGTTTTCGATCCAACGGCTTTCATCGCTTCCTGCGGTCCCGGGTCGGCCGCTTCGATCAATTCAGAGATCAATTTGCCAAATACCCCGACATTATGGAACATGATGGCAATCACTGCCGGAAAAGGACCAAGCCCGAGTGTCGTCAGCAAAATCAAACCGAAGACAATTTCCGGAATGGAACGGACAAAGCTCAGCACGATTCTTGAAGACTGGAACAGAAACGGCGAAGGGGATGTGTTCCGGGCCGCGATAAAGCTGATCGGCAAAGCGATCACGAGACTGAGGAAACTGCCCAAAAAGGCCATTGCCAAAGTTTCAAGCGTATCCTGCACCATGTCCGGCAGCAAAGAAAAGTCCATAGGGAACCATTGCGACAGAAAATCGATCATGTTGCGGAAATCCTTGAATTTCGACAGATCGAATTCAGTCAGCCTCATGCTGAGAAAGACGAATATGATCAATATAGCCAATGTCAGTAAATTGCTTTTTTTAAACCACACCCAAAATCAACTCTATTCTTTAATGATTCCCTGTTTGATTGCTGCTTGTCTGATGCTTTCATAATCTTCGTTTTTTGCTTCTGTAAAGCCGCTTGCCCCAAAAGCGTCAAGGATTTCCGGATCATCGATCGCCAGGAAAGCCTGCTGCAGTTTTTCGATCGTGTCTTGATCGGTGCTTTCGAGAACAGCCCAAGGATACTGGAAAAGTTCTTCCGATTCCCAAATGATTTTCAACTGGGAATCATCGATTTTTCCTGCTTCAACCAATTGGTTGTAGATGGCGCTGTCGATTGCACCTGCATGGACTTGTTTGTTCTGGACAGCCAAAGCGGTTGCATCATGCGATCCGGTATAGCGCACAGAATTGAATTGATGGTCATCTTCCGACTTATAGACACCGCGGTCCTGCAATTCAATAGAAGGGATCAAAGAACCGGAAGTTGAATTGGGGTCGCCGAACGCAAAATCGACTTCTTTGGAATCTTTCAGCATGTCTTCTATGGAAGTCCACGGGTTGTCTTTGTGGGTGATGATATACGAGTGATAGAACGGTTCACCGTCAACCAGTTGGGTGATAATCGCTTTTGCACCGCTGTTTTCCTGTGCAATGACAAAAGTCAAAGGCCCCAAATAAGACATATCGATTTGGTCATAATTCATCGCTTCAACGACGCCGTTATAATCAGGGTAGACTTCAATTTCCACTTCGCGTCCAAGTTCATCGCTCAGAATGGTTTGCAATTTGTCCATAGCCCCTTGCATAGCGCCTTCTGTTTGGGCAGGAATAACCCCGATGGTAAAGGTATCTTGTTCTGCTTCACCGCCGGAAGTCGGATTTTCTTCTTCTGAATTGCTTCCGCATGCAGCCAATAATAGTGTCAGGACCAAGAGGATCGCTGCTATTTTCAAGTTTTTCAATGGTGGCACCTCGCTTTAAGTTTTTATTTTTTCCATTATGTAAAACAAGGACTCAAGCAGAGTCCTTGTTTTAGATGACGTGGATTCTTCCAGCGTTTTCGCTGGTCACTTTTCCGATAATTGAAGACTGTACATTTCTTGCTTGCAAATCGCGAAGCAATTCTTCCGCTTCATCTTCCGGAACGGAGATCAATAACCCGCCGGATGTCACGGCATCACAAAGAATCAATTGATCCAGCTTGCTGATGCTGCTGTCATAATCGATATCTGCAGCCAGCCAGCTGTGGTTTTTATACGTGCCGCCGGGGATGACATGCTTTTCAGCGAGCTCTTTCGCTTTTGACAGAACAGGAACGTCTTTATTGGAGATGATGATGCCAACGTTGCCGCCTTTAGCGATTTCCATCGTGTGGCCAAGCAAGCCGAACCCTGTGATATCGGTACAAGCATTGACCGAATAATTTTCCATGACTTCAGCTGCATCTTTGTTCAAGGCCGCCATGACGGCCATGACTTCGTTCAAATCCTCAGTTTCCAGAATGCCTTGTTTGATGGCAGTCGTTAAAATGCCGACGCCGATCGGTTTCGTTAAGATAAGGCGGTCACCCGGTTTTGCACCGGCATTCGAGCGGATACGGCCGGGATGGATGGTTCCTGTGACAGACAATCCGAACTTCGGCTCCTGGTCATCAATGGAATGCCCTCCGACCAGGGTGGCGCCGGACTCTTTCACTTTATCGGAAGCACCGGCCAAAATTTCAGCCAGGATGCTTTTGTCCAGAGTGTTGATCGGGAAAGCGACAATGTTCATAACGGTTAGCGGCTTGCCGCCCATCGCATAGACATCGCTGAGTGAATTGGCAGCACCGATTTGCCCGAACATATAAGGATCATCCACAATAGGCGTGAAGAAATCCAAAGTCTGGACAAGCGCGACTTCATCGCTGATTTTATAAACTCCTGCATCATCGGCTGTATCCAGCCCGACAAGGAGGTTTGGGTCTTCTACATTTCTCGGTAAATGACGCAGAACCTGCGCCAGGTCCTCAGGACCAATTTTGCAGCCTCAACCACCTTTAGATGATAAAGACGTTAACCTAACCATATCTTTTTCAGTCATTTGGAATCCCTCCTATTAATCAAATAAATCTTTGCGGCAGCACAGAAAAAGCTGAGCTTACTGCAATAGGCTCTTGTAGATCTTCAGCAAAGCTTCCGCTTCACGGATGCTGGAATGCTGTTCAGCGGCATACTGTTTCGCTCGCTGTCCGAGCCGCTGCCTTGCTTCATCATCATTTATCAGCTGTTCCGCATAGTCAAGAAATTCCTGTTCGTCATTGTACAGATACCCCGTGCTGCCATTTTCAACCATGCCGCTATTTCCTTGCACATTTGACACCAGGACGGGCAAACCATAGCTCATCGCTTCCAAAATGGCAGCGGGCTGGCCTTCCGACAGGGACGTATTGAGCACGGCGTCCGCTTGTTGGTAAACTGCCCCCATTTCGGAGTGGGGCAGTTCGCCGATACAGCAGACCCAGCCGGAATGCCGCTCAACCAAATCCAGCACAATTTCCGCTTCCGCTTCTTCAATGACAGGTCCAACAAGCCAGAGCCGGAGATGAGGATACTTTTTATGCAGCTTGCCGAGTGCTGAAATAGCGGAAGGGATATTCTTCACTTTTCTGATTCCGGCAGGCAGCACATATAAAAAAGTACCGGCTTCTTTTTCCAGCGGCAGACCAGACGGGGGAAATCCAGTCGCTCCTTGTGCAATCGGAAAAACCTTATATTCAAACTCTGGAGCTTCCTTCAGCAGGATGGTTTTTGCAGCTTCGTCAAAGACGTGAATTGCTTTTGCCTCTCTTAAAACAGAAAGAACGCCTCCACGCTTTTGCGGATGGAATAAATCGACGTTTAAATCTGTGCCGGTCATGGTGACAATATAAGGATCCGGGCGCTCCGCCAGTTTCTGCATAAACTGATAAAAGTAAAAGGTGTGGAAACCATGGACCAAATCACCAAACGGCAGAGGCTTGACTTCTTCGGTTGTTGAGACAATCTCTGTCTGAACGCCCAACTTCTCTAAATGAGCGGCAATCCTCCGGACCGTCACGGTATTGCCGCGCGGCTGCGGAAAGTTAGGCGCTGCCAATATAATCTTCATGGGTTTCAATCCTTTGGCAACTCTGGTAGGCAGAGGGTTTTGGCAACACGCTGGAGAAAAACGAATCTCTTTTTAATTATCATGAACCTAGTGGAATTTGTCACTTATCGTGCCTGAAACCGCGGGATTATTTTTCAAGAAAAAAAAGGCTGCCTATCAGGCACCCTTTGCGAATTGTATGTATGGCGGGATTGTGTGGGAATCGAACCCACCGAGCCTGGCACGCAGGCCCCTCAGGGTTTTGAAGACCCAGGAAGACACCAGTCACCCATCCAACCCCATTATAGCTGGTTCTGTATAAGTCTATAGTGAAAAAAGGGGAAGTGCAAGAAAGGTGCTTTATAATTTGGAACAGAAGCAATTAAAAAGAATGGCAGTATTTAGGGGAATTAATGCCATTCGCTTGAAACCCTACTTCGTGAAGATTAAAGTAGAGGTACTAACGATCTTAGAAAGCGTGTGAGCGGAATGGACAATACTTATTTTACGATTGGAATGGCCGGGCATATTGACCATGGCAAGACGACATTGACAAAAAAGCTGACGAATGTCGATACGGACCGTTTAAAGGAAGAAAAAGAACGCGGCATTTCAATTGAATTGGGGTATGCGCCGCTTCAGACGGAAGATGGTACCCATGTATCAATTGTAGATGTTCCAGGACACGAGCGCTTTATCCGCCAAATGATTGCCGGAGTGGCGGGAATCGATTTGGTGGTTCTGGTGGTGGCCGCGGACGAAGGGGTGATGCCGCAGACCGAAGAACATCTGGAGATTCTTCAGTTTCTCGGCATCGAGCATTGCATCGTCGCCATCTCTAAGATTGACCGGGTTGATGAAGAAATGCTCGAACTGGTAGCAGATGACATCCAGGAACGCCTCGAAGGCACAATTTTTGACGGCGCTCCGTGTGTCTTGGTGGATAGCTTATCCGGCAAAGGCATCGGTGAATTAAAAGAAACGATTTTCAGCGAATTGAAAAAAGTGAAGTTCCGTGATGCCTACGGTTCGTTCCGGCTGCCGATTGATCAGGTTTTTACGGTGCAGGGGCAAGGTACGGTCATACGGGGAACGATATACGAGGGGATTGTCCAGCAGGGCAGCCAGCTGACACTGCTTCCAAAAGGACATAAAGTAAAGGCTCGGCAAATTCAAGTTCACCATCAGGAACAGCTTCAGGCAAGAGCGGGGCAGCGGACAGCGATTAACCTGGGTGGCATTGACAAAGCAGACGTAACCAGGGGTGATGTGCTCGTGGCGTCAGACCATTTTATGGTGACCGATACAATTGATGTGGCGCTTCAGCTGATTGACAAGGATTTTTCGCCGCTCAAGCAGCGGGCGCCTGTGAAAGTCCATGTAGGAACTTCTGAAGTAATGGGCAAAATCGTCTTTTTTGACCGCAACGAACTTGCAGCGACAAAAGACGAAGTGCTGTGCCAGATTCGGCTGGAAGAGGAAATTGTGGTGCGGCGCGGCGACCGCTTTATTTTGAGGCGGCCGACTCCGGTGAAAACGCTGGGCGGCGGCTGGGTCATCCAGCCGAAAGGCGCCAAATACCGGTTCGGTGAAGAAACGATGGCGATGCTGCGTGCTATAAAAGAAGGGACGCCGCAGGATTTAATAGAAGATGTTTTGGACAAGCACATCGTGCTGGATGTTCAACAACTGATCCAGCAGACCTCGCTTGATGGTCATGTGCTGCAGGAAACCCTCTTGAAAGGGCTGGAACAAGGGCGCTTGCTGGAAGTATCTCCTGGAAAATACAGCCTGGCAAAAACATATGCAAAAATAACAGACGAAATGTCGGAACGGCTCGCCAGCTATCATGAAGAATTTCCGATGAGGACAGGCATGAGCAAAGCAGAACTCATGCAGTCGCTCAGCGGTGCTTATCCGAAATTGTTCATTGAATACAGCTTAAATGCTTTGACCGGGCAAGAGAAGTTCAAAAAAATCGAGCAATTTATCGCACTGGATTCTTTTGAACCACATTTGCCGAAGAAGTGGAAGACCCGGATGGAAGGCATTATTGCTTCATTGGAAAAGGATGGCCTGCAAGTGAAGAAATGGAATGAATACTTTGAAGGGACTCCAGTGCCGAAAAATGACATCCCCGAATTGACGCTTTATCTGCTGAACACCAGGCAGGCTTACCGGCTGCTCGAAGATACGCTGATTCACCATAATGCATTTGAACAGGCGTTAGCCAAACTGCAAAGCGGGACGGATGAAGCATTCGGATTAAAAGAAGCAAAAGAGGCGCTCGATGTCTCGAGAAAATACTTGATTCCGTTTCTGGAATTGCTGGATGGGCTGAATCTTACCATCCGCCTGGAAGAACAGCGCCATTGGACGGCTGAAGTAAAATTAAAATAATAAAGAGCTGAGAGGAGGAAGGATCATGGGCTACAAAATTTCAATCGAATTTTGCATGCAGTGAAACTATGCCCCAAGAGCCGCAAGTTTTGCGGAACAGTTGTTTAATCATTTTAAATCGGACATTGCTTCGCTCGAACTGATTCCAAGCTCAGGAGGAGCTTTCGAAGTAACGGTAGACGGAAAGAAAGTCCATTCTAAGCTTGCCACCAGAAAACACCCGGACATCAACGAGATCATCCGGCTCATAGAAAAATAGAGATTGCGGAAAGCTTGCCTGCGGAAACCGCGGAGTTCCGCAAGCAGATAGGGGAATTGAGATGAAACAATATTTGCGCCAGCTGCCGCCGGTACATGAATTGCAGAAAGATAAACGCTTTGAAGAGTTCCGCGAAGAGTTTCACTTGACCGCTGAACAGGCAACGAAGTTTATTCAGCAGGAACTTCGTGATTTGCGCGAAGAAGTGCTGAGTGGCCAGTTGCCTTTTTCGCCGTCTCATCAAAATTTCACCAATATGATTTTTGGGAATGCCGCCCATAAGGCAAGTCAGTGGAATGAAGATCGCTTAATGCGTGTCATCAACGGAACCGGTACCATTCTGCATACTAATCTAGGGCGTTCAAGATTGAGTGAACGGGCGGTTGCCCATATCACAAAAGCTGCACGCAATTACTCAAATCTGGAATACCGGATTTCAGAAGGCAAGCGCGGATCCCGGCATGAAATCATCGAAGATCTTCTGAAAGAAGCTACGGGCGCTGAAGCTGCTATGGTTGTCAACAATAACGCTGCGGCAGTGTTCTTGGTATTAAGTGCATTAGCTAAACACAAAGAAGTCATTGTCTCCCGCGGGCAACTTGTTGAAATCGGAGGTTCTTTCCGGATTTCTTCCATTATGGAAGAAAGCGGAGCTAAACTTGTAGAAGTAGGGACAACCAATAAAACGCATTTATTTGATTATGAAAAGGCATTGAATGAAGAAACAGCGATGATTATGAAAGTCCATACCAGCAATTTTCTGATGGTGGGCTTCACTGAGACGGTGGAAACCGAAAAGCTTGTTAAACTGAAGAACGATCACGATGGAGTAGTGTTTTACGAAGATCTTGGAAGCGGTGCATTATATGATTTTAAAAAATATGGCATTGGTAATGAACCGCTTGTCCGGGAAGTGATTGCTTCAGGCGCAGATGTAGTTTCATTCAGCGGCGATAAACTGCTTGGCGGACCTCAGGCAGGCATCATCGCCGGGAAAAAGGAAGTGATTGACCGCTTGAAAAACCATCAATTGGCGCGGGTGCTGAGAGTCGATAAATTGACTTTTGCTGCTTTAGAAGAAACATTGAAGGCCTATGTGATCGGTGAAGGAGCAGCAATGGAATTGCCGACTGTCCGTGACGTAATCCGGCCGGTTGAAGATATCCGACAGCAAGCGGAAAAGTTCATTTCTGAAATAGAGTCGCAGACTGAAATGTACAAACTTGATTTAAAAGAAAGCACATCGCAAATCGGCGGCGGTACGATGCCGGGGGTAGAATTGCCGACATTCATGGCCAGCGTGACCCATGTCAAGTTGTCTGCGCAGGAACTTGCAGAAAAGATGAGGAGCTGCCGGCCGGCAATCATCGCCAGAATTCAAGGCGAACGGGTCTGCATCGACTTCCGGACGATTGAAGAGGGCGAAATGCCCGAAGTGGTAAAAGGCTTGATGGAGATTGAACAGGGAGAATGACAATCTGGATTCTATAAAAAAGCAGGAAGCCTTTTATGCTTCCTGCTTTTTCTGATTACAGCTGCTTTTTCAAGCTTTCCTTGACTGCCCAAATATGATGCTCATGGAAAAGCAGTTGATCCGCTTCACTGACAGGAATCCATTTAAGCAAATGGTCTTCTTCAATGGGTTCCTGCACTTTTTTGCCTATTTCAGAAAGGTAAAAATAGCCGTCACTAAGCATGGCGATGTTGGTTCTGCTGGAATAATAAAGTTGCTGGGCATTGCCGATATAAGGGCCGACCACTAATTCATATCCCGTCTCTTCCAGCATTTCGCGCTTGAGGCATTCTTCGGGCGATTCATTGTCTTCAAGGCCGCCGCCAGGAAGGAAATACGAGCCGCGCGTTAATTGCACAGTCGCCACTTGGTTTTTTTGCGGACTGAAAATAACGGCATAAACCCCTTTTCTAAGCTGATAATCAATGCCTTCTATTTTTTCACCGAATATTTTTTGCATGATGATTCTCCTTTGTATGGCCTGGCTGTCGGAAGGGAATGGAGTTTATGGCTTTATACATGATTCGCTGCAAGACGGCGGCATTCCTTTTTAGGATAGAGAAAAAATAGAAAAAGAGGCCGAAATGGGCCTCATTTTCAGAATCAGTCAAAATTCAATTTATAGTCTTCGGCTTTAATCATTTTCAGCTTGCGGGCGAATACGTAAATCAACGCGACATTCAAAAGAATTGGCAAAACCAAGAACGTGCTGAGCATCACCGTGATATTGCGGGCGTTCCATCCGCCTTCAGCAAGGTTCATGTAATTCAGCGGTCCAACAAGGCCTGATAAACCGAACCCCGCGCTGTATGGAGTGCCCTGGATATTCAGTACGCCGGCAAGCGCGCCGAGAATGGCAGCGGTAATCAGCATCGGAAAAGCGATTTTCGGTTTCATCAAGAAATTCTTCATCTGAATTTTAGGCGAACCAAGGACGTGTGCAAGCGCTGTTCCAAGAGAATTTGCTTTATAACTGGTGATGGCAAGCCCGACTCCGGCTGCCACAATTCCAAGGTTGGCTGCCCCGGCGCCAATGCCTGACAGCATGATGACTGTAGCGACGCCTACCGTAGAAATTGGCAACAGGATGATCACACAGAAAATCATGGCGATGATGGCGCCCATCAGCACAGGCTGAAGCGTCGTAATATGATCGATAATCTGCCCTAGGAACCCCGTGGACTTTTGCATATAAGGCAGCAGCAAGTACCCCGCCATACCCGGAATCAGGATGCTGAGAGTTGGCATCAGAAGAATGGCATAAGCTTTTAGCTTATCGCCAAGAAACTGAACGAACAGCACTGCCAGCGCCGCAGTAATGCCGATATTAAGAACAATCCCGATGCCGTTCAGCGTCATCACGCCTTCAGCGGTTTTCACAATAACACCGCTGCCGACCATGGAAGCAATGCCGACACTGGCGGTTTGAATAGGTGTCAGTTTAAACGTGATTCCCACCATGACTCCGATCAATACCGGCAGCAGGCTCATCGTGAATATCGTGATATCCAATAGATGCTGGAAAGGAGGATAATATGGGATCAGCAGCTTTAAAATTTCCCCTAATAATGCATTCGGTATTAAAGCGACGACAACTCCGATACTCATGCCGTTCAACAACTTACTGATAAACTCTTTCATAATTACCTCTCCTGTCCATTTTGGGTTGAAAAATTATATAAGAATAACTATAGAAACTATTCTGACAAAAATCAAGATAAACTTTAACGATTTAACACGTTGATGCGTGAAAGTATAGTTGATTCAAGCGTATTCTTAGCTGGCCTGCACCTTTTGCTATATGTTTGCGTTGGTATTGTAAAATAAAGAAATGGAGCATGTTGGCAAAACTTTAGCCGGAACTGTAACACCTATTGAAGAAGACTTTATTAGAACAGAGACGCTTGAGCAGTAATTGCAAAATAAGATGGACGGAATTTTCGCCAGATAATAGATCTGTCGGAACTCAAAGGGGATTCGGCGCAATTCAAACCATATTCGTCGGAACTCATAGCCAATTGGTTGCAACTCGCTGCGAAAAGGTCGCAACTCAAGCGGCCACCAGAAAAAGTCTGCTTGATTTCATTGATTTAAAATGAAACGCTTCACCTCCTGAAAGCAGGAGGCTATACTGTATGCAAAGAGTTTTCATTGTTGCAGAAAAGAGGGAACGTCATGAAAAAACAAGTCGTGGTAATCGGGCTGGGCAGATTCGGCACCAGCGTTTGCAAAGAACTTTACCGGCTGGGCCATGAAGTGCTGGCGATTGATACAAAAGTGGACCGGGTGGATGGCATAAGGGATTATTCGTCCCATGCCGTTGTCGCTAATGCCACGGACGAAAGTGAGCTGAAGTCGCTCGGCGTACGGAACTTCGATCATGCGATTGTGGCGATTGGAGATAACTTGCAAGCAAGCGTTTTGTGCACACTCATGCTGAAAGAAATCGGGATTGCGAAGGTCTGGGTCAAAGCGCGGGATTTGCAGCACCAGAAGATATTGGAGAAAGTAGGCGCCGATAAAGTCATCCAGCCCGAAAACGAGATGGGAATTCGGGTTGCACAGCATATGAATTCTGAAAAAATCATCGATTATATCGACTTATCCAATAAATACAGCATCATTGAACTGGTCGCATCTGCAAAAGTAGCTGATAAAACCTTAAACCAATTAAATATCCGCGAAAAATACAAATGCATCGTATTAGCGATCAAACGCGTGGAAGAAGTGAATATTGCCCCGCTTCCAAATGATCAAATTGAGCTTGGGGACATACTGGTTGTCATGGGCCACAGAGATGATTTGAAGAGGCTGGAAGACAGAGGCATCTAAATACAGCAAATTGAAAAAGCAGCTGTTCCAAATGGGACGGCTGCTTTTTGTCTGCGCTTAAATATTCGGAAGTTCCCGCCCTTCTGCAAAAGCCTTTAAATTCTCAAGGCTGAGCTGAAAGCCGTCCATGTTGACGGTCACGCGGGTGCCGGCGTTTTCTGGGCGCAGATCAAAGATGAAATGGAGCTGGTCGTCATCTGCAGTATAGGAAAAGCGGCTGTGCGGCACGACTTCCGTGATTGTAAAGCTCATGTCCACATGTTCGCCTTCTTCCAGCTGGTTGTGCTCACTCGGCATCAGCGTAAACAGCGCCTTGCAGCCGACTTCGAGCTCCGGTATCCTCCACACCGAACCAGGTGCATACCAGGCCGAAAAATTCTCGTCATTTGCCAGCGCCGTTCAGACAGTTTCAGGGTCGGCTTCAATAAAAACCGAGCGGGTTTCATCGTTCATCTCTTCAACCTCCTCGTTTTTCTTTTATCGTATTGAATAAAAGACCAATAAACAAGCGGAGAAAACAGGTTTCTGCATTAAAGTGCTGTTGAATTGCAACGCCGAAAGGACGATGAGTCACTCATTAATGAATAATTGGTATACAATATAGCATATCTTAATTTAAAATTGACGAAATATACTTATTTATCTATACTTTATTAAAAAATGGTATACCATCTTAAAAAGACAGGAGCCAATCCATGATTCATATTACTGAAGTAAAAAAGAACTCTGTCTATGATTATCTGTATAACGCCATCCGCACAGGGGACATCAAACCAGGGCAGACGCTGACGGAAAGAGAGCTGGCAGAGAAGATTGGCGTGAGCCGGACACCGGTCCGGGAAGCGATCCGGAAACTTGAAGAGCAGGGACTGGTGACGCATGTGCCACATAAAGGCGTGAAAGTCGCCACGCTGACGATGGAAAAAGTGGCGCAGCTGTATGAAGTGAGGGAAGTGCTGGAGGGACTGGCGGCTCGGACGCTTTCCCAAATCCAGACACCGGAAATCATCGATGAGTTAAACAGCTACGTCGCAAAGGCGGAAAAAGAAGCGGCCGCCAACAATATCAAAGAATTGGCCGACATCAATTCGGAATTCCATCTGGCGCTGACACGGCTGTCTGAAAACTTTTATCTGGAAGCCATCATGACAATGCTGCAGACGCAAATCGGCTTGATGATGTCGACGTCTTTGTCTCAAGCCGGACGTCCGCTGCGAAATGTGGAAGAACATAAGATGATGATTAGTGCAATCCAATCGGGGGATGGGGATGTTGCGGAAAGCATGGCGAGGTTCCATGTGCGAAAAGCGAAAGAAAACGCGTTTAAAAAAATAGCAGAGGGTGGAAACGGATGATGGAAACGAAAACATTGGTGCAAAATGTATTGAAGACAAAAATGAGCAACATTCCGGAAGAAGTAAAGCTCCATGGCAAAAGAAGCTTGTTCAACTGGATGGGCGTGGCGATTGGTGCATCAAAGCATCCATCGGTCGATATGGTGCTTGGGCTGAAAGAAGACATCAATTCTTCTGAACAGGTATCCATTTTCGGCCGTACGGAAAAAGTCGATCTGCTGCTCGGCAGCTTGATCAATGGCATGTCTTCGCATATTTTTGACTATGACGATACACATCTTGATACCATTCACCATCCGAGCGGCCCGGTTGCTCCGGTCGTGCTGGCACTTGCAGAGAAACTGAACCTGACAGGCGAGCAGGTCCTTCACGCTTTTATTCTCGGCTGCGAGGCGGAACTGCGCATTGCGAATGCAGTATATCCAAGCCACTACCATCTTGGCTACCACATCACGAGCTCTACGGGTGTTTTTGGGGCGGCTATTGCAGCGGGAATCCTGCTGGAACTGGACGAAGAACAGCTGACGTGGGCGCTTGGCATCGCCGGGACGCAGTCATTCGGCCTTCGGGAAATGTTCGGCACGATGACCAAACCGTTCCATCCGGGGAAAGCGGCGCAAAATGGCTTGATGGCGGCCATGCTTGCCAAAAAGAACTTCACGAGTTCAACAGAAGTGCTGGAAGCGAAACGCGGATTTGCCAATGTCCTAGCGCCTGAACATGATTTGTCAAAAGTGAACATCAAATGGGGAGAGCAATGGGAGCTGCTGAAGAACGCTTTTAAACCCTACGCATGCGGCATAGTTCTGCACCCGTCCATCGACGCTTGCATTGCACTTGGCAAGCAAGTAGCGGCGGAAGACGTAGAACGCATCGAATTGACCGTCAACCAATACGTGCTGGAGCTGACCGGCAAACCGACTCCGCCGACTGGACTTGCCGGCAAATTCAGCATCTACCATACAGGAGCCGTCGCATTCCTTGAAGGCGATGCGGGGGAAGCGCAATACGCAGACGCGAAAGTCGTTGATTCTAAAGTGGTCGCATTCCGTTCGAAAATTTCACCGAAAGTCGATGACAGCGTTAAAGAAGAAGAAGTGTATGCGACGGCTTTCCTGAAAGACGGCAGCACAATTGAGCATATCGTGAAAAATGCGACAGGCAGCATTGAAAACCCGATGACCGACGAAGACTTGGCCAGAAAGTTCAATAACCTGACCCATCCGATCATCGGCGCTGAACGTGCGAACAAGCTTCGGACAGCGATGTACATCATCGATGAAAAAACGGATCTGTCGGAATTGATTGAATTGACGAAAGCCGATACTGAAAAAATATACAATTGATACCAAAAGAGAAAGAGCCTTTAAAACGGAGGCTCTTTCTTTTGTTTTGTTTGGCTGTCTCCGCCGGTCATTTATCTATGGCAATTGATTTTTTTCTGTAGCCATTTGTCTGGAGAAGTAAGATGATATAAAAAAGAGCCATAGATGGGAGAGGATCACATGAGAAGCGAGAAAGAGAAAATGCTGCTAGGTGCACTTTACGATGCGACTGACCCTGAATTGCTGAGTGACAGACTCCAGGCACGGAGATTGGTCCGGCTGTTCAATCAGTCATTGGAAGCGGATGCCAACAGAAGAACCGGCTTATTAAAGGAACTGTTTGGCTCGACAGGAAACAAACTGGAAGTCGAACCGGTATTCCACTGCGATTACGGCTATAACATCTACGTTGGCGAGAATTTCTACGCTAATTTTGACTGCGTCTTATTGGATGTCTGCGAAATCCGGATTGGAGCGAACTGTATGATGGGGCCGGGCGTCCATATTTACACAGCGACACATTCGCTGAATGCGAAAGAACGTAATGCAGGATTGGAGTTCGGAAAGCCGGTTGCGATCGGAGCAAATGTCTGGATCGGCGGCCGGGCTGTGATTAATCCTGGCATAACAATCGGGGACAACACCGTCATCGCTTCCGGTGCGGTTGTTACGAAAGACGTGCCGGCGGGTGTCTTTGTCGGAGGCAATCCGGCCAGAGTCATCAAACAACTGGAAGAATAACTGATGCGGCTGAAAAGCCGGCCCATTCCAAAGCGGGATGGGCTGTTTTTCAATCTGGCTTCAGCAGTCTGCCCATCTTTTATTGCGTATAAAATTTTTTGAATGTTTCTTCAAATTATCTGTTTTTTAATAAAAAATTATATATATTGGAAATAAGCCATTGAATTTGGGAGGGGTAGTCATGAAAAGCTATTTTGATGAACAAAACCTTTCGAAAACGCACGGACAAGAAACACAGCCAGTGAAAAATAGGCATTTCCTGAAAACTTTTTTCGCATTGTTCGGTCTCGGTACAGTCGGCATCATTTTTTTGGTTCCTGCTTTAATCCCTCTAATTGAATCGCAGCTGCAAACGCTGCCCGATGCACCTGATATTCCAGTGGTTGTTCTTGTCCTGCTGTCATTGATCAATCCGCTGATTCTGCTGGTGGCAGCTGTAGTAGTGGGTTTGGTGACTGCCCCCAAGACAGGGCTGATATCCCACCTGTATTTTCAGATAAACAGAAAAGCGGATGATCCAAAGAAAGGCTCTTTCAAACAAGCCGTTCCTATTGGGATTATGGCGGGAGCAGGAGCGGCTGCCCTTGTCTTTGTGCTGGATCTTGTCTTTCAGCCATATCTTCCGGGGGCGCTTCAAATGAGCCGCGAGTCCAGGAATCTTTTGAACACGTTATCCGGAATATTCTACGGTGGCATTACAGAAGAATTGCTGCTCCGGTGGGGGTTGATGTCCTTGCTTGTGTGGGGCATGTGGAAAGGGTTCCAGCGTTCACGCAGTGCGCCATCTGCCGCTGTGTTCTGGATCGCGATTGCCATCAGTTCGCTGCTGTTCGCGCTTGGTCATTTCGGGGCAACCGCACTCGCCGTACCGATGACGACGGCTGTCTGGACGCGGATGATGCTGCTCAACGGGCTTGTCGGCATCGTCTTCGGCTGGCTGTATTGGCGAAAAGGGCTTGAAATCGCTATGATTTCACACGCATTCTTTCATATCGCTATGACGCTGTTTATTGTGGTCTGGTTTCTGATATAGTCAGAAACATCCCGCAATTGAAAACCGGTCTGTCACACATAATAACCTCCGTCCCTATTGCAGAAAAAAACAACAAACAATTTGAAAAAATTCAGAAGTAATATTGAGCATTTTTGGAAGCGCTTTAAACATGATGAGAGAAAGGGTTTAAAGATGAAAATGTAAATGAATACCATAAAAATTTATCGGACAATTTGAAATGTTTGGTTGACTTTAAAATATCCTAGTATTATGATTGGATTTAAATTTAATAATCTTATCCAGAGAAGCCGAGGGACTGGCCCGTTGACGCTTCAGCAACCTCTGACATTTGTCAGAAAGGTGCTAATTCCAGCAAGATTTTTTCTTGGGAGATAAGAGAGCGGATTCTGTCTATTTATACGGCCCTCTTTTCTCGATTGTTGAGAAAAGAGGGCTTTTATATTTTCAGCTGACGTCGCCGCACAAATTCATGATTAACAATGAGGAGGATGAATATGACGAAGAAACGAATTTACTTGAACGCATTTGAAATGGTATGTGCTGGTGGGCATCAGTCTCCGGGCTTATGGCTGCATGAAGACGACCGTTCCCATACTTACACAGACAGTGAGTATTGGATTGAACTTGCCAAGCTATTGGAAAAAGGGAAATTCGACGCAGTGTTCCTGGCGGATGTACTGGGTACTTATGATGTTTATAACGGATCCCGGGATGCTGCACTCCGCAACGCCGTCCAGTCTCCGGTCAATGATCCGCTGCTGGTAGTGCCGTTGATGTCTTCAGTCACGAAACATTTGAGTTTCGGTGTTACAGCTTCGGTCAGTCATGAACATCCTTATACATTTGCACGGCGCATGTCGACATTGGATCATTTGACTAAGGGACGGATCGGCTGGAACGTCGTTACCTCTTATCTGAAAAGCGCAGCACTCAATATTGGCCTTGAAGACCAGATGAACCACGACCAGCGCTACGATTTCGCAGCTGAGTACCTGGAAGTCTGCTATAAGCTATGGGAAGGAAGCTGGGAAGACGATGCGGTCGTCCGGGACAAACAGGCGAAAGTCTACACCGACCCTTCAAAAGTGCACGACATCCGGCATGAAGGGGAATATTTCAAAGTTCCTGGAGCTCATTTGTCGGAACCGTCGCCGCAGCGTACGCCGGTTCTGTTCCAGGCAGGTGCTTCACCTCGCGGCCGGGAGTTTGCGGCAAAGCATGCGGAATCGGTATTTACTGCCGGCCCCACAACCCAAGTGGTGAAAAAAGGGGTAACCGCATTGCGCGAACGCATCCAGGCAAACGGCCGCAATCCTGAAGACGTCATCGTTTACACAACGTTCACCGCGATCGTCGGAAAAACAGAAGCGGAAGCACAAGCCAAATACGAAGAACTGAAAAGCTATGTCAGTTATGAAGGGGCACTCGCACTTCTCGGCGGTTGGACGGGCATCGATTTTTCAGGCTACGATCCAGACGAAACGTTGGAGTATATTCAAAGCAACGCCATGCAATCAGCAGTCGAAGTGTTTACGCGTGCCGATCCAGACCGCAAATGGACCATCCGCGAACTTGCCACATTTGTCGGCATTGGCGGCAGAGGCCCAGTGGCAGTGGGGACACCGGAACAAATCGCTGATGAAATCGAATATTGGGTGGAAGAAACAGGAGTCGATGGCTTCAACCTTGCTTATACACTTGCCCCTGGAAGCTTTGTGGACTTTGTCGAACTCGTCATTCCTGTCTTGCAGGAACGCGGCCTTGTCCAAAAAGAATATGCAGAAGGCACGTACCGCGAAAAAATTTACGGCAAAGGCCAGACCGGATTGAAAGAAACGCATCCTGGTGCCAGCTATAAGCAATTGCATCAGCCAATTGAAAACTAGAAGGGGGAATGGATGTGATTACAGCTTACTGGATCAGTGTCGCGGTTTTTTGGATCGCCGGATTGACGCTATGGAATAAAATCTATCCAAAACCGAAACGGAAAGGAGAAGATGGCAATGCGTGAAGACACAACATGGTTGCTTCCATTTATCATCGTAATGCTTATTGGCTATTTTGCATGGACGACTTGGCTCGGTAAGAAAGGTGCTGTTCACAGCGGTTCGATGAAAGGCTTCGCTCTTGCCAAAGGCAAGATAAGCCCGGCGCTGGTCGGCATGAGCTTCGGCACCTCCTACGCAAGCGCGAATTTGTTTCTCGGTGTTCCGGGCTGGGCCTATACATATGGTTTGTCGACGTTATGGTATACCATTGGCTGCTTTGGCGTGACATGGCTCGGTTTGCTGCTATTCACAAAGACTTTCTGGCGCTATGGCCAGAAGAATGGCGGCAGCCTGACGCTTCCGCAATGGCTTGGCAACCGCTATAATAGCAAAGCACTACAGGTCCTCGTAGCGCTTCTGGTGTTGTTCAATATCTACTATATTGTGGGGCAGAATGTCGGGCTTGCTACAATGTTTGAAACAGTCATCGGCATCCCGTATATGTGGGGCATTGCGATCGGTGTCGGCATCACCATTGTCTACGTCAGCCTCGGCGGCGCGTTTGCCCAGATTGTCAGCGACGGTGTACAAGGTGCGGCAATGGCGGCCGTTTCAATCTTGTTGTTCGTGTCGCTGCTATGGACAATCGGCGGCGGCTGGAATGTCTTCGGCACGCTCCACTCGGAACTTCGCACAATTGACCCGGCGCTGGTGGCACCTCTTTCAAAAAGCGGTCCTTTCTATAGCGGCTTTGCCATCTTAAGTATCCAGTGGCTGCTGTTTTCGTTCGTGCTGCTGCCCCATCTGATGAATAAAGTGCTGACAGTCGAAAAAGAAGAGGATTTGCGGACGTTCACCTTAACAGCCGGGCTTTCCCTCTTTGTCTTGTCCATCTTTTCGGTATTTGCCGGCCTTGCCGCACGTGTCATCTTGCCGGGTTTGGCTTCAGCGGACAGTGCCATTCCGGCGTATATCATGGAAGCCTTCCCGGTCGTCATTGTTGCCTTGCTGGTGATGGGATTGATTTCTGCCATTCTGTCGACGACTGACAGCCTGTATCTCGGCATCACCAACAGCATCGGCAATGACCTCTATAAAGTGTTGGCAGTTCCACTGCTGTACAAGAACAAAAACCTGTCGGAACAGGAAATCGATGGCAAAGTGCTCAAAGCCTCGAAGATTTCATTGGTGTTTATTGGGTTGATTTCGCTGTATATGTCGCTCAACCGGCCGGAATCACTAGCATTGCTGACCAATTTCGGCACTTCTGCCATCATCAGCGGCATTGCGGCGCCTATCAGTCTCGGCTATTTCTGGAAGCATGCCAATAAAACCGGAGCCATCGCTTCGGTCATCAGCGGAGCTGGCTGCTATATGTTCCTGACAAGTTCTGGAACTGTCAGCCATGTATTCCAGGCTATGTTTTTCAGTTCGATGCTTGGCTTCTTCTCCATGATTTCAGGAAGCCTGCTTGCGGAAGCAGCCAAGAAACGGGATAAAACAGCGCAGCAAGCCATTTAAATATGTGCAAAATATGCAAAAAGAAGGACCTCCTTAATGCTGGGAGGTCCTTCTTTTAGTTAAAACGCATATTGGAACAGGCCATAATACAAAGGCCCGAGCAAGATGATTGTTGAGATTGCCATAAACAGGGTGCCGGCGACACCGGTTGCCGCTTCCGGCTCTTGTGCTTCAAACTTGTTTTTCAGTTTAAAAGCGAACAGGATATCCCAGAGCAGGGCACCGAAAAAGACGATTTTCCATACAAGCGGATCAAGAATCTGGTTATTGGTCACAAAACCGAACAATCCGATCCATGTCACAATGGATACAGCCAAATCGAATTTAATCGGAAAATCCGCATGGCGGCTGTGGATCAAAAAACCAATAGTGGTCGTGCCTAAAAGTGCTGCGTAAATAAACCATAATGTTTGTTCCATATTTCATTTCCTTCTTTAGTGAGACTTCTTTCATTATAGAAGACTTGGTAAGGGAAGCAAACATTTTTCATCTATAATCTGCCGTTTCAGGGTTATCGCCGTTTAACAGTCAGCTTGAATAAGGCAATCGCCACCGAGTGATGGCTCTCTTCATTGATCCGTAAACACGCTAATATATTTTAAAAGTAAATATTTATAGAAAACATTGATTGTTCCGATTTCTTTGTGCTAACATAAACAGCAATCAAGTGTCAGGTTATTGCCCTGTTGGAAGGAAGGCAATATGGCCTTAAACCAGTCGATATCACCAGCCAATTGAAAGCACTCGAAGGAGACGAAGTGGTTTACGATATATGCAGAAGTTTTGAAGTTGAACGCGATTTTATCTGATCGGCTATTTTAACGCCAGGGGGGACAACTTGAATTCATTTCTATTGCTTATTATCCTTATCAACGTTGCTTACATGACCCTTTTTACATTGCGCATGATTCTGGTCATCAAGGGTTACCGGAAAGTTGCCGCAGTTTTGTCCATGGGAGAAGTGTTCATCTATTTAATAGGATTGACCATCGTTCTTGATAACTTGGATAAGCCGTTGAATGTTGCCGCCTATTGTGCTGGCTGGGGACTGGGAGTTTATCTCGGAGGCATTATCGAAAATCGTTTGGCGCTTGGCTATATCGTTTTTGACATTATCGTCGATGCTTTGGAATTGGAACTGCCGCTTCAAGTTCGCGACAAAGGCTATGGAGTCACTTCTTGGATGGCGGAAGGCAAAGACGGAGCAAGACTTTGCATGAAAGTCCTGGCGAAGCGGAAAAACGAGAAAAAACTGCGTGATTTTGTGACCGGGCTCTCACCGAAGGCTTTTATCATTTCCTACGAACCAAATCGGTATAATGGCGGGTTTCTTACGAATCCGATTAAACCTGCAGGCGGGATTAACCGAAGAGCGTAAAAACTTTTTGAGCAGACGCGAATGCGTCTGCTTTTTTTCATCGTTAGTCGTTATAATGGATAAAACGAGACGAAAATCTCTTCGCCGTTTTGAATCCGCTAGGGAGGTGTAGTCATGGGCAACAAAAGCCACGGCCTGAAACATGGCTGGACATTGATCGCGCATAAATCATTCACGCTGTTTTCAAATGCCAATACCTACATCGTCATTGACGACGAGCACGACACCGTCATGCATTTCAAAGTCACGGATTCTGAATTTGAAGTCATCTCCGCCAACTGGGGACTCAATTATAAAGTCATTCTTGGTTTCAAGACGATAAAGATTTTGGATGTACCGGACGAAGAATAAAAATAAAAGCCTCTCCACTTGGAGGGGCTTTTATTTTGTCCGAAGAGAAATGGCAACGCCGACAAGAATGATAGTTGCCCCAACTACTTGAAGCATTTGAATGGCATGACCCAAAATCATCAAACTGAAAAGCATCGCGATAAAGGGTTCTAAATTCAGCAGAAGGGAGGCTTTTGAAGCGCCTACCTTTTGGATGGAATTGTTCCATAAGAGCGTACATAAGCCGTGCATAATAACGGCTGTCGCAATCAGCAGCAGCCAATAAGGAATCGGGATTGCCCAGATTTGGCTGGCATTTTCCCAAGGGATAAAAGGAATCAATCCGATGACACCAAAAACATTGCTGTACCAAGTAATAACAGCCGGGTGGATTGTCTTGGACAAATGCTGGACGAAAATCAAAAATACCGAAAAAGAAAGCATTGTCAGCGCAATCAATAATTCTCCTTTGCCGATGCTTGGGATCAGCAGGCTGCCATTTGAAATGACCAGCCAGACGCCCGTTAATGCGATAAAGGAACCGAACCAGAAACGTGCGGTTTTCTTTTCATTAAACCAATAAGAAGAAAGAAGCGAAGTCACGATGGGAGAGAGCGCAAGGATTAAAGCAGCCGTTACCGGCTCAGTGAATTGGAGGCTTGCATAAAAGCTCCATTGGTTTAAAGAGACGCCTATAAATCCGGCAATTGCCAGGAAGGTGTAATTGTGAACGGTCAGTTTCTGGACTTTTACAGCCCGAAACGTCACGAAGAAAAGAAAAAACAAGATAAAGATCAAACGCAGAACAGCGATGATGCTGGGATCGAAAACTGCTACTAAAATGGCGCCAAAGACAAAATTGCTGCCCCAGGCGATAACACAAAACAAAAGGATTGCATAAGTGAACCATATTTTATTCCTCAAAACCAAAATTCCTGCCTTTCTGCTAATCAAAAAGAAAAAAGAAAGAGGGGGCTTTTTCTTTTATTGTTCCTATCCGTAATACTGAGGTTCAAAGAATTTCTTCTTATTGCGGCTGTTCCATTCCACAGTTTAGCATATGGCAATGCGGCTGTCTCTCTTTGCAGGATGGGACCTTATACCAACTTTCAGTAGTTATAAATAACTGCTTTGCACAAGGTCTCTTTACCTTTAAATTCCCCTATGCTAAGTTCGTCTAATCAGGGAGTTTAAAAGCCGGAAGCTCAGGGAAAAGAAAAGGCGTATAGTTTGCTAAAAATTCAGAAATTTATAATTTGTTCTTATGGAAAGTCTCTGAGAGGGCTTTTTTTACTTTCTGAGAAAAATTGAGAGGAGGTACAACCATGCATTTATTGCCTCGGGAGATTGATAAATTGATGATCGTAGTAGCTGCAGACCTTGCCAAAAGGCGCAGAGACAGAGGATTGAAGCTTAACCATCCGGAAGCGATGGCTCTGATCACTTATGAAGTGGTAGAAGGAGCGAGAGATGGAAAGACGGTTGCGGAATTGATGGAATACGGAGCAACCATCTTATCGCGGGATGACGTTATGGAAGGCATCCCTGAAATGATCAAAGACATTCAAGTAGAGGCCACATTCCCTGATGGAACAAAACTGGTGACTGTCCACAGCCCCATTCGTTAACTTGATCATAGGAGGAATCGACATATGGAACCAGGACAATACGTATTAAGAGATGAAGATATCATTTGCAATGAAGGAAGAGAAGTTTATACAATTTCCGTTGTTAATACAGGAGACCGGCCCGTACAGGTAGGTTCGCATTTTCATTTTTATGAAGTGAATCCAGCTCTTCAGTTCAATCGCGAAGAGGCTTACGGAAAGCGCTTGGATATTCCTGCAGGAGCGGCAGTGCGGTTTGAACCGGGAGACGAAAAAGAAATACAACTGATTCAGTTTGTTGGAGAACGCCGGGTATATGGTTTCAATAACAAAGTGGATGGTCCACTGGAAAGCAGGGATGAATCATGAGTTTCAAAATGTCCAGAAAGCAATATACAGAAATGTTCGGCCCTACTACTGGTGATGCCGTACGTCTTGCCGATACCAATCTGTTTATACAAATTGAAAAAGATTTTACGACATATGGTGAAGAAATGGTATTCGGTGGAGGGAAAGTCATCCGTGATGGAATGGGGCAGCATCCTCTTGCGGCACGTGAAGATGGGGTGGCAGATGTCGTCATCACGAACGTTATTATCTTTGACTACACCGGAATTGTGAAAGCGGATCTTGCTATTCGCGACGGCAAAATATTCGGCATCGGAAAAAGCGGAAACCCGCTAATCATGGACAATGTTGATATCATCGTCGGAGCAGCAACCGAAGTGATTGCAGGTGAAGGGCTGATTGTCACAGCAGGCGCCATCGATACACACGTCCATTTCGTAAATCCTGAACAGGTCCAAGTAGCGCTTTCAGCCGGAACGACTACATTGATCGGCGGCGGCATGGGTCCGGGAGCCGGATCGAAAGCCACAACCGTTACCCCGGGTGAATGGAATATCCACCGGATGCTTGAAGCGGCAGAAGGATTGCCGATCAATATCGGATTCACAGGAAAAGGACATGCAGCAACTGCCGCACCTTTAGCAGAACAAGTAAAAGCCGGAGTCATTGGCTTAAAAGTGCATGAAGACTGGGGCGCAACCGGCTCTTCTCTTGACCACGCGCTAAGTGTTGCCGAGGAATACGACATCCAAGTGGCTCTCCATGCCGACACCTTAAACGAGAGCGGATTCATGGAACAGACAATGGCGGCAGTGAAAGATCGCGTCCTCCATATGTACCATACAGAAGGAGCAGGCGGCGGACATGCGCCAGACTTGATCAAATCAGCAGGCTATCACAATATATTACCGTCTTCAACCAACCCCACCCTCCCCTACACTGTCAATACAATTGATGAACATTTAGATATGGTGATGGTTTGCCATCACTTGAATCCTTCAGTGCCAGAAGACATAGCTTTTGCCGATTCCAGAATACGCCGCGAAACAATTGCGGCTGAAGACATCCTGCAAGACATGGGTGTATTCAGCATGGTCAGCTCCGACTCCCAAGCCATGGGACGAGTAGGGGAAGTAGTCATACGAACATGGCAAGTAGCAGACAAAATGAAGATGCAGCGCGGTGTCATGCAAGGAGACAGTGAATATGCGGACAACAACCGGGCAAAACGCTATATTGCAAAATATACGATCAATCCGGCGATTACCCATGGCATTTCAGCTCATGTCGGCTCGATTGAAGTAGGGAAAATGGCGGATCTGGTTTTATGGAATCCAGCATTTTTCGGGGTGAAACCTGAAATGGTGCTGAAAAATGGAATGGCTGTAGTCGGCTTGATGGGAGATGCCAATGCATCTATTCCAACGCCGCAGCCGTATATTTCACGTCCGATGTATGCCCAGCACGGCAAGGCGTTATCAAGAAACTCTGCTACGTTTATTTCTCAAGCGGCTTTTGACAGCGGTGTCCATGACATGCTCGGGCTGCAAAAAATCATTTTGCCTGTTGGAGGCATCCGCACGCTATCGAAAAAAGACATGAAACTGAATTCGGAAACGCCTGATATCACAGTGGATCCGCAAACATATGAAGTAAAAATAAACGGAGAACTGCTGACTTGCGCGCCTGTAGACAAGGTGCCGATGGGGCAGCGATATTTCTTATTCTGAGGTGAAGGGCATTGATTATAGAAAAAGTAATTACGAATATAGAAGATATGGACGAACAGGAGATCAACAAACGCCATATTGAAAAAGTATATTTGGAGAGCGCTTATTTGCTTAAACGGATTCAGCGCGTTAAAACGGATCACGGGAACGAACTCGGAATCCGCTTAAAAGAAGTGCGCGAGCTTGTGGCAGGCGATGTCCTGTTCATGGACGACAAAAACATGATTGTAGTAGACGTGCTATCCGATGATTTGATCGTCATCAGCCCCAACACGATAGGGGAGATGGGCAACATCGCCCATCAGCTTGGAAACCGGCACCTGCCCGCTCAGTTTGAAGGCAACGACATGCTTGTCCAATACGATTACCTGGTGGTGGATCTCCTGCGGGAATTGGAGATTCCTTTTAGACGGGAAGAACGCAAAGTGAAAAAAGCCTTTCGCCATATTGGCCACAGCCATGAATAAAAACCTGCTTTCACTGTTTCAACTATGTGATTCCGGCTTGCCGACTGGAGCGTTCAGCCATTCGTTCGGTTTGGAAAGCTATATACAAGCGGATGTGATAAAAGATCAAAAGACCTTCTTTGATTGGCTCAAAGTTTATGTTCATGACCAATTGATCTACACGGACGGCCTTGTGTGCCGATTGGTATACGATGCGCTTGAGAAACAGGACTTGCAGGAAATATGGAAATGGGACCGGATGCTGATGGTACAGAATTTACCGAGGGAAACACGGGAAGGCACTCAAATGATCGGGGACCGCTTGCTGAAAATTGCCCAATCGCTATACGATTTCCCGGTGCTCGCACAATACAGGGAACGCATTGGAAATAAGCAGGCGTTTGCCCACCCTTCGATTGTTTTTACGATGATTGCCCACGGGCTGAATGTCTCGAAGGAAGATGCCGTTTTGTACTATCTGTATTCCGCTTCTTCAAGTCTTGTCCAAAATGCTGTCCGCGCAATTCCTTTAGGGCAGACGGCTGGAATCATGATCACCCATGAATTCCATCCTGAATTGCAATTGGCTGCACAGAAGATTATGGAGTTGACAGAAGATGATTTCGGAATTGCTTCACCTGGGATTGAACTTTCCCAAATGCAGCATGAACGCGTGAATATCCGAATTTTTATGTCATAACGATGAAATTTTTATAGAGAAAAGGAAGTGTTTGAATGGGACCGATTAGAATTGGTGTCGGCGGGCCGGTAGGAGCAGGAAAAACCATGCTCGTTGAAAAAATAACCCGCACTTTAGAACATGAAATTGATATGGCTGTCGTTACAAACGATATATACACGAAAGAAGATGCGAAGTTTTTGATGGAAAATGGTGTATTACCGGAAGACCGCATCATTGGAGTTGAAACGGGTGGCTGTCCGCATACGGCAATCCGTGAAGACGCTTCGATGAACTTTGCGGCAATCGACGAATTGGTGAAGCGCCATCCAGAAGTCGAGCTTATTTTCGTTGAAAGCGGCGGCGACAACCTGGCCGCAACGTTCAGCCCTGAACTCGTCGATTTTTCAATTTACATCATTGATGTGGCACAAGGAGAAAAGATTCCACGAAAAGGCGGCCAGGGAATGATCAAATCTGATTTATTTGTCATCAACAAAACCGATTTGGCTCCTTATGTAGGCGCCCGTTTGGATGTCATGGCTTCAGATACCAAAGTATTCCGCGGCGACAAACCGTTTGTGTTTACAAATTTAAAAACTGAGGAAGGGCTCGATGAAGTCATCGAATGGCTGAAGACCCATGTTTTGTTAAAAGGGCTGGAATAATATGACCTTATGGACAGGCGAGTTATCGCTCGATTTAGAAGAAAGAAAAGGAAAGACGGTAGCGAAGAATGTGTTTTTTCAAGGAGCATTCAAAGTGATGCGGCCGATTTACCATGACGAGACGGGAAAAGTTTGCTACTACTTGCTGAATCCGGGCGGCGGCTATTTAGACGGAGACCGCTACCGGATGAAAATAACAGCCAAAGAAGGCTCTAAAGTTACTTTAACGACGCAATCAGCAACGAAAGTGTATAAGACGCCGAAAGGCCATGCTTATCAAGAAACGGACATCCTATTAGAAAAAGGCAGTTATCTGGAATTTTTGCCTGACCCATTGATCGCATATGAGAATGCACGTTATCGGCAAAAAAATACGGTCCGGATGGAGACCGGTGCGGTATTTCTTTATACCGATATCCTGACTCCCGGCTGGTCGCCGAATGGCGGAAAGTTCACCTATCACACTGTCCAATTGATCAATGAAATCTATGTCGATGGCGAACTTGCTGTATTTGACCATATTAAACTGTCGCCGGAAAAGCAGAGCATCAAGGGTTTAGGATTTATGGAAGGATACAGCCATATCGGTTCAATGATTGTCGTTGGTGAACAAACAGACAGCGAACTGCTCAATGATCTGTATGAAGCGATCCTTTGCCAAAGAGCCGATGTGAAATTCGGTTTATCGCAATTGGTGGTTTCAGGTTTCAGTATTCGAATATTGGCAAATTCAACGCAAGTAATCGAAAGAATAATCGCCGAATGCCATCGATTAATCCATGAACGGTGGTTCGGCATAACGCCCAACTCATTAAGAAAGTATTAAGCATTAAAAAATCTATCAGTTCGGAAAGCTGATAGATTTTTTAATAAAAAGCGCGTGAAAGTGATAGCATTCTTTCGTAAAAGCGGGATACTTACTTTATAATGAGGGGGAATTATCAAAGTAGAAAATGTTTTAAGGAGGACAAGAACATGTTTGAAGAAAAGAGGGATGAACCAGTACTGAAAGATTTTGAAGTGAAGTCGGTGTTTGAGGACCGGATACATGAAAGATACGCGTTTACATTCAAGATAGAGGATCATGAATTCAAAGGCCATTTTCATGAAGACCAAATTCACTGGCTGCACCCGCATCCAAAGCAAATAATTGGTGAAGAAAAAATAGATGCGATTGAATCCGTAATCCATAAGCTGATGGTACAATACGGTATCTCAAGCGATACGAAAGAATTGGAAGTTAAGCCGATTTTTGAAGATAAAGCATATAAGCGCCACCAATTCACTTTGAAAGTGAAAGGCGAGCAATACAAAGGATTCGTCCATGAAAGTGAAATCCAATGGTTCCATCCGCAGCCAAAGCAAAAGCTGGAAGATGAACAAGTCCAGGCAATTGAAGCGGAGATTCATGAGAAATATGCAGATTTTAAGAAAGAAGAAGATAAATAAAAGAAAGCTGAAAATCGGTTTTATAACTCACTAAACCGATTTTCTGCCAGTGGCTTTGCGACAAAGCAGCGAAGCGACACGAGCTGAAGACCTTGGACTGAGCGTAGCGAATATTTTTTCAATTTGCGACGAGTAATCGCAGGAGCAAAGAAAGCAGCTGAAGACGTGCCCGCGGAAAGCGTCCGCCCTGGAGCGAAATGAATAAAAATGGCCAAAAATTTCTCAACAGCAAAAAAGAAAGTCCTGCTTAATTGCAGGACTTTCTTTTTTTTAATCTCACTCTTACTCTATCTTCTTATCCCATTCCTCGATATTCCACAAGACGCCGAAGCCATGGTGGCCGAGCGTACGTGTGCTGATTCCTGTCACGTTTTCGTTGACGCCATATAAAGCTTGAAGGTAAACAAGGAAATTATACGGTGGATCAATCGTCAGTTCTTCTTGAAACTGATGGTAGTAAGCCGTTCGTTCATCCACATCTGCCGTTGTTCTTGCTTTCATCAGCAATTCGTCGACTTTGGCATTCTGGTAGGAACCAAAGTTGTAATGCCCGTCGCCTATTTCACTGCTGTGGAACAGGCGGTACGTATGGTCATCCGGATCAAATTCACTGCCCCAGCCAATGATCAGCGCATCTTCACTGTCGTAGTCGATGGCATTCTGATCAACCGGTTTCGGCTTGGCCACAATGCCGAACGCTTTCAGCTGTTCCGACACGACATTGGCAAGCGCTACACGTACAGTGTCCTGGATGGGAGAGACGAGCTCGAATTCGAACCGCTGCCCGTCTTTTACAAGCACGCCATCAGAATCTTTAACCCATCCGGCTTCTGCCAAAAGCTGCTCCGCTTTTTCAGGGTTGTAAGTATACCCTTCTTCATCAGAAGTTCCAGCCCATGATTTTTGCAAAGGCCCGTATGCCGGTTCTCCTTTACCGGCCAAAATCCCTTTCACCAATTCATCCCGGTTTACCGCATGATTCATCGCCTGGCGGACCCGTTTGTCCTGGAACAAAGGCAAGTCGAAATTATACAGCACTGCCCGGTAGTCGGCTGTCGGTATTTCATGTACCGAATAGGGATCGCTTTCTTTTGTACTGGCCAATTGGTTGGGTGCGATAAGCGCCAAATCGATTTCACCGGTTTTCAATTGAAGAATCCGCGTATTGGCATCCGGTACGGCTTTAAAGACCACTTCATCCAACTTAGGAGCGGGTCCGTAATACGCTTCATTGCGTTCCAGTGTGATCGTATGGTCGCTGCCCCATTTCTTCAATTTGAAAGGACCGTTGCCGACAGGGTTCTGATTGAATTCCGTCGTATTGAGATCTTCGCCGCGCAGCAGGTGTTCAGGAATAATGCCGATTTTTAGCTTATCCAGAAGAGGGGGAAAGGGCCGGTGCACAATCATTGTTATTTCATAATCACCAGTCACTTCCACTGCTGCAATTTCATTGAATTCGCCGGCAATAGGTGTGTTCGTTTCAGGATTCTGGATTTGGTCGAATGTGAATTTCACGTCTTCTGCCGTTACCGGTTCTCCGTCTTGCCATGCAGCGTCTTGGCGAAGTGTAAAGACATAAGTCAATTGGTCATCTGAAATTTCCCAGCTCTCTGCCAAATCAGGGGTTACTTGATTTTTAGCATTGGGCTTAGTTAATCCCCGAAAAAGCAAGGCATCGATTTCTTGGCTCTCGTCCAGCACCGGATTGACTTTCTCGATTTCAGAAGCCATTCCGTAAACGAGCTGTTTCATTTCAGCTGAATCTGCCGAGTTGCCGCTTTCCTGACTGCATCCTGCAAGGCCAATCAAAGCAGCGGCCAGTAAAAATTTCAATCTGTTTTTATTCATTTATTTCCACCTTTACTTTATTATTTAATAGCTTTCTGCGGGCTTCAAATCCCGGCATGCAGGATAAAAGCCGCTTTGTATAGGGATGAGTCGTCAAAAGTATTTTATTGGAATCCGCTTCTTCTGCGATAGCCCCTTTTTCCATTACGTAAATCCGCTGGCAGATTGCCAAAGCAACTTGAATGTCATGCGTAATGAATAAAACGGCCAGATTTTCTTCCTCGTTAATAGACTGAATCAGTGAAATCAGTTTTGCTTGCGAGCTCATATCCAAACTGGCAAACGGTTCATCCAAAATGATCAGTTCAGGCTCCATCAGCAAGGCACGGGCCAGTGCGGCGCGCTGTCTCATGCCCCCTGACAATTGGTGAGGATATAATCGGCCGTCAGAAGCAGACAAGCCGACTTGCTGGAGTGCCGTATGCACCCGCTCTTTTTTGGTCTCTTTTTCTTCTTTCCTGTAATCCAGTCCTTCTCCGACAATCTTTTCGATGGTCCAGCGCTGGTCGAAAGAAGCAAGAGGGTCTTGATGCACCCATTGAATGCCTTGGCGGAAGGGCTCGTTTCCTAGCCATCGGATCTTTCCGCTCGTACATGGCTCCAATTGGAGCATCAACCGGGATAAAGTGCTTTTGCCGCCGCCGCTTTCTCCGATTAGCCCGACGATTTCTCCTTGCGCTATATGTAGGGATACATCTGTCACTGCAGGGATTACTTCTTGCTGAAACCAATTCTTCTTTATATACTGTTTCGTCACATGCTCAACTTTCATGATGAGTTTACTGCTGGAACGGTTGATTGTTTTACTGGAACCGGAGAGCAGCAAATAATCTGCCAGCAATTGCTTGGCTTCGGGGGAACGGGGAGCGGTTAATAGCTTATCGGCCAGGGACCATTCCGCTATTTTTCCCTTGTTCATGACAATCACTTCATCAGCGATTTGGGATACCACTCCCAGGTCGTGCGAGATAAATAAAACCGAGCTCCCCGATTGCTGCCGCCAGTCTTTGATCAGCTGGATCATCTCGGCTTGGATCTGTAGATCGAGCGCGGTCGTCGGTTCATCTGCAATCAGCAACGAGGGGTTCATCGAAATGGCAAGAGCCAATTGAACCCGCTGCCGCATACCGCCTGAAAGCTCGTGCGGATAGGAGCGGAAAACCTTTTCGGCATCATTCAGCTGCACTTGGCGAAGCAGGTGCAATGCCTGTTCTTTCGCCGCTTTTTTTGATAACGAAGAATGAGCGGCAAACAGCTCTAAAAAATGGCGGCCAATTGTTTGGATTGGATCAAATGTTTGCCAGGTGTCTTGAAAAACAATGCCGATTTCTTTCCCGAGATAATGCTTTCGCCGCTTTTTATCCATTGAAAATACAGCTTCCCCCGAAAACCGGACAGAGCCGGATCCAATAGAGAGGCCATCCGGCAGCAGGTCAATGAGAGCTCTTGCCGTCAGGCTTTTTCCGGAGCCGCTTGCTCCGATGATGGCGGTTATGGCATCTTTTCGAACGGAGAAAGAGAGGTCTGAAACGACTGCTTGTTGCTGTTGGACAATCGTCAGCCGATCGACTTCAAGAAGAAATCCACTCATTTTTATCCCCCTTTCTGAACTGCGGTGCCGCTAGGCGGTCCTGCAGCTTGTCGCCTAAGATATTGATAACCAAAATGGTATACATGATGCATCCGGCAGGAAACACTGCCAGCCACCAGGCTCCTGAAAGCAAATGGCTTTGGGCGCCCATAAGCATATTGCCCCATGAAGGTTCTTGCGGCGGGATGCCGATGCCCAGAAAGCTGAGGGTGGCTTCAGCAAGAATGGCATGACTCATTCCGCTGACCGCAAGCACAATAATGGTTGGAATGCACTGCGGCAGCATATGCCGGCGCAGCAATTGAAACGAAGAAGCTCCTACCACTGTGGAAGCCTGTATAAAAACATCTTTCTTCATAGCGATAAGTTCTGTACGGATCAGCCGGGCAATAGGCATCCAGCTGGTCAGGCTGATCACTAGAATCACTGCCGTCAAACTAGGTGAAAAAACAAGCTGCAGCCCAATCATCAATAAGAGAGAAGGGATGCTTAGAAGTGCGTCGATCAGGCGCATCATCAGCCGGTCAATTCCACCGCCAGCCAATCCGCTGATAGCGCCATAGAAGATTCCCAATGCAACTGACACGGCCATGGCCGCTGCACCAACGGCTATGGAAACCCGGCCGCCATACAAGAGACGGGAAAACACATCTCTACCCAGTTCATCGGTTCCAAGCAAATGAGTGGAACTCGGAGGCTGGAGAATGCTGTTCATTTGAACTGCCAGTGGATCATGGACTGTCAGCAAAGGAGCAAACAAGACGGCAGCAAGAAGCGCAGTAAATGAGGAAACGGTGAAAATTATGAACCAATGGCGTCTTATGTCCATCATTTCCCCTCCCCGAGCACTTGATGGCGCAGCCGTGGGTCAATCCAGGCACAAAGAAGATCCACAAATAAGTTAACCAGGATGACGAATACCATGCTCAACATGAGGATGGCCAATAAAACCGGATAATCATGGGCAAGTGCGGATTTCAAGGCCAGGCGGCCAAGGCCTGGCCAAGAAAAAATGGTTTCCACTACAATCGAGCTTGCCAAAGAAACCGCGAGCGACATGCCGGCGTAGGACAATAAGGGAATGGAGGCATTAGGCAGCAGATGGTTTTTTAAGATGCTCCATTGCGAAAATCCGCGTGCTTTTAAAGCAAAGATAAATCCAGTATCTTTCGTAATAATGATGTGATTGCGCAAAAGCCGGATATAATAACCGGCATGTGATAAAGCGAGGACGAGCGATGGCAGTAGAATATATCGGAGTTGTCCGTCTCCCATTCCGGATGTAGGCAGAATGCCCAAGTGAACGGAGAAAAAAATCATGAGCATCAAAGCGAACCAGAAAGGAGGAATGGACAGAAAGATGAAACTGACAGCAGTTACTGCATGGTCATACAGCGAACGGTGCTTTAAGCCGGTGGAGACACCGAACAAGACAGCCAGCAAAAGCAGCAGAAACTGGGAAGACAGCAATAATAGGAAGGTTGGCTGCAAGGAGCCGGCAACTACTGCGGCGGCATCCATTCCGGAAATGGTGGAGTGCCCCCACTCACCTTGAAAAATTTGGCCGAGCCATTTGGCATACTGGATAGGCAATGCTTCATTCAGCCCCAAATTTTCTATTATGCGGAGCCGGTCCGCTTCACTCAATTTCTGCAGCTGATCTCCATACATAGCTGCGGCCGGATCACCAGGAAGAGCACGGATAAAGGCAAAGCAAAGCATGCTGCCAATAACTAACACAAAAAGCGATTCAACGATACGCTTTACAATAAAACGTCCCATTTTCTTCCTGCTTTCTATAAAAAAATAGTGGATTTTTGATGGGAAATCATCAAACACCATGTCCTATTCTAGCATACGGCGAATTCTTTTTAAATCTTAACGCATGCCGCTTCAAGTATTGATTTAATGGGCTTTTCCGGCATTTTTTATGAGAGAACACGGAGAATCGATCAATGGCAGAATAAGAAACTACATTTTCAGAACGAATATAAAAAATAGTTAAATAGTCTCATCCAGATGAAAAGATGAAAAAGCTTCTTTAAGCTTTTTCAGCATTGAAGTACTTAATTCGATTAAGGGATGCTCGAGCTGCTGTGCCCGTATGTACTGATTCAGTTCATAGGTTCAATCGCTTAGCGAAGTTCGACGGTCGTCGAGAGCTTTATTTCCTGCCGCTGCTGAAGTGAATAGTTCATGATTAAACCTCCTTCTGCACAATGAAGTGCAACTGACACAAAAAGATTTTAAGGTTTTTCTGAAAAAAGTGATCTAAAACATTCCTTGTTCCGTTTAGTAGTCAGAACTAAATTAAAACAGGAAAAAGGAGATGTTTTTGATGAAAATCAACAAATTATTGGTCGCTCTTCCATTAACGCTTTCTCTGCTCGTACCGACTGCTGCATTGGCGGATAGCCACGGAGCACATTCTTCCAACGAAGCTTCGGTGAAAAGCAGCACAGCGACACCAGCAGCTGAACTTCGGATTGCATTGGATACGGTTTTAACCGAACATGCCTTTTTAGCAGTTGAAGCGATGAGAAAAGGTGTGGACGGAGCAGAAGATTTTGACCAGGCATCCGGAGCGCTATTGGCAAACGCGGATGATTTGAAAGCGGCAGTTGCTTCCGTTTACGTCGAAGAAGGAGCGGCACAGTTTGATGAAATCTGGAAATCGCATATCGGTTATTTCGTTGATTATGTAACTGCGACTGCTAAAGAGGATCAGGCAGGAAAAGACAAGGCACTGGCGGATTTGGAAGAATACAAGAAAACACAATCCGAGTTCTTCGATGCTGCAACTGAAGGCGGCTTGCCAGCAGCAGCTGTCCAGGAAGGGCTGGACATGCACGTCGACCAGCTGGTCGAAGCATTTGACGCTTACGTTGCGGGAGACTTTGAAACGGCATATGCATTGGAACGGGAATCCATTCATCATATGAGCATGTTCGCTGAAAGCTTGTCGATTGCCATCACCAACCAATTCCCGGAGAAATTCGACAACACGAATCCGGATACACCGGCTGTCGACCTTCGCGCTCAATTGAATATGACGTTCACCGAACATGCTGGGCTCGCGGCAATGGCGATGCAGGATGGCGCTGATGGGGCAGAGAGTTTTGAACAGGCATCGGCTGCTTTAATTGCCAATGCGGATGATTTATCTGCAGCGCAGTTTGCTGAAGTCTGGAAATCGCATATCGGCTACTTTGTAGATTATGTAGTGGCAACGGGGGAAGGCAATGCCGAAGGACAGGAACAAGCAAAAGCGGACTTGGATGCGTATATTGTTGAACAAGCGGCACTTCTCGACGCTGCAACGGAAGGGCGCGTGCCAGCCAATGCTTTGGAAGAAGGGTTAACTGCCCACGTTGATCAATTGCTTGTCGCTTTTGATTCATACGCAGCCGGCGATTACGATACAGCCTACAATTCGATTCGTCAGGCTTACGAGCATATGACCATGCCGGCAGCTGGCCTATCCGCTGCCATTGTTGATCAATTCCCGGACCAATTCGGTGTGGCAGAAATGCCTTCCGAAATGCCGAAAACCGGAATGGGTGGAACAGCAGACGAATCTTCAATGCCATTCATGTGGATTCTCGGCGGATTGATGCTGGCTGGATTGACGACAACGATTGCTCTGCGTATAAGCAAGCAAAGCTAATCTGAAAGACGAAAAGCCTGGCTATAAACCGTTCGTGAAAATATGTGAAAAAAGAACGTTCGTAAAGTGTTTTAGGACATTTACGGACGTTTTTATGTATTTCCAGCGAGAAGTTCGATGAAATGGCCTCTGTCCTATAAAAAGCGTGTGGCACCGGACTGGCCGATTTATAAAATTGATTCAAATAAATCAAAGACTATTTTTATTCTTTTTCAACGCGTGATAATAAAACGGAATATTCTGATAAAAACATAGAAATTAGCTGATAAAAGGCGTATAATTAATGCGAATTTAAAACGTATAAGGAGATGTAGAAAATGGCTGGTTCTGATTTTATATTTCAGGCAGCGGCAACCAATGTAGGCGGACCGGAGGGAAGTAGTTATTTAGCAGATGGTTCATTTTCAACTAAAGTATCCCACCCGACGGAATTGGGAGGAACCGGGGAAGGATTTACTCCAGGCCACTTTTTGGCGCTTGGTTACAGTACCAGTTTCAACTTCGTATTGGTCAGAATAATGAAAAAGGAAGGAGTCACTGGGGAACCAATAACCACTACGACCGTTGAGCTTCATCCAGATCCATCAGACAATAGCTTTAAATTAGCATTGCGGTTGGAAGTGGCGATCAAAGGAATGGAGAAGGAGGCGGTGCAAGCACTGGCGGACAAAACGCATGCAGTATGCCCTTTTTCAAAAGCGATGAAAAACAATGTTGACATAACCGTAGCCGTAGCTGTTTACGAGTCCCTTGCCTAAAGTTGATAAGGTTTGGTTAAGCAATCTGTAAAAAACGTGGATGTGGCCTTATGAAAAATCGCTGCGGAGTGTTCCGAAGGTTTTCAGAAATGTCTATTCTACACTTACAAATATAAGAATTGCGACGGCCAAATTATTCTGTTTAACGAATTGGGAGGTAAGGAAGATGGAACAGCAACTGAATAATGCTTTTGCATTCGCTCGCGGCGAAGGAAAAGCGTATTGGTTTATAGGCACGTTAGTCGAAATGAAGGCATCAGCTGAGGATACAAATGGCGCATTTGGCTTGCTTGAATCTCTGCATCCACCCGGCTATGCGACACCCATGCATGTCCATCAAAATGAAGATGAAATCTTTTATGTTTTGGAAGGAGAAGTGGCATTCACAATCGGCGAAAAAACCATCATGGCCAAACCGGGAACTTTTCTTTATGCTCCGCGCGGGATAGCTCATATGTATAAGAGTGAAGGAACGGTTCCTTCGAGAATTTTAATCATAGTAACGCCAGCTGGAATGGAACAATTCTTTATCGAAGCAAGTGTGCCGGCAGAAGAATTTAAGTTGCCACCGGATACTGTCGTTCCTGATATGGACAAAGTGATGGCAGCTGCTCAGAAAAATGGCATTGAAATACTGGGCTAACAAATGTGTTGAATAAAAAATAAAGCCCGTGAAATACTCGGGAGGTAAGCAAGATGAAAGAACAATTAAACTATGCTTTTGCATTTGCTCGCGGCGAGGGCAAAGCGTATTGGTTTCTCGGCAGCTTGCTGGAAATGAAGGCAACGGCTGAAGATACAGGCGGTGCATTCGGCATGGTTGAATTAACGCATCCGCCGGGTTTTGCAGCTCCTATGCACACCAATCGCAATGAAGAAGAAATCTTTTATGTTTTGGAAGGGGAAGCAACGTTTACCGTCGGTGAAAAAACCATTCTGGCTAAACAAGGGACTTTCGTTTATACGCCTCGGGGAATTCGCCATATGTATAAGTTTGAAGGGGACGGGCCTGCCAAAATACTCGTCATAGTTACACCGGCCGGATTCGAACAATTTTTCGTAGAAGCAAGTGTGCCGGCAGAAGAATTTAAACTGCCGCCGGATACTGTCGTTCCGGATAAAGATAAAATTATGAAGGCTGCTCAGAAATATAATCTTGAAGAACTGCTGGAATAATTGAAACACCTAACCCCCTTCACTTATAAAGTGAAGGGGGTTAGGTGTTTCAATCAGCAGAGTTTCTTTTGAAATTTCGTCCAGGACTCCTGAAACAAAAATGAATTAGTTTACACATGAAGAATTATCAGAAGTGTTTTCTCTTAATGAAATACACATGAAAAAGGAAGCCTGCCAGCTGAATTTTCAGCTGGCAGGCTTCTTTATTTATATTAATCATTCTTATTAACGATTAAAAAGTAGTTGAAGAAGAAAGTAAGTTGTAATGCCTAGTGCTTCTCTAATGGATTCATCCATAGAATGCGATGATTTCAGTCTGCAAATAAGTCAATTCGATTACCTGAGAATGCCAAATAAATATTATGGGGTACTGAATTAAGAATTATACGTCTCCCTATTAAGATTCACAATATCTTCATGTGATAATTCAGCTGAAAACTTTTCCATTACCTTGTCCCGCAGGAAAGGGGCTTTCTCTTTATCTGCCTTTTTCAAGGCTTCCGTCAGTTCTGCTTTCGTTAATTCTGTGCAGTAGGCAGGCGTTCCGGGCTGCAGTCTCCAGGAATCACTTAACGAGCCGCTATTCACTGCATCGAAACCTGTCTCATTAACGAGGGCCATGAGCAGCTGTTTTTGGGATGGGTCATCGCCTGCAACCGCCATGGCAATACGCCCGCTCGCACCTTCGGGGATTCCTTTATGTTCTAAGGTATGAGCTAATTGATTGCTGAAGGCTTTGATGACCGGTTTGCCTAACTGCTGTGAGACCCAGACACTTTCCACCATGCCGTTCTCAATTTCTTCAATCTTGTTGTCTCTGAAAGGGTAGTAGTTGGACGTGTCTGCAACAATCACTTCCTCGCCAACTTGATCTGTAAGGTGGCGGATCCCCGGAATTGCATGAAGAGGCAGCGACAGCAAAAGAACATCAATTTCTTTGATAACATCTTCTGCACTCACTGGTGTTCCCGCAATATCCTTTCCTTCTAAACGTCCGATGTCCCGGGCATCTGCAATTTTGACATCATGGCCAACTTCAACCAATTTTCTTGAAATGCTCGCTCCTATTGGTCCCGCACCTATAATTCCAATTCTCATGATTCTTCCTCCTAATTTTAAGCTGGTTTGATGATGATTTAGCACCTGCTATGGAATGTTTAAATGTCTTAACAAAAAATTGCCTGCATGATTAGTAAATCGCGCAGACAATTTCAATAGCTTCTATTCAATTAAAACAAGAGTTAACCCCCAAAATCAATTTTAAGGATTTCAGATGATTTGCGTTAAACCACCATCAGCAATAAATTCAGCTGCAGTTGAAAAGCTGGACTCATCAGAAGCTAAATAAAGCACTAAATTCGTAATTTCTTCCGGTTCAGCTAATCGTTTAAGAGGTACATCTTCTATCATGGCTTTAATCAGCTCTCGATTGCTGTCTTGGTCAGTCATAGGTGTCCGAATGTTGCCTGGGTGTACGGAGTTCACACGAATATTATCTGGCGCAAACTCAGCTGCTGCTGCTTTTGTTAATCCTCTAACCGCAAATTTCGCAGCTACATAAGGACTGTGAGAAGCCCCGCCAGCGATTCCTGACGCGGAAGAAATATTGACGATTGATCCGCTCTTCGTTTTTTTCATCGAAGGGTAAACGTATTTCATGCCCAAGAATATACTGTCCTGGTTAATGGCAATTGTTTTTTTATATTCTTCATACGTAGTATCTTCAATGGAATTGATGGAAATATACCCGGCATTATTGACTAAGACATCAATAGGGCCGAATGTATTTTCAGTTTGCTCCACAAGACTTTTCCAACTCGATTCATCTGTAACGTCCAATTCGATAAAGAGAGCATTTTCTCCCAGTTTTTCAGCCAGGTCAGCTCCATTGCTCCTTCCTAAATCGGCAATAACAACTTTGGCGCCTTCTTCTACAAAGCGTTTAGCATGAGTGGTCCCCATACCTCCTGCGCCACCTGTAATAACAGCCACTTTACCATCCAGTCTTGCCATTTCCATTCCTCCTCATAATTAAGTTGGACTCCATTGCGTGCAGTTTTGAAACTGCAGGCATTATTTAAATATTCAGTTTATTTATTGATCGTCGCTCTGGCTCCGTCGATAACGTAATCTCCACCACTAATATAACTCGCTTTATCAGATGCCAGGAATACGACCAGTTCGGAAACTTCTTTTGGATCTGCAAAACGTTTCATTGGAAGCAGAGTGTTCGATACTTCATCAATTTGCTCTTTCGTTAACGTAGCTTCTGCCATCGGTGTGAGTATGGCTCCTGGAAGAACCGCATTGACGCGGATGTTTTTGTCCGCAAACTCATAGGCCGCTTGTTTCGTCAGGCCTCTGATTGCAAATTTTGAAGCTGTGTAAGCCGGGTTCACCGTAATGTCGTGGCGCAGGCCGGCAAGGGAAGAAATGTTGATAATCGACCCACTGTTTTTCTCAACCATTGTAGGCAAGACAGCCCGCATGCCGTAAAAAGTGCCATCCTGGTTGATTTCAATAATCTTTTTATACAAGCCTTCTTCAATATCCAACAATCCTGTAATCGCACCGGCCAGTCCGGCATTATTCACCAGGATGTCGATGGTGCCGAACGTATCCTTGGTCACTTGAACAATATTGGCCCAGCTGTCAGGTTGTGTTACATCCAGCTTCACAAAAATCGCCTGTTCTTTCCCGAGTTCTTTTGCCAGTTTCTCGCCGTTTTCAACGTCAAGATCTCCGATGACAACTTTAGCCCCTTCTTCAACCATTTTCTTTGTATGGAATTCGCCCATGCCTTTTGCTCCGCCCGTAATAATCGCTACTTTACCTTCTAATAGTTTCATCTCATATCATCCTTTTTTTGTTAGTTAATTAAGTGGAAATCAAGTAAATTCATCATTCTTTCAAGGGTGAAGGTCAATGAATACCTAGTTACCTTGTTGAGATAGCTCCGCCATCGACTACAAATTCACTGCCAGTAGCAAATTTTGATTCATCGGATGCTAAAAACAACACCATATAAGCAAGGTCTTTTGGATCGCCCAGATGCGGCGGAAGCGGAAAATTAGCTTCGATTGTTTCTCTCAATTCAGGATACTCTTTCAACGATTTCTCTACCATCGGGGTGTTAATGACACCAGGATGTACAGAGTTCACCCGAATATTATCAGGAGCCAGTACTTTTGCTGCGTGTTTGGTCATCGACCGAACAGCCCCTTTCGAAGCACTGTAAGCGACATCATAACCATCAGGAGCACCTCCGACAATGCCGCCGATGGAAGACATGTTAATGATGGAACCCTTGCCGTTTTCCTGCATAGGAGGAATAACCGTTTGCATCCCCAGAAATACGCTGGTTGCGTTTATTGCCAGCACTTTGTTCCATTCCTCTAATGTTGCTTCCTTCACACTTTTTCCTATTTGAATCGCTGCATTATTGACTAACACATCGACCTTCCCGTATTTTTTAACCGTCTCATCGATCGCGCTTTTCCATTCATCAGGAGAAGTCACATCCAGTTTCAAAGCCAGTGCATCCCCGCCCAAAGCGTTAATTTCGTTTACACCTTTTTGTAGAAGTTCGAATTGGACATCCACCGCAACCACTTTTGCTCCTTCTTCGGCAAATGTCTGTGCCATCGTCAGCCCCATGCCGCCTGCAGCGCCCGTAATGATTGCTACTTTCCCGTCTAATCTTGCCATTTTATAACCTCCTATATTAAATTGCTGAAACCGTTTCGATTTCCGCTCAGTATTTGTTTGCGCTTTCAGTTTAACAAAATAGTATACTTACATCGATGGATAGAAAAACAGAGAATGTTCACTACTGGACAAATCCTGGATAAATGTATAAAAAAACTTTGAGGGGGGGAAATTATGATTGAATTCGAGTATTTGGATAAAAGAGTACGCCGAACAAAATTGGACTTTTATAATGCCTTCATTGAATTATTGAAACAAAAGAAATATGAACAAATTACCATCAAGGATATTATCAGCTTGGCTGGATATAGCAGGGGCTCTTTCTATAATCACTATAGGGAGAAAGATGATTTATTGAATGAGATCATTGATTCGCTTTTTCATGAAGCGAGGAGGGCCCAACGAGCTCCCTATATTAACGAGGATTCAATCGATGTTCTGAGTTTAGAGAACGAGGCTATCTTTATTCTTAGACATTTTAAGGAATACGGGAACTATTACCAAACCCTGTTGGGGGAAAATATACGCATTGATTTTCGCGGCCAATTATCGAATCAGGTGGTTGCTATCTTTTTAGAGGATTTTGATATGGAGGACACAACGGAAGGGAATAATTTAGATAAGGATCTGCTGAATAAATATTATGGCTACGGATTAATCGGAGTCATCCTGGATTGGGTTATAGCAGATTTTCCTTCAGAAACGGAAGACTTCTCAAAAGAATTAGGGAAGATATTTAAATATTCGCACGGGACCACCCGAATAAAAAACAAAAGACGTTTACATTGAATAAGCTACCTTCAGCTGCTAAAAGTATAATAAGATTTTTGGTTTACATGTCATCGGAATACCGGAAACTGCTTAAATACGAAGGGAGAAAAGAGGCTGGTCAAAGCACATCTTATCTCCCTTTTGTCTGTAAAACTGGACTTTTACAACGCTATGTTTTAAAAAGATTCTCTTCTTTCCTTATGTAAATGAAAAGTGCTTTCTTCCAAGTTAAAATAACTGGAAGAAAGCACCGCGTTCTCTGTTTTATTTTGATAGATTCAAGGCATCTTTTGATACATAGAAATCTTTTCCGTTATAAACGGTGATGCCTTCAAGCGTCTTAGTATATGCTTTTTTGTTTTGTGTTACATGGGCAATGTTTTTGTTGATCGGCAATTTGATTGTGATCTTATTCTTTTCTGCAATAAATACAGGGTTGTTCGCATCTGTTACATCGATGCGCGTTGTGTATCCTTTGTTTTCAAAAGACTCTTTCGCATTGACGAATAATTTGTCCGTTGTTTTTCCTAGATCAAATTCCATATATTCTGCCATTGTTTTTGCAATGTCCGTATTGTCTAGCAAACCAAATGGCTTGGATGGGCCGTAAGCGTATAAGAAGACGTCTTCACCCGTATGGCCGCCAGTCGTAAAGCCGATGTTCGCGCGTTCTGCAAGCATTTTCGTCATGTCCGCCTGCAATTTTTTCGATTGTTTTAATGCACGGAGTTCTTCTTCCGTTAAGTTATCCAAACCGTAAAGTTCTGCCGCTTCTTTCATGTTTGAGCGGTCAGGTTTCAAGGTCTTCAAAGCTCCTTCGACGGTCATCGACGCCTTCTTCAAAGGATTGATGTAAGTGGACACTGGGATTTCAGGGTAATTTGAGTTGGTGTTCATGTTCCCAATCGTGATCCCGCTGTTTCCGTGGTCGCTGACTGCAATTACCATCGTATTGCCATCCGCTTTTGCAAAGTCTACCGCTTCTTTTACGGCTGCGTCAAAAGCCAGCACATCGCTTATAATTCCGATTGTATCATTCGCATGTGCTGCCCAGTCCACTTTGCTTCCTTCGACAAACATGAAGAATCCGTCTTCATCTTTTGATAAAGTCTCAATTCCTTTTTTCGTCATTTCAGCAAGAGAAGGCTGCTCATCGTTTGTTGCTTGGCGGTCAAAGTCATAGGCAAGAGCGGAAGGTGCAAAAGCTCCCCATAGCTTATCCGATTTCGAATTCAAAAGTTCCTCTTTTGTTTCGACAAAGTCATAGCCGTTTTCATCGATGACTTCTACTAAGTTTTCGCCATCAACCCGCGCATTTTTTGTTGTCCCCGGCAATAGGGATTCTTTTCCTCCTCCGAGGACAACATCGATTTCTTGATACACTTGCTGTTCAGCAATATCCTGATAGTTGCTCCGGTGAACGGCATGAGCAGAGAAGCCGGCAGGCGTTGCATGCTGGATCTCTGAAGTAGAGATGATTCCTGTAGCTTTTCCGCGTAATTGTGCTCCCTCTAACACGTTGGCTACCGGTTTATATGTATCTTCAGGGTCCACTGGATCGACGCCCGGTGTATTCACGATCTTAGGGAGAAGGCCCACGACTTTATCATTTGATTTGTTTCCAGTTGCTAAAGCAGTAGCAGCAGGCGCTGAATCGGTGATTGCCGATTCTGCAGAATGGGTGCGCATGCCTCCGACAAGAATCTGATCCATTGCCAGATCTTCGCCTTTATACCATCTTGCCAAATTGGTGGCACCGGCACTTGTTCCGTCCATCACCATCATAATGACGTTGGTCGGCTCGTTTTTCTTGTTATTCGCTTCCGTTACCGTCCCGTTTGCGGCCAAGCCTAAAGAAGAAATAGCGACAGCGGCAGCGATTGATATCCCGGCAGCCTTCTTTTTAAAATTGCGTTTCATGTTCATGTTCCTCCTCTAAAGTAATATCAGCCTGTTAGGTTAGTTCACTATTAGTTTAGTGTGTAAATATTTCACTAGTGTGAATTTGTTGAAATATTTATGTAAAATCATGTAAATGACATTTACAATAGAGTGATAAGTCCATTTTTATTTTTATTATTCATGGCAACTAACGGAGAAGACCTTGTATCCTTGTTTGATATACCATAATAAGTTTTGTCATTTTCTTGCTTGACCATTGGAGGTATTTGATTTGCAAATCAGAAAAGCAACGAAAGAAGATATTAAGCACGTAGCAAAGATTTATGTGGATAGTTGGAGGACTACTTATCGCGGTTTGGTACCGGACGAATATCTGGCAGGATTATCGTATGAAGAGGCACAAAAAAATTGGAATGATTTTTTAATTGGCGGAAATGAAGCTTTTATTTATGTGGCCATAGACGATAGAAGGAAAATCATAGGTTTTGCCTCGGGTAAAAGAATTGAAGAGAAGAATTTTGATGGAGAACTATATTCGCTGTATCTCTTACAGGAATGTAGAGGATTAGGTGCTGGAAAGCGGCTTGTTTCAGCCATTGCAAAGCATTTTCAAGAAAACGGCATCCATTCTATGATGGTCTGGGTCATGAAACAAAATAAATCGGGACTCGGTTTTTATGAACGCATAGGAGGAAAAGAATATAATCACAGAACCAGTTCATTTGGCGGAACCGAAGTACGGGACGTGTCGTATGGATGGCACGATCTTCCAGCCTTATATGTGAAATAAAAGTAAAAAGAGTGAATGAGGCATAGCTGAGAGCCTGGAGATATGGTTCTTTGCCATAGCATCTCTGAATTGTTTTCTATAAACGTCTTGTCACTCATCGACATAGTGTTCGACGCCGTCTTCGGTATAGGATTCCAGAATCACTTCGCCTTGGCTGTTTTTATAGTAGAAATACGATTTATCGTCTTGTTTCAATTTAACGGCAACCATCCAGTTTCTTTCACCGGACAGGTTGGCAATAAACCCTTCCGTTAGCTGTATCCGGTCTGCCGGCACTTTTTCCTCGTTTATCAAATGAGCCAGCACAGCTTGTTCCACACCATGCATTTTGTAGTGGAAGGCAGCAAAAACACTTGCTGAAATGATTAATAGTATGATTAGTACGATTCCAGCTTTTTTCATTTCTTAGTTCCTCCTGCCAGCTCGAGTTTACCTGAATATTAACATAAATTCCCTGAATGCTGATTACCGCTGAAGGAAAATAAAGCAGGAAAACCCTTCTTTACGTTAGAATTTGATGTTCATTTTAGCTTGCTCTAATGGCATTTATGTTGTGGACTTTGCGGTCTGCTAGTTTAATCTAGCAGAAAAAATAACCTGACAACAATAATAATATAGCATTAAGCAATAAATATTTATTGTTAAACGATAAAAATAATGATAGAATCAAAATGACAATAAATAAGTGAGGTGCTTTTTATGAAACGTGGTTCAACGATCTTTTTGAAAATAGCTATTTTTCTTCTCGGGCTCCCCATACTTGCCATATGCATATACGGATTGACGAGATTCGATCCCAATTCACCGTATTGGCAAGGGCCGGAACTGGCCAGTCTGCAATATCCTTTATTAATCGGGATGTATGCTGCCATGATTCCCTTTTTCTTTGCTCTGTATCAGACCTTGAAGCTTTTAAGTTATATTGATAAGAACGAGGCTTTCTCGGAAGCATCGGTAAAGGCTTTGAAGAGGATCAAATACAGTGCCATTGCCATCGTCATTTTGTTTGTATTGGAACTGCCGTTCTTATACATCCTGACAAAAGTGGATGATGCGCCGGGCGTACTGATGGGATTATTCGTTATCTTTGCTTCAACGGTGATCGCGGTCTTTGCCGCCGTTCTCCAAAGGCTTTTACAGGATGCCATCGATATAAAAGCGGAAAATGATTTAATAGTCTGAGCTGAGGTGAATAATATGGCAATAATCATCAACATTGACGTGATGCTCGCTAAACGGAAAATGAGCGTCACTGAACTTTCGGAGCGGGTGGGCATTACGATGGCGAACCTTTCCATATTGAAGAACGGAAAAGCGAAAGCCGTTCGATTAACCACTTTAGAAGCGATTTGCAAAGCGCTGGACTGCCAGCCTGGAGATGTCCTCGAGTACAAAAGGGAAGAAGACCATCGACTTTGATGGTCTTTTTCTGTCTCTTTATCAACCTCCAGATGCAGAGCAAAAAAGGTTCTTCCAAAACGGAAGAACCTTTTTAAATTCCCGGCAGGAGTCTGAAGTTCCAATGATTATCGAAGATCGGAACCAAAAATGCAGAGCTTCTATTTTAACCTTCATTGCGGTTATTCCGCTCTTTTGACACCGGAGCTCTTTAAGAATCTGATCATTTCTTCATTGAATCTGTCGGGCTCATCGCCATTGATGCCGTGGCCGCTGTATTTGAACGGTACAAGGACAGAGTTTGGAATTTGCTTTTCCAGTTCTTCTCCAAGTTCATAACGACAGATCTGGTCTTTCTGACCATGGAAAATCGCAGTAGGAAGAGAAATGCCAGCCAGTTCATCCCGCAGATCTTCATCGCGAAGCGCGATGGCGGAATTGATGGTCGAGTGGGCAGCCGCTTCAAGACCGAGCGACTTGAACCAGTCCAAAAATTCATCCGATTTCTTCTTTTCAAAGAACATATTAGCGAACAGGGCAAGAAAAGCAGGGCGGTCTTTTTTGACTTGTGAGATAATGTCATCCACTTCCGCCGGTCTCAAGCCAATCTTGAAATCATCCCGCTGCGTGAACAAAGGAGCAGCAGCGCCCATCAGCAGCAGTTTATCCACGCCGTGTTCACCGTACTTGGTCAAATACCGGATAGCTATCGGCCCGCCCATGGAAAAGCCGGCGAGCACGATATTTTCAAGGCCAAGATGATCGACCACTGCTTTAACGTCGCTCGCTTGTGTACTATAATCATAGCCTGCCCAAGGTTTATCCGATTTTCCGTAGCCTCGCAGGTCAATGCCGATAAACCGGAAACCGTGTAACGCCAGTTCGCTAATCTGCATTTCAAACGCTTTGCTGTTCAATGGCCAGCCGTGGATAAAAACGATCGGTTGCCCGATTCCTACATCTTCTACATATACTTTGACGCCAGATTCCACTTCCACATAATGTCCCAATTTTTTTCCTCCTTTGATTTAATGCAGTCTATTCCTAATAGTTAAGATTCCCTTCTTGGTCGTTGCTAAACAATTCGGAAAAGAATATCTTTTATGAATTGGGGGAAATCATTTTATGCGCCGCTTAGGCTTTATCACTCACAGACCAATAAAAACAAGGAACTTCGCAGCCTATATAGAATTCCCTTTGTAGAGGTTTTTAAATTGCCCGATTTGACTTGAAGAAAAGAAAAAATACTTTGCTTAAATGACAGGCAAGTTGCCACTTAAGCTTGAAAAAGAGATGAAGCATATGAACAAAACAATCATTCATAACGGTGCAGCAATGCCTCTCAATCCGTGGCATATGCTGATATGGCTGCTCATCGCCCAGATCATGGTGGCTTTTGTCGGCAGAAGCCTGGCGCCTCTTGGTGTCTTGATCGGGGACGACTTGTCTTTGACGAAAGCGCAGATCGGCATGCTGCCGGCGGCGCTGTTTTTAGGACAGTCACTCGCAGCGATTCCTGCAGGCTTTTTAGTTGACCGGGTCGGGTCAAAAAAACTGCTTTTCCTGCTGTCGCTGTGTCTCGGTCTGTCTTTTATCCTGATGGCTGTGACTTCCTTCTATTGGCTGATCCTGCTTTTGGTGGCGCTCGGCGGTGCAGGATACGGTGCCATGCATCCAACTTCGAACAAAGGCATCATCTACTGGTTTTCCGAAAAGCGCGGGACCGCCATGGGGATCAAGCAAATGGGGGTTACGCTTGGTTCAGCCTTGGCGGCGCTGCTGTTGCTTCCGGCTGCTGCTGCCTGGGGATGGCGGCCGGTAATGATAGGAGCCTGCCTGTTCTTGATCGTGACCGGCATTTTTGCCAAAAGATTCTATTTCGACCCGCCGGATAAAGCGGAAAAAGTCATGGCTGATGAGAAACCGGCCCGTCTGTTCGCTTCGATTTTTCTGCTGTTCAAAGAAAAGCCCCTTGTGCTGGTCAGTTTCGGCGCTATGGGCTTGAACGGAAGCCAGTTGATTCTGAATACGTACATTGTGCTATACGCTTACGAATACATCGGCATCAGCCTGGTGCTGGCTGGAATGCTGCTCGTCATTTCCGAAGTCAGCGGTTCGTTCGGCCGGGTGGCATGGGGAATGATCAGTGACAATTTGTTTCAGGGAAAACGGATCATTGTGCTGGTGATAGTCGCGGCTTTCTCCATCGCAGCGTCAATCACCATCGCGCTGATGCCTCCGGGTACTCCCTTTTGGGTGCTCGTCCCGCTAACGGTGCTGTTCGGCTTCTGCATTTCCGGCTTCAACGGCATCTGGATGAACGCCGCGACCGAACTGGTGCCGATTGAACAGGCAGGGATTGCCAGCGGCTTCAGCTTGATGCTCGGTTCATGGGGCGTCATCATCGGTCCGCCGCTGTTCGGCTATATCGTCGATGCGACGGGATCTTTTACATACGGCTGGCTGTTCATGGCCGGCATATTGAGTGCCGTCATCGTGCTGCTGCTCATTGCAATGGGCATTGTGAAAAAAGAGTCCCAAAAAGCTGGAGGTTAAATCCAGCTTCGAGGTGAACCTTGATGCCGGCTAACGAAAAAGACTGGAGAGTTCTAGGTTAATAGAACTCTCCAGTCTTTTTTGTGATTCATTTTCTGTAACGCCGTTCCTGCACTTCGCTGTACCCAAGTTTGGCGGAAATCCGCCTGCCGGTTTCACGGACACTGCCGGTCAGAAATTTGAGCCGCTCTTCGGTGAGGTTATAGCTGACGACTCCCACACTGACCGCCCCTTGCACCTGGCCAAAATGGTTCAGGATCGGGGCGCCGATGCCGACCGTGCCTTCCGTCCGTTCCCCGTGGCTGATGGCGCAGCCTCGTTGTTTGATGGCCTCGAGCAAATCCCAGAACGCCGGCTGCTGTTCTTTAGAAACATATTGATTGAGGATTTTTTTCACTTCAGCAGTGGGCATATGGGCAAGCATCGCTTTGTTTGCTGCGCCGATATGCATGGGAATGCGCGAACCGAGCTTGTCATAGACACGGATGGCATGTTTTTCATTGTCGATGCGCTCGATGATCAGCGATTCAGAACCCATCGGCTGGCTCAAGTAGACGCTTTCTTCTGTTTCATCGGTCAAGCGCACAAGTTCCGGCCGGATTTTGCTGGTGTAGTCCATCGTGTCATACATATGCAAGCCGTATTCAAGCCAGATATTCCCAAGGTTATAGCGTTTCGTCTTCGGATCCTGCTGAATCATGCCGTGCTGCGACATGGATTTCAATACACGGTGCATTGAACTGACGGGCAAATCGCATTCATTGGACAGCTCGGTAATGGACATGCCGTCTTCGGCTGCTTTATCCACCAGAATCTTTATAACGCCCATTGCACGGTCGATTGATTGCATAGAGTCTCCACCTATCTGCATAAAAATTTATATTGTCAAAACACTTTAAAGATATTGACATTATAACATGATTATCTTATATTACTAAAAATAACTTTTCACATAACGGAAAAGATTTCCGTAATGCGGAAAAAGGAGAATCGCAATGAAGTACAGTTCCTCGATGTATCAACCGCTGGAGCGGGTAATCGTCAAGCATCCGGCTGACGCTTTTATCAGCCAGGAGCATATCGGAAAAGAATGGCGGAAAGTCAATTACTTGTCGGAACCCGATTACGAAGAAGCGCAGAAAGAATATGCTGAATTTATTGCGCTATTGGAGCAGCACGTGCCGACAATCGATTATCTTCCGAAGTCTGAAGAAGTCAGCATGGATTCGATTTATGCGCATGACCCGGTAAAATTCACGCCGGAAGGGGCAATCATCTTGAAATCCGGCAAAGCATTGCGCCAGCCGGAAGCGGAAGTGTATAAGAAATTCCTTGCAGAAAAAGGGATTCCGATTATCGGGGAATTGACGGGAGACGCGACTTCGGACGGCGGCGACATCGTCTGGCTCGATGACCGGGTGCTGGCAGTTGGAAACGGCTACAGAACCAATGCAGAAGCGATCCGCCAGATAAAGGAAATGACAGCGCATATGGTCGATGAATTTATCGAAGTCCAGCTGCCTCACGCTGACGGGGAAGAGGAATGCCTTCATTTGATGTCGTTCATCAGCATGGTCGATCAGGACCTCGCCGTTGTTTACTCGCCGCTGATGCCGGTCGCTTTCCGGAAACTGCTGCTGTCACGGGGCATCCAGCTCATTGAAGTGCCGAAAGCGGAATACGACCTGCTTGGCTGCAATGTGCTGGCAGTTGCACCGCGCGTCTGCATTATGGTGGCAGGCAATGAGTCGACCAAACAGCAGCTGGAACAGGCAGGGGCAACAGTATATGAATATAAAGGCGAAGAAATCAGCGTCAAAGGAACCGGAGGGCCCACGTGCCTGACAAGCCCGGCAGTGCGGGTACCAATTTCAGAAAAGAGGAGCTTATCACATGTATAAAAATGTCATCGTAAAAACACCAGGAAAAAGCTATGTCAACGGATTAACCACTTCAGATCTTGGTACACCAGATTATGAACGCCTGCTTGAACAGCATGCCGCTTACGTTGAAGCGTTGAAAGCATGCGGCGTTGAAGTGACGCAGTTGCCGGAAAGCGAAGAATACCCCGATTCGACGTTCGTCGAAGATGCAGCCGTCGTAACGCCGGAATTCGCTATCATCACGAATCCGGGTGCCGAAAGTCGAAACGGCGAAAAAGAAGAAATTGAAGCGGTATTGAAGAAGTTCTACTCGAAATTCCATTACATCACATCACCCGGTACGCTTGACGGAGGCGATGTTCTGCAAGTGGACAAACATTTTTATGTCGGCATTTCAGAACGCACGAACCGTGAAGGGGCACAGCAGTTCAAAAACATTGTCGAAACGGAAGGGTACACGGCAACCATTGTGGAACTGCAGGAATTTTTCCACCTGAAAACAGGGATTGCCTATCTCGGGAACCATACCATTGCGGCAGCCGGAGAATTTTTAAATCACCCGGACTTCAGCGATTACGAAAAAGTGGAAATTCCCGATGCGGACGAATATTCGGCGAATTGCATCAAAGTCAACGACTACGTCATCATTCCGAAAGGCTTTGACGACACAAAACGCAAACTCGCAGAACGCGGACTGGAAACAATCGAACTGGAAATGTCGGAATTCCAGAAACATGACGGAGGGCTCAGCTGCCTGTCGCTGCGCTTTTAAAAAGCATTACGGGGTGTTCAAAAATAACAACGGGGAAGGGGAACTTTTATGATCAAAACACCGGAAGTGCCAGCTGCCAACCAGTTGAACCGTTCCATGAAAAGCCGCCATCTGTTCATGCTTTCGCTTGGAGGCGTCATCGGCACCGGATTATTTTTAAATGTAGGGTATACGATTAACCAATCCGGTGCAGGAGGGGCATTGATCGGTTACCTGATTGGCGGCCTCATTCTATACATGGTCATGGTCTGTCTGGGTGAACTAGCCGTCCACATGCCGGTCACCGGTTCTTTCCAGACGTATGCATCGAGATATATCAGCCCGTCTGCCGGCTTTTCGCTGGGATGGATGTACTTTGTGGGGTCTGCTGCCACAGCGGGAGTGGAATTCACCGCTGCCGGCATTCTGATGAAATACTGGTTCCCGGAAACGCCGGTATGGATCTGGTGTGCGATCTTCGTGGTTCTCTTGTTCGCGCTGAACGCTTTGACGACAAGAGGCTTCGCGGAAGCGGAATTCTGGTTTGCCGGCATCAAAGTGGCGGCACTTCTGCTATTTATCATTATTGGAGCCGCGGCTATTTTCGGCGTGATTCCGCTTGCGGACCGCCCGGCACCGTTTATGGAAAACCTGGCCCCTAAAGGCTTGTTCCCGGCCGGCATCGCCATTATTTTCGTCACGATGATGAACGTCATTTTCTCCTATCAAGGCTCAGAGCTGGTGGGGATCGCCGCCGGGGAAACGGAAAATCCGGAAAAGAACATCCCGAAAGCCATCCGCAATATCCTGTTCCGCATTATCGTCTTCTATATCGCATCAATCATTATCCTGTCAGCCATTTTCCCGGCTTCTGAGCTTGGGTTATTGGCCAGCCCGTTTGTTACATTGATGGAAGTGGCAGGGATTCCTTATGCAGGAGGCATCATGAACTTCGTCATTTTGACCGCTATCCTGTCAGTGGGCAACTCCTGCTTGTACGCTTCAACCCGGCTGCTGTGGGCGATGGCCAATGAAGGCATGGCGCCGCGGATTTTCAGCACTTTGACCAAACGCAAAGTTCCGCTTGCGGCATTGATCTTTACGATGATGTTTTCGCTCTTGTCGCTGTTGACCAGCGTCATGGAAGCAGACACGGTCTTCCTCCTGTTGATGTCGATAGCCGGCATTTCAGTGACGATTTCATGGATGGGAATTGCAGCTTCGCAATTGATGTTCCGCTACCGCTACGTAAAAGCGGGAGGGAATATAGCGGACCTGAAATTCAAAGTGCCTTTTTATCCATTCGTGCCTGTCTTCTGCATCGCTTTTTGCCTGCTCATTCTTGGGTTCCTGGCTTTTGACCCGACACAGAGAATCGGGCTGTTATACGGCGTCGGCTTTTTCGTCGCCTGCATGATCTTCTATAAAGTAAGACTTGAAAAAAGAAATGCTGCCCCGGCAGAAGTAGAAGTGGAACCGGTCAAATAAGGAGGAGTATGGAGTGGGAAAATTGTTGTGGGGAACGCCAGCCCGTCTACGGTCGCTGTTATGTGAATTGGTCAGCTGGGAAAGCCGGACGCTGACTGAAGGAGAAAAAGATTTTCCTTTTAAAGTGAGGGAGAAATTGCAGAAACTCGATTATTTTCAGCAGCATCCCGATTTTTTGGCTCTTCACGAAGCGGATCCGGGGCGAAATTTGCTGATGGCGCTTTATGAACATCCGGAAGCGGTGGACACCATTGTGCTCATCAGCCATTTTGACACTGTCCAGACCGAGGAATACGGCGACTTGGAAGTGCTCGCATGCCGTCCGGAAGAACTGACCCAAAAGCTTTTCGAACGGAAGCACGAGCTGCCCGGTGAAGCGCGCCTTGATCTCGAATCCGGCCAGTATCTGTTCGGCCGCGGCACGATGGATATGAAAATGGGGCTGGCTCTCCATATGGCGCTCCTTGAAAAAGCAAGCGCCGAACAATGGCCGCTCAATTTGGTGCTGTTGACGGTGCCGGACGAAGAAGTCAATTCGACCGGCATGCGGGCGGCAGTGAACGAACTGGTGAAACTGCGCGAACAGCACGGATTATCCTATAAAATGTTCTTCAACAGCGAACCGGCTTTTTCCCAGAAACCGGGTGACGAAAAGCATTACATCTATTCCGGGACACTCGGAAAAATCATGCCGGCCGCCTTGTTTTACGGCAAAGAAACGCATGTCGGCGAACCGCTGAAAGGCATGACGGCCAACTTCATCGCTTCGTTTTTAACGCAGGCGATGGAGTGGAATGCGATGTTCCATGAAAGCGACCTGGGAGAAAGCACACCGCTGCCGGTGTCGCTTCAACAGAAGGACCTGAAAATGCAATACTCGACCCAGACGCCTTACCGGGCAACCGCCTTGTATAATATTTTCCTGATGAGACGGAACGCTGCGGAAGTGATGGAACTGTTCGAGCAAACTGCAAATCAGGCGGCCGCGATGTGCAACACGGCATATGCGGAACTTTGCAAGCGCGAAGAGATTGAAGGGATCGGCGAAGTGCGGGTGCTGCGCTATGAGCAATTGCTTGCTTACGCGGAAATCAAACGAGGCGCAGATTTTGTGGCACATCTGAAAGCAGAGATCCTGAGCCATCCGGAATGGGACGAACGCGAAAAATCGCTGCGCATTGCCGATAAACTGATGATCCAATGCCATGAACTGGCGCCGGCCATCGTCCTTTTGTTCGCACCGCCTTATTACCCGGCGGTCAATTCATCTGAAGATCCGCTCATTGTAGAATGCGTCGCGACCGTCAAAGAAGCGGCAGCGGAGTTCGGTGTCGAAGTTGACCAGATCCATTATTTCAATGGCCTGTGCGATTTGAGCTACGTAAATTATCAAGACAGCGGAAACGGCTGGAGTTCCTATGAACGCAATACGCCGGTGTGGGGGAAAACATACAGCATCCCGTTTGCCGGCATGCTGGAGCTGCAGGCGCCTGTACTGAACGTCGGACCGTTTGGAAAAGACGCCCATCAGTATACGGAACGGCTCCATATCGACAGCGCATTCGTCCAGACGCCTTATATGCTTGAAAGCTTGATGAAGAGTTTATGCAAGCAAGTGGTTGAAACGGTTTAACGGCTTCGTTATTGAATGAAAAAAAACTGGATAAAATCAGCAAAAAACACCGTCCCAACTGGAACGGTGTTTTTTGCGGTTTCAGATGCGCAGCAATTCCGGGGATTCCGTAATTTTTGCTGCTGCTTTCGCTTCCTGGCGGTACACATCAAGCAAGTCGCAAGGGCGGCCGATAAAGTCAGTGCAGCCATCATGGATTTTGACGATCCGATCGGCCAGAATATGAGCGTCTTTTTCATCATGCGTCACAAAGATGGAAGTGATGTCTGCTTTTTTCAGCAAATCCCGTAAATCTTTGCGTATTTTCTCCTGCAGCTCCGCATCCAGGTTGCTGAAAGGCTCATCCAGCAAGAGCAGGTGGGGGTTCGGAGCAATCGCCCGGGCAATCGCCACCCGCTGCTGCTGGCCGCCGCTCAATTGATGCGGATAGCGTTTTTCATACCCCTGCAATTCCACCAGCTCCATTACTTCCTGCAGGCGCTTCTTTTTTTCCGGCCGCTTCAGGCGGAACAGCCCGAACAGGATATTTTCCGCAACGGTCATATGAGGAAACAGCGCATAATCCTGAAACACCATGCCGATGCCGCGTTTTTCGGGCTGCAAAAATATCTGGTCATCCACCAGGATCTGGTCTTTGATCGCCACTTTTCCGGCGGACGGTTTTTCCAGTCCGGCAAGCAAGCGCAGAATGGTGCTTTTTCCGCTGCCGCTCCGGCCAAGGATTGAAATCACTTCGCCTTTTTCAATATGGAGAGAGAATTTTTCAAGGGCTGCAGTTTTTGCATGAGAATAGGAAAAGCAAAGATTTTCAATCGATACGAACAAATTAGTCCAACTCCTTTTCCAGAAACTTATAAAAGATCACAATCGCCAAAGCACTGATGCCGACGATCAACAAAGAAGCCTGGGAAGCCTCCATGATTTTTTCATCGCTGGCATATTGGAATGCCTTGGTGGACAAAGTATCAAAATTAAACGGACGCAAAATCAAGGTTAAAGGAATTTCTTTCAATACATCGATAAAGACCAGAATAAAGCCGCTGATGATTGCACCTTTCATCATGGGCAAATCCACTTTGAAGAAAGTTTTCGTCAGCCCGACTCCCAGCAGCCGGGAGGCATCCCGGAAATCGGTTCCGATTTTGTCATAGCCCGTCTCGATGGAACTGTAGCCGATGGCAAAAAAACGGATGATGTAAGCCGCCAGGAGCAGCACGATGCTGACACTGAGGACGAGTGTCGCCTCCAGGCCTGCTATCGCATAAAGCGGTGACAGAAACTCATCCAAGGCGATAAAAGCGGTGACGACTGCTACCGCAATGACCGCACCGGGAATCGAATAGCCGAGCACCGTCAGCTTCGGCAGCAGCTTTGCCATCCTGCCCCGGACAAGCCGGGTGAAATTGCCGACAATTAAGGCGAAGACGATAATGGCTGAAGCGCTGAATGCTGCTACGGAGACGGAATTTCTGATATAGACCATGAACTCGTCCATCGGAATGGTCCCGAAAGTCAAAACCGTCCAGTCGATCAATTGGGCAACCGGGATGAAAAACCCAAGAGAAAGGATGGCAAAGCCGTAACCTGTCGCTGCAACAGCTTTCCAGCCGGTCAGTTGGATAAGCGGCAGCGGACGGACTTTTGTGGACGAATAACTGTATTGGCGCCTGCCGCGCAGAATTTTTTCAATCAGCAGGATCAAAATGACAAAGCTCATCAAAGAAGCCGCCAGCTTGATGGATGATTCGATGTCGCCCAAGCCGAACCAGGTTTGAAAAATCGCTGTCGTGAATGTCTGGATGCCGTAATATTTCACAACGCCATAGTCGTTCAGCACTTCAAGGACGACCAGACTGGCGCCGGCTATGATGGAAATGCGGGATATTGGGACGACGACTTGGAAAAACGTGCGCCATGGCCCTTTCCCGAGCAGCCGTGTGCTTTCGATCAGTGAAGCGGATTGCCGGGACAGGAACACTTGGGTAATCGTATAGACATAAGGGTATAAGAACAGCGTATAAATGAATATCGCACCCGGTAAGTTCATGATATCAAAATGAGCGGGATTCAATTTCATTCCAAAACCCTCACGCAGCGTAGTCTGAATAATTCCGGTGTAATTGACAATCCCATGATACGTATAGGCACCGATAAAAGGCGGGATGGAAAGCGGCAGAATCAGCGCCCATTTCAGGAATCGCCTGAAAGGGAACTGGTACTGGGCAATGAGCCAAGCCAGGCTCAATCCGATAAAAATAGTCGAAATGGCAGTAGCTGCAACCAGGATCAGCGAAGTCCTGACAAACGACCACAGCACAAACTCTTTCATATGTTCCCAGTTTTCATTTGAAGGGGAGAACAGGCCTGCCACAATCGTTAAGTTCGGCAAAAACAATGCGGCAATGATGACGATGGCTGCAATCGTCCAGGTATTGAAATTTGCCAATCTTCTTTGCATGTTTCAGGTCACTCCTTCCAAGAGCAAGAAATCCCTTGCCGCAAACACGCGGCAAGGGTTGTTCTGACAGATTATTTCCAGCCTACTTCGTTAAAGATCAGAATTGACTTGGCATTGTTTTCGCCAAGAACAGACAACGGAATGTCCTGTTCTTTGAAGTCGCCCCATGATTTCAGCAATTCAGTCGGTTCGACTTCTTCATTCACAGGGTACTCGTAGTTCGCTTCCGCAAATGTTCCTTGAGCTTCAGGAGCGGATAGGAATTCAAGCAATTTGATGGCATTCTCTTTATTCTTCGATGTTTTGACAACGCCGGCACCGCTTACGTTTACGTGAGTCCCAGTCGTTTCCTGGTTAGGGAAGAAAACGCCGAGGCCTTTTGCCACTTCCACTTCAGCCGGGTCTTCAGAATTCAGCAATTGCCCGAAGTAATAAGTGTTCATGATCGCAACGTCGCCGACTCCAGCCATGATGGCTTTGGCCTGGTCGCGGTCTCCGCCTTCAGGGTCACGGGCGAAATTATTTACAAGCCCTGCTGCCCATTCTTTCGCTTGCTGTTCACCGTTAATTTCAATGAAAGAAGCCAGCAAAGACTGGTTATAGACGTTTTCTGAACCGCGGATCAAGACGCGGCCTTTCCACTGGTCTTCTGTCAATGCTTCGTAAGTCGATAATTCTTCCGGCTTCACTGTTTCTTTATTGTAAACAATGACGCGTGCACGCTTGGTCAAGCCATACCACATTTGGTCCGTGTCACGGAAATTTTCGGGAATTTGCTTGTCCAGCACGTCACTTGAAACAGCCTGCAGCAAACCTTCTTCCTTCGCACGGAATAGGCGCCCGGCATCAGCAGTCAAAAACAGATCGGCTTTGGTTCCATCGCCTTCGCGTTTGATGCGTTCAAGCAGTTCGTCCGCTTCCCCTTTGATGACGTTCACTTTCACGCCGGTTTCTTCTTCAAATTTCTTGTATAGTTCATCATCCACATCGTAGTGGCGCGCTGTATATAAATTGACTTCTGTGCTTTCCGGTGTTTCCTCAGGAGCATCTTCTGCTGCAGGTTGGGATGCAGTGCTGCTTCCGCAAGCCGATAGGACAAGAAGTACAAAAGCTAAAACGAGATAAAAAAGCTTATTCATCGATGTCTCTCCCTTTGTTTATGTAGTTGAGAAGCTAATTGAAAACAATTCTCAATCTCAATTATAGGGAGGCAATTGAGAAAGTCAATGGCATTTCGTTAAGTTTATTAATAATTTTCTATTTTGAATCAAATTCCGTAGAGTGAATAGGTCTATAAGACTGCGAATGAAATAAATAGGACTGGCTGAAAAATAGCAGGATGCAACTGGAACATTACCGGTTCTTGGAGAGAAAAAAGTGCAGGGTAAAATGCTGAAAAATTCTTGAATAATACATTAATTTCAAGAATTTTCTGTGTTTATTGTTGCGAATTAGGGTATATTTAATCCATGCAGTGGTTACAGAAACGTGGCAGTGCCGGTTACGCGAGCTGCTACACGATATGGCTGCTGCATGCCAATTGAAATAAGATGAATGACCATATAAAAAAGGAAAAGGCCTCCGACTGGAAGGCCTTTTTCTTGTGGAAAGGAAAGCTTGAAGTATGACGTAAGGTTATCAGAATTTCGTATTTGCCGGGTACAACCCGCAACAAAGAAGCTTTTGCTGATTCTTCATGCGGGGATAACTTTGCTTCTAGAAGCAGGAGTGACCTGCCCGGCTCTTAATAGTCCTTTTGTTTACATTATTCGCAATAAAATATATGATTAACGAAATATTCGAAAATTTTTGCAGCAACCTACGGATTAACGAAAGGAGCTGATCGCGATGGAACAACAGAACAAACTGCCGCTCGAAGGGCTTCGGGTTATTGATGCCTCAACCGTGCTGGCAGGTCCCATGCTTGCTACATATCTGGGTGATTTCGGGGCTGAAGTGATCAAAGTGGAGCATCCGGCGGGAGATCCGCTAAGAAACGCCGGCCGGCATAAGGGCGGAGAATCGCTTGAATGGAAACTGGTGTCCCGCAACAAGAAACCGATCACCCTCAACTTCAGTACGCCGAAAGGACAGGAGCTGTTCCATAAGCTCGCGGAAACAGCGGATGTGGTGATCACGAATTTCCGGCCGAAAACGCTGGAAAAATGGAATATCACCTATGAATCACTGTCCCAAAAAAATCCCGGTTTGATTGTCGTGAAGGTATCAGGCTTCGGGGAAGAAGGGCCTTACAAGGAACGGCCGGGCTTCGGCACGCTTGCTGAAGCGATGTCGGGCTTTGCACAGGTCAATGGCTTCCCGGACAGGGGGCCGGTGCTGCCCAGTTTTGCGCTTGCCGATTACGCCACAGCACTCATGGGAGCATACGCAACGATGGTGGCGATTTACGAGCGCGATCATTCGGAAGAAAAACGGGGGCAGTATATCGACTTGCCGATTTACGAAGCTCTTATGGGAATGCTTGGCAACCAAGTGATGGAATACGACCAGCTCGGCGTTATTCCAGGAAGGAAAGGGAACCGCACGGGCTGGACAGTGCCGCGGAATCTGTACGAAACGAAAGACCATAAATGGCTGGCCATCTCCGGCACATCGCAGCCGATCGTGGAGCGGATTTTCAAAGCCATCGGCCGGGAGGATTTAATCGCCAACCCGAAGTTCGCCACCAATCAGAAGCGCCTGGAACACGTCGACGAACTGGAAGCGATCATCGCCGACTGGATGAAGCAGTATACGCAAGAAGAAATCCTGGAGCGCTTTATCCGGTTCGAAGCGACGATTGCACCGGTCTATACAGTCGAGGATATTGTCAAAGACCCGCATTTTAATCACCGTGAAAATATCACGGACGTGCCGGATGAGCATTTCGGAACGGTGAAGATGCTCAATGTGGCTCCGAAACTGTCCCGTACACCAGGAGGAATCCGTCATACCGGGCAGGAATTGGGATCATACAACGAAAGCCTGTACGGAGAACTGGGATTGAGCACAGAAGACATTGAACAGTTGAAAAAAGAAGGAATCATTTAACGAGGAGGCAAAAAGATGATTTATCGAAGTTTGATGTTTACACCGGGGACGAAAAAAGAGCGTTTATTGAAATCGGTCAATAGCGAGGCGGATGCGCTTCTCTGGGATTTGGAAGATGCCGTCCATCCTGATGACAAAGATGGAGCCCGAGCCGTTATCAAGGAAGCGCTGGATGAACTGGGTGACAAGCCCGCCAAATCCATTTTCCTGAGAGTCAACCAGTATGATACTGAATGGTATGAAGAAGACGTCAAACTGGCACGGCATGAAAACGTCACCGGCATCATGCTGCCGAAAACGGAAAGCAGCGAACAGGCAGCGAAAACCTGGGAAGGGATGGGGAGCGAAGGGGAACTCATTGCGCTGATCGAGACGGCGGCCGGGATCATCCGCCTGGAAGACATCTTCAGCAATCCGAACATCAGCGGAGTGGCGTTCGGCGCCATCGACTATGCGGTGGATGTGGATCTGACGTTGACGGAAGCTGGCCTTGAGGCGCTTTACGCGCGTTCCCGGATCGTCACTTATGCAAAGGCGGCAGGCATCAGCGGAATCTACGACACCGTGTTCCCGGACGTCCACAACGAAGTAAGCCTGCAGAAACGGGCAAGGTCTGCCCGGGCACTCGGCTTCAACGGCCAAATGGCGGTCCATCCAAAACAGCTGGAAATCATTCACGAAGTCTACAGCCCGTCCCGTGAAGAAATCGATTGGGCAGTGAAAGTGCTGCTGTATGCGGAAAACGAAGCGAAAGGCCAAGGGGTTTTCATGTTCGACGGCAAAATGGTCGACCGTCCGGTGATAGAAAAAGCCCGGCAAATCTACAATGCCGCTGAGCGCTACCAGCTCGTCATCGGCGGCTGACGCCTTTAATTCCGTGATGGACTTTCAGAGCTTAAAGTGATGGAGCATTCCCGTGCAACCGGGAATGCTTTTTGGTTTGCATGAAATTGAGAAAACATCAATAAGAATAACAATATAACTAAAATCGATATTTGTTTATTGATAAACGATAAATAACATGATAGAATCAATATGAAAACAAATAAGCGAGGTGCTTTAGATGAAACGTGAAACACTCTTTTTAAAGGCAGTTATTATTCTTATGGCAATTCCGATTCTGGCGATCTGCATATTCGTGGTGCCTCCGCTGTCTTCGTTTGTAGCAGAGATTATTCCGCAATGGGCTTTTTTGCAATACTTCTTTGGAATCGCCATGTATATCTCGGCAATTGCGTATTTTACGGCGCTGTATCAGTCGCTGAAGCTGCTGGGCTATATTGACAAGAACATCGCTTTCTCGGAATTATCGGTGAAGGCGCTGAAGAACATCAAATACTGCGCCATCACGATCACCGTCCTGTACGTGATGTGCCTGCCGATCATCCTGCACATGGCGCAAGTGGACGATGCGCCGGGCCTAGGCGGAATCGGCATGATCATTACATTCAGTTCCATTGTGATTGCTGTCTTCGCGGCAGTCCTTCAAAAACTGCTGCAGAATGCAATCGATATAAAAACTGAAAATGATTTAACGGTCTGAGGTGAATGATATGGCGATTATAATCAATATTGACGTTATGCTGGCAAAACGGAAAATGAGCGTTACCGAACTTTCGGAACGGGTGGGCATCACGATGGCGAACTTGTCCATCCTGAAAAACGGCAAGGCGAAAGCGGTCCGGCTGTCCACGCTAGAAGCAATCTGCAAAGCGCTGGACTGCCAGCCGGGGGATATTCTGGAATACAGAAGCGAAGAATCCTGAGCAGCAGATTGATCCAGCCGAAAAGAAAACAAAAGAACGTCCGCCAAGTGGCTGCCACTTGGCGGACGTTCTTTTTGCCGTTAACTCAATCTTGGACTGAACTTTCCTGCAGGACGTTTTGCAGCATCGGCATCGGTTCACCGACACTGTAAAGCTGCAGCTCATGCATCGCCCGGGTGCAGGCAGTATAAAACACTCGGCGGAGGCTGTCATCGCCGTAAACCTGCCGGGATGCGTCATAAATGATGACCGCATCGAATTCGATGCCTTTGGCCAAATACGACGGGATGACCACAATTCCCTGCTCGTATTCAGCTGTGCCGCTCTTTAAAAGCTTGATGCCTTCAATACCGGACAGAGCTTCGTAGGCGCGTTTGCTTTCCTCGAGTGATTTGCAGATGATGGCGATGCTGTTATAACGGAGCTTCCGCAGAGCCGCGACTTTAGAGACAATGCAGCGATGCAGTTCGGCATGATCGGCTACTTGTGTCAGTACGGGCCGCTCGCCGTCGCGTTCGAAAGGAATAATCCGGTCGCCATTCGGAATGAGCCGACGTGTAAATTCAATAATCGGCTTGGTGGAGCGGTAGCTGCGCGCCATGTTGATCACTTCCGTTTCCTCCGGCCCGTATAAATTCATCAGCATGTGAAAGTCATCCGTTTCGCTTGCATGGACAAATATCGCTTGGTTGAAGTCACCAAGCACCGTCATTTTTGCCGACGGAAATAGACGCTTCAGAAACTCGAATTGAAACGGGGAATAATCCTGCGCTTCGTCGACAACCACGTGTTTGATCGAGCTATTGGCCTGAAAGCCCTGGATCAATTCCTTCATCAGCAAGAACGGCGTAGCATCTTCGTAAGACAATCTGCCTTCATCGAGCATTTCCAACGTCGCTTGGCAAATCTCCGGCCATTCCGCGGGAGTTTCCCCATCTATCCACTGGCTGATTTGCTTGAGATCAGCAAACAGCTGCCGGTACAGCCCTTTAATGTCAATAAAGCCAAACGCCCTGACGCGTTTGCGCAATGGCTTGAATTTCTGCTGGACAATCAACCGGGCAAGAGCTTCTGGTTTGACCTCGAAATCGGACATCTCTTCACTTTTGAGTCCTTGTTTTTTCGCTAAATAGACCCGGGCTTTATGGTAATCATCATTGCTGAGCAGCTCGATTCTGTCCTGTACCCAGGATTCATCAAGTTCGTCCTTTTGCCGGTCATTTATTTTCTTCAGCAGCCAGCCCTTCAATTTTTCAAGGCGGTTATGGAAACGGAGGGAAGTGTCGCTGCTGTAAAAGCGGTCCGCTATTTGCTGGGCGGTGACAACCGGTTTTCCTCTGAAATTGATGTCCTTGAATTGCATGCCGGATCTTTCCAGCGACTTCCGATAAGATTCGAGCGCTTCGAAAAAAGAGCGGGAGGCTTTAAAGCGGATGCCCGAAACTCTTGAATTATAGGCAGGAGTGTGTGCAGCCGTGAAGACATATTCCAATTGTGCATAGGGATTTTCAAGTTGAAACTCTTCGCCTAGCCGGTGGTCCAGGTATTCCTGGAAGGTGACTTGCTGCATATTTTCTTCGCCGAGTTCCGGCAGCACATTGGAGACGTAACTATTGAACATCGAATTCGGCGAAAACAGGATGATTTGATCCGGATTCAGGTGGGTCCGGTATTTATAGAGCAAATAAGCGATCCGCTGCAGGGCAGCCGATGTCTTGCCGCTGCCGGCTGCGCCTTGGACAATAAGCAGCTTTCCGCGATCATGGCGGATGATCCGGTTTTGCTCCTGCTGAATGGTCGCTACGATACTGTGCATCTGTTTGTCAGTGCCTTTGCCAAGCACCTGCTGCAGAATCTCATCTCCAATGGTCAGGCTCGTGTCGAACATCGATTGCAGAACACCGCCGCGAATCAAGTATTGCACTTTTTTCTCCAATGCCCCTTCGACTTCACCGCCGGGAGTTGAATAGCTGGCCGGTCCCGTCTGGTATTCATAGTAGACACTCGAGACCGGCGCTCTCCAGTCGTGGACAAGGAAATTTTCGCCGCTTGCATCCATCAGCGTGGAAATTCCAATATAGACCTGTTCCGCAGCAGCTTCTCCTTCTTCCAGGAAATCGATGCGGCCAAAGTAAGGGACTTCCTGCATACGCCGAAGCTTGGCCAATTTCTGGGACGCCAGCCGTTCAGTGCTTTGGTTTGTCGATAAAATTTGCGCTTCTTGCCTCAAGCCGATAATGGTTTCCAGATAATCGTCGAAGCTGTCAACATTCACTTTGATTTCATCCCAGAAATGTCTGCGTATATCCACCAGTTCGTTCCGGCGCTGAGACGTTTCTGTCTCTAAACTGCTGATCTGGTCCGTTATGGTCCCGATGACACCGTCCACTCGTTTTTGCTCCAGCTGAAACTCTGAATCCATAGCAAACACTCCTTAAAAGTCGGTTTGACAAATCAAAAATCGTAAGATATAATTTAATGTAGGGATAGTATAACCATTGATGATTTTTGGTGTATATCTATATAAATTTACCATAAATTTTCGTTTATTTCAATGTATTTTGACCTTGGCTTTTATGGCTGGAAATCCTTTATGCAGCATAGCTATATCAATAAAAAGCAAGACATAAACCCACTCGTTATGAGGGGTATTTTTTTTGCAATTTCACTGCCGCGAATGCTAAAGTTAAAAACCAAGTGAGTTGATTGAATATAGGAGGGATTGCATGATTTTAGAAGCTGCAGCACTTTACGTGAAACCGGGAATGGAGAAAGAGTATGAAGAGGCTTTTCGACAGGCATCTGTTATTATTTCTTCGATGAAAGGGTATCTGTCCCATGAGCTGCAGCGATGCATGGAAGTGGAAGGGAAATATTTGCTGTTAGTGGAATGGGAAAGATTAGAAGACCATACGGTTGGTTTTAGGCAATCGGCAGGATACCTGGAATGGAAACAATTATTGCATCATTTTTATGATCCGTTTCCCATAGTAGAGCATTTTGAAAAAGTGGATTTTACATAAAATGCAGCGAGGCTATTTGCCGTTTCTGTACTGCTGAGCGGCTTTAACAGAGAGGCGAATTCCACATCTTTGCTTATACAAGCCATGTATATTATGTGATTTTTTCTTGTATTATACATTTTTTAATGTAATTACGATTAACCCTTTTTATTGTCGGGTATATATTTATTGAACCTACAAATCAAAAGGAGGAAAAGCAATGAATCATTTAAAAGCCCTTATTATTAAATTTGTTATGATTGCGGTCGTCCTTTCCATTATTTTGACCGGAATCTATGATGTCGAGTTCGGAGATACATTATTGATCAGCTTGGTGCTGACTCTGCTTGCTTATGCGTTGGGAGACTTGATGGTTTTCCGGAAAACCGGGAACCAGACGGCACATGGCCATGCAGGAAACACTCATGCCAATAACCACGAAAACCATAAAAAAAGAAACACGATGGCAACTATTGCAGACATCGTCCTTTCTTTCCTAGTAATTTGGCTGATGGGTGATGCGCTGATCAACAACAGCGAAGACATCGTGCAAGCCGCTCTTATTTCTGCCATCGTCATCGGTGCGGGAGAATGGTTCTTCCATAAATATCTGGACCGCAATGTTTTCCCAGAAAAAGACGCACATGCTACAACTTCTTCGCATTAAGCTGAAGGAAACTTCTTTAAAAAATTTAATTAAAAAAAGGCTGCGAATTCAATAATGAATTCGCAGCCTTTTTTGTCTATTGCGCAGACAGAATGCCTGAATGGAATAGAACCCGGTTTCTTCCTGATTCTTTTGCACCATAAAGAGCTTGATCCGCTTTTTTCAATAGAGAGAGAGCATTGTCTGCCGGTTCCAGTAAGGCCCCTCCAATACTTATCGTCATATTGACATGGTCCCACGGACTCTTTTCCAGGGAGCTGCGAAGATTCTCAGCCAAATCCGCAGCTTGGAAACCATCGTTACCTGGGAGGATAACCACAAACTCTTCTCCTCCTAAACGAATGACAACTCCTGGCGTTGGCACTTTTTCTTGCAGTTTCCATGCTAATTCCCGCAGCACAGCATCGCCAATAGCATGCCCATATGTATCGTTTATCGATTTAAAATGATCAATGTCCAATAAAAGTACGGCTAAGAATTGGCCGTTTCCACGTAACTCTGCAATTAAAGTATCCAGATTTTCATCCAAATATCGCCGGTTTTTTAAACCGGTTAGTGAATCCGTCATTGCCAAAACAAGCAGCTGCTCATTTAAGGCTTCCAGTTCGAGTTGTTTTCTTTCAACATTCTGCAACAGCTGTTGCAACTGTTCATATGCAGCGGTCGCTTCTTGAGTAAATTTTTCAGCATTCCGCTTTGCAAGGAGAAGCTCTTTCTCATATTCTTCTCTAATGGTCATCGGCAAAAGAATACATTGATAAAGCCCATCTCTTTCAACTGTATTCATCAATACGGGAATTTTTCCGCTTTTACTTTTGAGAGTCAAATACATTTCATTGACCTTTTTGTGCATGTGTATAGATGGATTGAAATAAGTCTGAAAAAAGATTCTTGAAGGGACAGTCAGCACTTCGTGCATATGCTTCGGCGTATCATCGATCTCAAGCAATTCTTTCAGCGTCTGATTCATTTCGATAATCCGAAGCCTCGAGTCGATGGCCAAATAACCGCCTGCTGCCATATTGAGTTTTTCATCCACAATCTATAATCCTTTCTGACTCGTCAAGAAAGCAAGGATATGCCTGATTGTTTCTTTTGCATCGCTTATATGCGGATTATGTCCCGCAGCATCCATGACAACTAAATGGCTATCTGCAATTTCTTTGTGAATATAATTACCAATTTCCAAAGGGACAAGCGCATCGAATTGAGGCTGTAAAATTAATGTAGTGGCCTTTATATCGGGTAAGATGCTCCGCAAATCGGAAGTGAAAGTGACTTCAGCGAATTGCCGTATGATCATCGGATCGTTTGCACTGAGAACCGCTTCAAATTCAGAGGTGAGTTCTGGACGTTCAGAATTCTGCATCGCTATTGGAGCTAAGTACTTAGCCCATTCTTTGTAATTGATTTCCATCATATTCAGCAATTCGTCAATGTCTTCTTTTTCAAACCCGCCATGATAACCGGGTTTGTTCAAGAAGTGTGGTGATGGACCAATCATGATCAGTTTTTCAATCAATCCGGGCCGTTCGATTGATGCTAAGGCTCCAATCATGCTGCTTACCGAGTGGCCAATGAAAATAATGCTTTCCAGTTCCAAGGCATCGCACACTTCCAGCAAATCCTGCTGGTATCCGTAAAGCGTGCTGTATCGATCATATGAGTACTGCTCTTTGTCGCTTTGGCCTGATCCTACATAATCGAAGAAGACCAATCGGTACTCATCTTTAAATGCCTGGCTGATCTTTCTCCAGACCAACTGGTCACAGCCGAGTCCATGTCCGAAAACGATGGTTTTTTCTCCTTCTCCAATTATGGATACATTATTGCGTTTTAATACTTGGCTATTCATTCTCCAAACACCTGCTTCTAAAATTTTACTTGTTCTCTTTTATTGCTATGTACATGAATGCAATATACATTCTTTCACAACTCCGCAGTCGATAAATATTCATTTATCACCACACGCATGTGTAGTCGTACACAGAATTGACTTCGATTTCAAAATTTTGGACCAATTCACAAGTGTAATAAAAAGCTTCCAGGTTTCTCGGGGGGAATTCCATAAGTTGGTTTTTATCCAAATAGATAAGAGTATCATTCTTTTTATGAAAATATCTTTTCTCTGTAAAAATAGGTTCTTTTTGAAATCCGATTTTTCCGCTTTTGAATACATTGATAGAGGAACGATGGTAAAGGGAGCAGTCAATATATTCTCCCTCCCAAGAACAAATGAATACTAACTCATATTTTTCCATTATATAAAGAGTCTCTTCTTTGGATTGCAGCATGGCTTCTACTGTCTTTCCAACTAACTGTTTCAAATGGATTTTATCTTTATCGGTCAACAAAGGTGTTCTTTTAAATAGAATCATAAAGTTTTCCTCATTCTTGATGTGATTGGGTAGTATAAAAATCCGCTTTATTCAGGTATAAAAATATTACAGATTCATTTTAAACCGGTAATGATAATAAAACATTTCATTAAGAAACAACTTTTCTATTCAAAGTAAAATATCTTTCTTTCTGCAAATATTTCCTTTCAAATTTATCCGGTTTTAAGGGTTTGTCAAAAAGGTAGCCTTGGAATATTGTACAGCCATGGCTTTTTAGAAACTCTGCTTCTTCTTTCCGTTCCACGCCTTCTGCCAGCAAGTCACAGCCGATGCTTTTAGCCAGGTTGATCAAGGCAATTAATATCGCTTCAGCTTTAGCGTCCTGCCCGATCCCTTCGATGAAAAACTTGTCGATTTTAATCTTGTCGATAGGAAACTGGGTTAAATAAGCAATCATTGAGTATCCTGTGCCGAAATCATCTATTGCTATGGAAATACCCCGTTCCCTGCAGAGTAGCAGATTTTCGAGGATTTGCTTAGAATAAGTCAGTTCAACTTGTTCGGTAATTTCAATTTCGATCCATTGGGATTCAATGCCATAAAGGTCCATCATTTCTATGAAATCATTAAAGAACGTAGGACTCGATAAAAGGGAGGGGGTTATATTGATAGCTGTTTTAAGTTTCCAGCCATACTGAAGTTTCCAATCCTTTATTTTCGAAAAAACTTTCTTGAGTAAATGATAGGTCAAAGATTCAATTGCGCCAGACTGTTCTGCTATTTCGATAAATTCAAGAGGGGAGAGTTCTCCGTAACGCGGATGATTCCATCGGGATAACACTTCCATTCCAGCGATGGCTCCGGTAAGGACGTCAATCTGAGGCTGTAACGTAAAATAGAAATCGGATTTGTAATTTCCATTGATAAGCGCCTCCTGGATTTCAAGTTCCCGCCGATTGCCGGAATTCATTCGCGGATGAAAGAGCCGATAGGCAGTTTCCTGAACCTTTTTAGCCTCTGACATGGCCGTTTCTGCAAACAGTATAAGATCCCCGATGTTTTTTGAGTCAGAGGGATATTGGGAAATACCGATGCTTGCACTTATACTAACCGATTGAAATTTCTCTAATAAAAATGTTCTGCTGAATTTCTCTGCAATCCGATTTGAAAATTGCGTGATGGATTCGTCATTCGTATTCTCGCGAATAACGATGAAATTATCGCTGTGTTGCCGGCCGACAACAATCGAAGAACCGGCTAATTCATTTAGCCTTTTCGCAGCATTTTTTATTAATCGGTCCCCGTTTTCATAATCGTAAAGGGCGTTGATTGCTTTGAAATTAATCAAATTAACAAAAAACAAGGCGAATTCTTTGTTTTGTTTCTGGAGAGAAACTGCAAATTTCCATAGCTCCTCCTGATGCGGCAATCCGGTTAAGAGATCCACTTTCGTCAGTTCCGGCTCATTGTTTTGATCAGCGGTATGTTCACTGGCTTCTGAAATGTAAATTTCAGTGTTCCCATTGACCTGAAGCGAAAATTTGATGTTTAACTGTTGTGCCGAGGGTTCATGGAAATAGTCGAAAACGTGATCTGTGGAATCAAACATCCTGGTGGAATACTCATTAAAGAGTTTTTCTACTTCTTCTGTTTCCGGAAGAGCTTCCCACAAGGACTTTCCAATAATATTCTCGCGTGTACAGTCAAACAGTTCTTCAATCTTTCTGTTTGTGTATGTGATGTTAAAATGAGAATCCACTAAAAAGAAACCTTCGGATATGTTCTCCAAAACACTTTCTATAGCAACATGTTTCAACGCCTCATTATTCAGTGGAGTAAAAGTCAGAATCACTTCTTTAAGGGAAGTGTTCTGAGAGTGAGAAGAACATACATAAACAGAAAATTCTTCAACATGACCATTTTTAAGAGGCAGTTGAATGATCTGCTTTCCATCTTTTAGTTTCTTGTCTAAAACATTTTTTATCATTTTCACTTCTTCGTGCTTATTAACTTCCAATAAGTACGAAAAGAAGTTTTCTTCGATATTCCATAAGTTTTTTGATAGCTGGCAATGGATGCAGAGATTGATCCAGGCCTGATTCATCTGTGTAATCATCCCATTTTCATTGACCACAAGAAGAGGTTCTTTGCAAGTAGGGATAGCTTTTTGAAATATTGTAACGGGTGATTCCACTTTCCTTCCTCCTCATTTTTGTCGGCAGAATTTCTTGTAAAAGATATATAGGATGTTTATACCTAATAAATGAAATCGAGATAACAGCATTGTAGGACAAACTACCATATAATTAAATAGGTATTTTTAACTATATATTAAAAAAGATACCATTATTGTATTTTTATGCTAATTAATCAATAGTTTATAAGTATAGAATTTTTAATATTTTATATAAGCTTCCATATTTGATTTTACCTTTCTTAAAATATTCTTTTGAATATGATTCTGCTCTTCTTGTTCGACCATCATCCGATAGAAAAGCTAAACGTATCCTGCAGGTCTAGTTTTATGATCTATAGAAGAGACGGAGAAGTTAAAGAACCATAGGAGTTATACAGTTATGCGGATTGAAATGACGAAACAGCTGCTCAGTTGAATGAAACAAGGGAGAACAAGAAATAATTCATGAGGAATGGAACTGAAGAAAAAGAATGTTCATTAAGGTTTTAGCATTTTTGGATTTTTAAGCTGGAGAATCATCATTCACTTTGATAGTAAATTTAAGTATTTAATGTAAATGAACTGTCGGTTAAATTTATTTTTAAATTCTGCAGGTAATTTAAGTACGAGTAAATTTTATTATTATAAGATAATTTAGAATAGATATACTAAAAAGTAAACTTAATAAAAAATAGTTATTAGGTACTTAAAAAGCTTATTATTTCATATAAAATTGTTAAAAATAGTTATTAAGTCGAGTATTTTTTACCTGACAATACTATATAGTAGTAAAAGTGAGTGAAAGATTGTTGGTCCATAGATAGAGAAATACCCTTCTTTACTTATAAAACAAAGATGTCGAAAGATATTGGCGCAAAGCTACAGGTTTACGGTTTTACAAATTATGACGGCTAGGTTAATAAGATTGAAGAGTGAAGAGAATTGTCCTCATTTTAATAGATCCACTAACCCTACCCGCAACTTGGGAGGAAAAAATAATGACTACAGTATTTAAGAAATTCGCAACAGGAATTGCAGTTGTTGCTTTGCTGACAACAGGAGTAGCTTCTGGAGCTATGGCTTCACCGGTAACAAAAGATATTACAACGAATATTACTGGAACAACCAATCCGGTATTTAGTGAAATATCAGCGACTTCATTTACCACACCTTTTGCCTTAAATGGTAAAGATCAGGTAATGACCGGAGCTGCAATCAACGGCTTTACAGTTACAGATGCTAGAGGTACGGGCGCTGGCTGGAACGTTACAGTTAAGGCTAGCCAATTTGAAGATAAAGTCCTTGGCCGAACATTAACTACTGATGCGTTAAGTCTTTCAGCTCCTACTGTAACAAAAGCGGTAGGCGCTTTAGGTTCCTCAGATCCCAGAACAATTACAACAGCAGGTGGAAATATTGGTGTGACAGATATAAGAGTACTTTCTGCTGCGAAAGATGGCGGAATGGGAACTTTTGATGTTTCTGCTATGGATTTATCAGTGAATGTATTGCCAAAAGACGTATTGGCAGGTGATTATACTTCTACTGTAACTGTTTCCATTGTCGCTGGACCTTAATGAGCATTAAACTTGATACCATGTCTTAATGACGTGGTTTTTTTAATTTTTAAAAAGAAGGTATTTTATAATCCGATCAGGAGGTATTTTATGTTTAAACCTATTTTAGCTACACTTGCTTTTCTCTTTTTCGTACCGACCATTACTTTAGCTGCTGAACCAACTTCTTCACTGGAGGTGGAACCGATTTATCCGGAAAACCAAGTAATGGAAACGAAAGGGTATTTTGATGTAGATGTCTTGCCGGATGAACAGGTGACCATGCACTTGCGCTTAAGAAACAATGAAGAAACTCCAATAGATGTTCGGGTTGAAAAGGCTAATGCTTATACAAGCCCGACAGGAGGTATTTTGTATCAGCTGGAAACAGAATCCGAAGGTACTACATTGTTGGATGATGCAGTACGGTTGGCTGACCATATGGAAACGGAAGAAATGGTCACGATTCCAGCATTGGAGTCAGTTGATTTACCGGTCCAAGTGACTGTTCCAGACATAGATGGGCAAACTTTGCTCGGCGGCATTAAAATTATCCAGCTCACGGACACAAAAGAAGCGGAGGGCGAAGCTGGAAAAGATGAAGCGACATTTACCATTGATACAGAAACGGCTCATGTGTTTGCCATCCAATTGAACCTGCCGACCAACGCGGAACCGGATTTTTCAACAGGAAAAGCCGGATTTACTGCGCCTACTGCGCAAGTGTATTTAGAGGTCATTAATGATGCGCATTTGATCCAAGGGAACATTGAGTGGACTTATTCGGTTTTGGATCATACAGGAACAGCACTTTTCGATGGTACTGTCACGACATTCAATATGGCTCCGAAATCGAAAATCCGTTTTCCGGCTGCCTGGAACCATGAGGAACTTAAAGATGGCAGCTACACCTTAGTGGCAAACGGCCAGGCCGGCGATCAAGTGATTGAAGTAGAGGAACCTTTCGAGATTTCAACTGAGGAAGTTGAAGAATATGCTGAAGTCATAAATCCAACAGCGGTTGTTGAAGGTGGCGACATTCCGATGTGGGTCTGGGTCAGCATCGCAGTCGCTTTTGGAGTTATCATGTTCTTACTTGGGCAAAGAAGAAAAAAAGTATAAAAGAATAGTTAATGATAAGGCTAGGGTGCTTTAATAGGAAGAAACTGGACATGCACCTAAAATAATATAGAGAAAAAGGAAGAGGCGGAGCCCTGAAGTGTGGCTTCGCCTCTTCCTTTTTATAAACTAAAAATTTCCTATCGCCCGAATCCACTCGATTTTAACCCCGTGGCTCCATCGGCTGAAATCATAAGTGAACTTTGCTTCTTTATCGTTTAGCACCTGTGCTTTGCACACGACGGTTTCATCGTTATGGTGCAGCTTCACTTCGTATTTTCCAGGCGCCGGCAAGGAATAGAAGGGCAGCAAGCCGTTTTTAGGACACCAGTTCACGGAATAGGATTTTCCCAATAGCTTGCGCACGATGGAAATATTTCCTTGGGCCAACGCTTGGCGGATGCGGGTGGAGCTAATTTTTTCGCCGCCATATTCGACCAGCTCGACAACGGATATGTTGAAATGCCCTTTGCCTTGTTCGGCGAGTGACTGCGTATTCCCGCTGCCCCCTGAGCCGTAGTGGAAATCACCGCCGCATACTACGTGGATGGCATTCAGCCCGGTCAAAAACGTTTCGACAAAATCCGCAGGGGGGATGCCGGCGATGTCGCGGTCAAAATGGACCAGAAACAACGTATCAATGCCGAGTTCCTCTAAGACCGCCTGTTTTTCTTCAAGCGGCATCAAGTACCGGAACGGAGCCGCCCCTTTGGACAATACCGTTTTTGGATGGGGGAAAAAGCTCATGACCGAAGACGAGACCCCGTAATGATCCGCTAAACGTTTCGCTTCTTGAATGACGGACAAGTGGCCTTTATGCAAACCATCAAAAAACCCGATTGCAACTGTCTGCTGTGGAAAGTGATGTTGCCATTGCTGCATGTTTTGGCTTGTTAAATGAATGGTTTGCATAAAAAGCCCTCCCGAACCGTACTATTTTTGAACTGCTATTCCTTGGGCAACGTCATAAATCAGATCTTCCTGGCCGCCGACCGCTTTCATGTGGCCCAGTTCCACCAGGATATCGCGTTCGTCAACGCCGAAGCGTTTCGCGGCCACTTGTGTATGCAAAAGGAAACTGGAATAGACGCCTGAATAGCCCATTACCAGACTGGAGCCGGTGATTTCCTGAGGCCGTGGCATGAACGGGGTTACAACGTCATTGGCGGCATCCATGATCTTATAAAGGTCGATGCCGGTCTGATAGCCGAGTCGTTCAAGAACGGCGACCATCACTTCTGTCTGGGTGTTGCCGCTGCCGGCACCTAATGCGCGCAGGCTGCCGTCGATATAGGTGGAACCCGCTTCAACGGCCGCAATCGTATTGGCCATGGCCATTGACAGATTATTATGTCCGTGGAAGCCGATTTCACAGCCGACGGATTGCTTCAAGGCGGAAATGCGCTCGGTGACATCCTGCGGCAGCATATAGCCTGCAGAGTCCGTGACATAAATGACTTCGGCGCCGTAACTTTCAAACAGTTTGGCTTGTTCGACGATTTTCTCCACCGATGCCATATGCGCCATCATCAGGAAACCGACCGTTTTCAATCCCAGTTCGCGCCCAAGTGCAATGTGCTGCGCTGCGACGTCCGCTTCTGTGACATGCGTCGCGACACGCACCATTTTGGCTCCGGCTTTTACGGCATCCTGCAAATCGCCTTTGACGCCGATGCCAGGGATCAATAAGACGGAAACTTCCGCCTGCTTGCATTCATCCGCCGCAATTTCGATCAGCTCGAGCTCGTCATGGGCAGACAAACCGTATTGCAAAGACGATCCGCCCAGTCCGTCCCCGTGGGAAACCTCGAAATAGCGGACGCCTGCCGCGTCCAGCCCCCTTGCCGTATCACGGACTTGCTGCGGCGTGAACGCATGGGACATCGCATGGCTTCCGTCACGGAGTGTTACATCTAAGATTTCAAATGATTTCTTTTCCATTAGTCCCTCTCCTTACGCGTTTGCCGCGATTAGCTCTTTTGCCATTTCGTTTGCCACTTTTGCAGCGGCGGCGGTCATGATATCCAAATTGCCGGAATAGGCAGGGAAGAAATCGCCCGCACCTTCCACTTCCAAAAACACCGATACACGCTGTCCGTCAAATTGCGGCGCTCCCCGCAAACGATAGCCCGGAACATATTCCTGGACGTTTGCCACCATTTTTTCGATCGAAGCGGTCACTTCCTTTTCATCGAATTCCACGTCTTTGATCAATGCATTGACCGTATCGCGCATAATGACCGGCGGCTCGGCAGGATTCAAGATGATGATCGCTTTGCCTTTTTCAGCTCCGCCGACTTTTTCGATGGCACGCGCAGTGGTGTGGGTGAATTCATCAATATTGGCGCGTGTTCCTGGTCCGGCGCTTTTGCTGGCAACCGTCGCCACGATTTCCGCATATGCCACCGGAACAACCCGGCTGATGGCATGGACAATCGGAATCGTTGCCTGTCCGCCGCACGTCACCATATTGACATTCGGCGATTCGAAATTCGCCTTCAAGTTGACGGAAGGGACCGTAAATGGGCCGATTGCCGCCGGCGTCAAATCGATGACTTTCTTTCCGGCAGCCGTCAATAGGTCGCTATGCGCTTTATGGGCATAGGCACTCGTTGCATCAAACACGATATCGACCAGGTCGAGCTGCTCCATCAACCCGTCAATACCGTTGGAAATGGCGGTATAGCCGGCATCCTTTGCACGTTTCAGCCCTTCAGAATCAGGGTCGATCCCGACCATGACACTCATCTCCAGTGAATCGCAGCGCTCGATTTTATACATGAGATCCGTTCCGATATTTCCGGAACCGATGATTCCTACTTTTAATTTGCTCATTTTGTCACCTCTGCCGGTTGGAATGAAATGCTGACATCGCCGAGTTCCCCGAAATCCGCCGTGAAACGGTCGCCGGCTGAAAACGGCAGGGCTTTGGATAACGCGCCGGATAACACGAACATGCCCGGCTCGATTGCGATATCATAGCGGCCCACTTCATTGGCCAGCCAGACAACGGCATTCAGCGGATTGCCGAGCACCGCGCTGCTTGACGCTTGGTCGATCGCTTCACCGTTTTTATAGACCGTCATGCCGATATTGGCGATATCAATATCCGCTAATGCCGTTTGTTTAGAACCCAACAGTGCACCGGCTGATGAGCCATTGTCAGCCACCGTGTCTTCAAACTTGATGCGCCAGTCTTCGATCCGGCTGTCGATGATTTCGATGGACGGCACGACGTAATCCGTCGCGCGGATCACATCTTCAATCGTCACATCCGGCCCTTTCAACGCTTCTTTGAAGACGAAGGCGATTTCAAATTCCACTTTCGGCTGGATAAACCGCTCCGCATCGATTGCGCGGGCTTCTTCAAACACCATCGAATCGAGGACGAATCCGTAATCCGGTGTATGGACATTCAGCATTTCCTGCATCACTTTGCTCGTTAAGCCGATTTTCAAGCCTTTGACCACGGCGCCTTCGTTCTTTTTCAGCTCGATCTGATGCAATTGGATCCGGTAGGCGTCATCGGCTGTAATACCCGCTTCCGTTTCCGTTAAAGGAGCGATGGGCTGTTTATCTATTTCTGCATCCCGCAATTTCTGGGCGATTTTCTCGAGTTCCATTGTCTCACCTGCTTATGCTTTATTTGTTTCAAGCGCTGTTACTTCACGGTATTTCCCGGAATAAAAGAGCAGCGGATTTTTTTCTTCCAGCTGGATGGCAGTCACTTTCCCGATAAATAAGGTATGGTCGCCTTCCACGTAAGTCGAGGCGACATCACATGTTATTTGTGCTACTGCACCGTCGAGTACCGGCAGGCCATCCAAAGAGGCAAACTGCACATCACCTTGCGGCTTTCCAGCAAAATGGTTGGAAAGATATTCTTGGTCCTCAGCTAAAATATTGACCGCAAATCGATTTGACTGGGTTACTTTTTCTAAAAAGCGAGCCTTGTGTCCAATGGAAATCACGACCAGCTTCGGATCCAGTGACACCGACATGAATGCATTCGCGGTCATGCCGTGGATATCCCCTTCATGAGCCGTCGTTAAGACCGTGACACCCGTTGCGAATTTCCCCATTGCTTGTCTGAATAACAAATCATCCATTTTACATTCTCCTCTGCATTATGATATGTTGGCTAAAGCCCGGCTTCTTGTAACCGCTTACTTTTTGTTTCCAGCGGTTTCTTGATGGCTGGATGCAATTGGATTGGTGAACAGTGAAAATCTTACACCTTGAGAATATCAGCTCCCTCATGCTAAAAATACAAACGAACAGTAGCAATTATCTGTTTATTTTAGCGCGAAAAATCTAAAAGGTTTCCTAATATAGCAATTTATCGGAAAATTAGAAGTTGTTAAAATATTAATTGTGTATTTTAATAATATAGAAACTCAGTTGTGAATGCCTTTCTAAATATATCGATTTACTATATTCAATAAACGATATTCCGGAATGATAATAAGGAAAGATTTGAAAGTTAGAAGCTTGCAACATGATAAGGGGGAATGGGAATGAAATCTAAGCAGCTGAAATTGAGTGACGTATTTAACTCCCAGAAAGAAACCGCTGTAACTGAATTATATGACCGGGTGATCACCATCCCGATTGAAGCAAGAACTGCATTGAAAAAAGAACTCTTCAACGTCATCGGCAAAGACCGGACGAAAGGAGTCTTTACCCGCTACGGCTGGCATTGCGGGGTAAGTGACGGTGAAAAAGCGAAACTGTTTGAATGGGAAGACGTTTGGGAAGCCGTATATGCCGGGGCAAAATTCCACATGCTGCATGGCTATCTGGATAAAGTGGAAGTTCTGGAAGTGCGTACGGAACAGGAGCAGCTGGATTTTATTGAGGTGCTATGGGTCAATACATTCGAGGCGGAGCAATATTTAAAAGCAAATGATTTAAGCACCGAGCCGGTTTGCCATACATTATGCGGCTATGCCAGCGGCTACCTGTCAACCGTCTTGCAGCAGCCGGTCCTGGTAAAAGAAATAGAGTGCCGGGCGATGGGCCACGAGCAATGCAAATCCATCTGCATGCCGATTGAAAAATGGGGGGAAGAAATTACGAGTGAACAAGGCTATTACCAGGGCACCAGCATCATCAAGGAACTGGATGAAGTGACTGAGAAACTGAAGGCTGAGCGCGACCATCTGACCAAAGCGAATGACATCCATCAGCGTTTGATTGAGGAATTGCTGTCAAAACAGGGAATCCAAAAGATTGTCGACATTTTATATGAAACTACGGGATTAACGGCCTTTATAGAAGATGAGAATCATCAGATCCTGGTACAGGCAGGCCATTTGGATACGCCGCTTGAACTGCAGAAATTCCAGTCAAAATACACCGCTTTTACCCGTTATTCCGAAGGCATTTCACTGCTGCGCACGCCTGTTTTCTATGAGCAGAGAATAAAAGGTTATTGCTCATTCGTTTATAGTGGGGAAGAGGAGCCCACCGAACTCGATTATATGATTATTGAAAAAGCAGGGCTGACGTCTTCGATTATCCTGCTGAATGAGAACATCAAGATTAATACCGAGCAGAACATCAAACGCAGTTTCTTGGACGATATTCTGGAACGCCGTTTAACGGAAGAAGAAATGTACAAAGTCTCTTATTATTTGAATTTCGATTCCTCTTCGTCTTACTGGATGCTGACGATTGACCGCGACCGAAAGGAAATCGAAAACGAAATCGCCTTTAATGAAGAACTGATTCGCTCCATCTATCTTTTTTTGAATGAACGCAATATCAATGCAATCGTTTCGCAAAAACTCGACAAAATCATTATTTTGATTGAATATCCTTCTTTTGAGAATTTGAACATTTCGCAAGCCAAATTTATTGATCACTTGTTCAAATATTGCCTGCGGCGCTTCTCCAAATACAAATTCTGCATCGGCGTCAGCACGGTGATCGAAAAGTTTATGGATATCGCGCTGCTTTACAATGAAACATTGGCTGCATTGCGCGCCACAAACGAAGAAACACATGTTTCTTATTTCAAAAAACTCGGACTTGAAAGCGTGCTGTTCCAAATACAGGATGAAGTTCTGATTGAGCGCTTTGTTGACCAGCATATCGGCAAATTGCTCGCGATTGATAAAGAATTCGATTTAATCAGGACCCTTTATGCATATATAAGTAATGGCAACAGCATAAACAATACGTCGAAGAAGACCTCGATGTCCATCAGTGGGCTGCGTTACCGGCTCGCTAAAATCAGTGAAATTTTGAACCAGGACTTGACGGATACGGAAGCTCTGTTCTCCATTTACTTGGCCATCAACATTCTTAAATCAAAAGGAACGATTACAATTTAAAGCTATGAAGCCTTGCCACTCTTTGGAGTGGCAAGGCTTTTTTATATGGTCATCGGAAGATATGAGGTGTATTACTAAATTATAAAACTATATTTAAAAGAATTGTAATAACGTCTATTGTTTTAAAATCATTGACAGTAAGCCGTTAAAAGGTTTTTTAGTCTTCTTTAAAAGTATAGTGAAAAAGTATTTGAAAGGAAACGGGTGAAAACATTTGAATTTTCCGAAGATTTCATATCTATTTTCTGATTTCTCTGCCAGTTATGCTGTATTTAATTCTTACCGCTGCGACAGGGGTTTGAAAGCGCTTACCAAAAGGAGGAATTGTCATGTTAATCAATCAAGTAGAAGCCCGAAAAACGGCAGCCAACCGAGATGAGCTGATTGAAAAAGCGAAGCAGATCGGATTAATTGCTGAAAAGTATGCTTCAGAAGCTGAACAAAATGCCAAGCTTTCCGATGTGGTTATTGAAAAAATAAGAGAAGCGGAATTCCATAAGTTGCTACGCCCGAAGGCATACGGCGGGCAGGATCTGGATTACTTCACATTCGGTGAAATGATCCGGACAATCGCCTATCATAGTGTGCCTGCAGCCTGGTTAAGTTACTTCTTCGTTATACATGAAACATGGCCAGCTTTTCTACCGAAAGAAAGCCGTGAAGAATTATTCGGCAGCGGTGAATTGATGGCGGACGTATTCGCCCCAGTCGGAAAAGTGACCGACGACGGAGAAGGCTACCGTTTGTCCGGCCAGTGGAACTTCTGCAGCGGAGTTTTGTGGAGTGACTGGATTGCATTGGGTGCCGTTGCGAAATTAAAAGACGGGGAAGTGCCGGAGTACAGTATGTTTATCGTGCATAAAGATGACGTTGATATCGTAGACAACTGGGATACATTGGGGCTGCGCGGTACAGGCAGCAACGGCGTACTCGTGGACAATGTCTACATCCCCCCGAACCGGGTGTTCAAAATGGCCCGCGTACTGGCCGGCCAAGGGCTCGGGGAAGACAATTACGAGCCGGAATACCAAATCGCCAATGTGCCGTATATGCAATTCTTCCTAATGGGCTTCCAGTTTATCCAGATCGGCGGCGTTGAACGGCTGCTGGATATTTTCCAGAACAAAACGGAAAACCGCATCCGCATTTTCAACAATGGCCAGAACGAAAAAGAAGCGGCGAGCAGCCAGCGCGTCCTCGCGGAGATGAAAATCCAGCTAAGTTCGCTGAAAGGCTTGTCGAATGAGTATTTGGAGCGGCTGACGCATTACCAGGAAAACAGCATGAAGACTTTGGACGAGGAAGAGCGCGAAAAGCTGTTTGCGATCCGCGGCTACGTCTCGAAAAATGCGGCGGAAATGGCGCTGCGCGTTTTATTAACACTGGGCGGCAACTCGATTTTCAAAACCGACCCGACTGAAATGTTCGTCCGCGACATCATGACGGTGGCGGTCCATCCGACGCATCTGTACGAAGATTCACTGGCAGCATACGGCAAATCGATTTTCGGCTTTAAAGGAAACCCAACGTGGTAAAAAAATCTGAGGAGGCAACTACAATGACAAAAGAACCGATTTTGGATGTAGCACAACTGGCGCACGTGGAGATTTACAGCACGAACCTTGAAGGATCCGTCAAGTTTTTCAGAGAAATTTTAGGGATGGAAGAATCCTACCGCGAAGGCAATTCCGTTTACATGCGCGCTTACGAAGATTTTTATCACAATACGTTGATCATCACGGCAAATGACGAAGCGGGCCTTGGGCATGTTGCTTGGCGCGCCACTTCGCCGCAGGCTTTGGAACGCCGTGCCCAGGCGATTGAAGCAACGGGCTATGGCCTTGGCTGGATCGATGGGGACATCGGGCACGGACGTGCTTACCAGTTCACATTGCCGGATGGCCATAAGATGGAAATCCTGTGGGACGTGGAATATTACGAGGCACCGGAAGACCAGAAAACGCCATTATTGAACCGTCCGCAAAAGCGTCCGAACCGGGGAGTGCCGGTGCGCCGCATTGACCATGTCAATTTGGCAGCCAGCGAAACCAACAAAAATGTTGAGTTCCTCGAAGAAGCGCTCGGCTTCAAGGTACGCGAACGTATTCTGGATGAGGATAACAAAGATATAGCTGCATGGTTAAGTGTCAGTAATTTAGTGCATGACATCGCAATTACGGGAGATGGTTTAGGTGAAACAGGCCGCCTTCACCATATCTGCTACTGGTACGGCTATCCACAACATTTAGCGGATGTTGCCGATTTATTAATTGAAGCTGGATTTACTATTGAAGCAGGTCCAGGAAAGCATGGGGTAACACAAGCTAACTTCCTCTACGTAATCGAACCAGGCGGCAATCGAGTGGAATTGTTCGGCGACTCAGGCTACCAGATTTTCGATCCGGCCTGGAAAACGGTCGAATGGAAAGGCGCAGATCTGGAGCATGCGATCATCTGGCACGGCTCGAACCTGCCTGCGGAATTCTTCGAATACGCGACACCGGTCAGAACAAAAGCACCAGTGGAAAATGCATAATAAATAAAATGAATTTCCCGGCATCGACTAATAAGGGGCTGGAGGAAACTAGCAATCGTTTCTTCTGGCCTGTTTACTAGAATGGAAGGAGAATGATGATGACAACAACTGCAAACATCGCTTCAAAATTCATCGACATCAACGGCATCAACACGCATTACCACGAGGAAGGCACAGGGGAAGAAACGATTATCCTCATCCACGGCTCAGGCCCCGGCGTTTCTGCTTTTGCGAACTGGCGCCTCGTCATCCCGACGCTGAGCGAGAAGTACCATGTGTTCGCTCCAGACATCATCGGCTTCGGTGAAACAGATAAACGGGAAAGCAACGACTATCCTGTGGATTTATGGGTCGAGCATTTGATCGGCTTTATCGAAGCGGTATCGGATGGCCCGGTCTATCTGGTGGGCAATTCGATGGGCGGCGCCCTGTCGCTGCATGTCGCTTTACAAAGACCGGAATTAGTGAAAAAACTCATACTGATGGGAAGTGCAGGTATCCAATTCCCTGTTTCAGAAGGATTAGAAAAGGTATGGGGCTATAAAGCAAGCCTGGAGTCTATGCGCGAACTGATCAAAATATTCTCTTATAATCAGGAAGCCGCGAACAACGAAGAACTTGTCCGCCTGCGCTACGAAGCGAGCATACGCCCGGACGTCAAGCAGTCATTCGAAGCGATGTTCCCGGAACCACGCCAGAACAAGCTCGATGAACTGGCGCTGACGCACGACGAACTCCGCCAGATCCAGATTCCGGCACTCCTGTTCCACGGCCTGAACGACCAAGTTATTCCAATCGAAAAAACAAGCTACAAACTTATCGAACTGCTGCCGCACGCCGAGCTGCACGTCTTCAACGAATGCGGCCACTGGACGCAGATCGAAAAAACCGAACCGTTTGTGGAGCATATTTTGACGTTTATTAAATGAATAGAGTGAAGGGGAGAAGATGCCGATAATCGGCATCTTCTTTTTTGAGGTACAGTCCATTAACTTGTTCATTTATTGGAGATGCGTCTGGAGATATGCCTGTTCTTCCTCTTCCGACATCAAGCGGGTCGCTTTGCCGATGGAGCCGCCGTGCCAGTGCCAGATGGTGTTATGGACATCGACGGCACCGGAAAAATCGCCGTTCTGCCAGTCTTCCAGCGTATTGCGGTAAAAGGCTTTTTCCTTAAAGCTGCTGGCTTCGACAATCGCCAGCAGCTCTTCGATGTTTTTCTGGGTCATTGGCCTTGCCGTTCCCCATTTGTCTTCAGCGTAGACTTTGCTGTGGGTCATTTCGTGGAGGTAGAACTGCAGCCGTGTTTCGTTCATCGCTTCAGGCAGACCGGTGCCGGCCGTCTCCAGATGGTCCATGATTTTCTGTGCTTCCGGATCTTTAACGCTGCCAGCTGCTGCATCAGGCTCTTCGCTTTTCGCGGCTTCACGCTGAATGAACAAATAACCGCCAATGGCCAGCAGCGCAATGACAGTAAAACTGATGAATGTGGTCACTATGATCTGTTTCACTTAGAAACTCCTTTTCGCTAGTTAGTTTGCAATTGGTTCTTCTTTACCATTATCCGCTGTCATTTCTTGGATGGCAATGGTGTTTTAAGAAAAGGCGTTCTATCAAAATCAATAACAGCTTGGCTCAAAGCGCTTTTCAGATTTCTTCAAATGGAAAATGACAGTCAATTCGAGTATGATAAACCCATGAGGGAGAAATCCCTGTTTCTGAAGGGAAGTGATATCAGATGACAATGAAACTTCGATTGTCAGCATCAGCAGGAACTCATGCAAAGCCTGGTATTCCGAATGGCGATACTTTGCGTGGGACAAGAAAGATTTAAATCGCCCGTAAATGTGTCATTCCCTTACACGGCTTCCTTATAATCATTCAATTCAACAATAAGGAGTGACTCCAATGATACATGTAAAAGAAACATCCGATCGAACAGGATATACTGGCGAACGTCCGGAAGCATTTATCCGGAACGACCAGTTTAACTTTATTAAAGACCAGACGCGGATTTTGATCACCGGACAGGCGACCAGCAATGACGCCGAAGTGCTGAACGTTCTTCGGCACCTGGCGCACGAAAAAGTCTTCAAGCTGTTTCCATCGCTGAACGACGAACAGAAAGCGGTCCTTAATCCGCTGACAAGCGTCAAGGAAACAGCCGATGCCGAAGTGTTCCTCGAAGGGCTTGAGCCGTACATCATCCCGTTCAAAGCGGTCACCGATGCGGCCCTGAAAAAATTGTTCCCGAAAGCCAAAAAGCTGAAAGGGCCGAAACTGGAGTCGGTCGACTTCAGGAAAATGTCGTATCTTGCCTGGACCGAGAGTTCGAACTTGATGTACCTCGTCTATGAAAAAGATGGGCGCCTGGACGGCATCAACGGAACTCTTGCGCGCAGCCATAAAAAAGGCATCTGCTCGATTTGCAACCGCCACAGCGACGTCGGCATGTTCACTGCCAAGACGAAAGGCTCCGGACAGGACAATTACATCAAGCGCGGTAACTACATCTGCCAGGATGCGGATAACTGCAATCGCAATTTAAATTCCTTGGAGCGGCTTGAGGAATTTACGGAACTGATTCAGAAATAATAAGGTATAAGTTTTTTGACACGACATTAATTGAAATTCGTAGTTTAGAATCTGCCAGAATCTAAACTACGGATTTTTTATTTGTCTATTAGAAAAGATTATTACTAAAGCATTGATTTTTTCAAAAGGCTAAGATAAAGTCGTGGATATCGGAATAAATGAAAAATTCAGAGTATAATTATGGGCGCTGTCAATCAAGCTTTTAATGATGTTTATTTTTAATAGGGAAAGAGGTTGGATTATATGACTAAACCACTTGAAGGAGTGAAAGTTCTTGAGTTGGGCAGTTTAATAGCTGGTCCATTCGCGGCAAGAATTATGGGTGAATTTGGTGCGGAAGTTATTAAAGTAGAGCCTCCTGGCAAAGGAGATCCGATTAGAAATTGGAGGGTTGTACATGAAGGGACTTCTTTATGGTGGTATGTACAATCGAGAAATAAAAAATGTATTACGCTGGATTTAAAATCCTTAGAAGGAAAAGAGATAATACAAAAGCTTGCTGAGGAAGTAGATATTGTAGTGGAAAATTTTCGGCCGGGAACCTTGGAAAAATGGGGGATTGGCTATGAAGATTTGAAGAAGGTTAACAAAAAAATTATTTTCGTTAGAATTTCGGGCTACGGACAAGACGGCCCTTATAAAGACAAGCCGGGTTTTGGCAGTATCGGCGAAGCCGTCGGAGGCATCCGCCATCTTACTGGATATCCGGAGCTGCCGCCTACTCGTGTTGGAATAAGCCTTGGTGACTCTGTTGCTTCTTTGTATGGAGTGATTGGCGCTTTGATGGCTTTAAGGCATCGAGACATAAGCGGAGAAGGACAGATAGTTGATGTGGCTTTATATGAAGCTGTTTTTAGCTTAATGGAAAGTATGGTGCCGGAATACGATCATTCAAAAATAATCAGGGAGCGGACTGGGAGTACACTGCCAGGTATAACGCCTTCCAATATCTATCTTTGCAAAGACGGAAAATATGTGGTGATCGGAGCAAATGGAGACAGTATATTCAAGCGGTTATGCAAATGTATGGATCGCGAAGATTTATCTGCTGACGAAAGATTTCAAACAAATGAAGGGCGTTCCAACTATGCAGAATACCTGGATGGAGAAATTATGAAATGGACAAGCCAACATGATTTAAAAGAAATTCTAATAAAACTGGATGATTACAGTATTCCTTCCGGCCCGATATATAACGTAGCAGATATGATGGCAGATCCTCATTTTTTAGCAAGAAAGATGATTGAAGAAGTGGAGGTGGAAGGGATAGGGAAATTAAAATTTCCAGGAATCATCCCCAAATTAAGCCTCACTCCAGGAACGACAGAATGGTCCGGTCCGGCTCTAGGGAAGCATAACATGGAAATTTATAAAGATTTAGTGGGTTTAAGCGAAGAAAGAATCAAATCTCTGAAAGAGCAAGGAAAGATTTGATTTTTAATGGAGAGACTCGTATTTGCATCATCAATCTTCCTTCTATTTTAAATCATCAATTTAAGCTGATCGCGGCAATTACATCTGCCAGGACACGGATGTCTGTAATAGCAATTTGAATTCCTTGGAGCGGCTTGAGGAATTTACGGACATGATTCAGAAATAAATGAAGAAAAAGGGCTTTCCAGGAGACTGGAGGGCCCTTTTTGTGTAGACAGGGAAAGGGGGCATCAGGAACCGCTCTTCCGTTCTTTCTTCTGGAAAATCCACAGTGCCACTTGCAGCACCAAAGCATCCTCGAAGCTTTTTGGATCGTATCCCGTGTCCTCGATGATTTTCTTGAGGCGATAGATTAAAGTGTTGCGATGCAGGAAAAGCTTATCTGCCGTCTGCTGGATATTCTGGTTGTTGGCAAAGAACACTTCCAGCGTTTCGGCTTTCTCTGTATCGAAGTTTTTCAGTACCCGATGGGAAAAGCGCTCAGCCACCGTTTCATCTACTTGATAGAACAGCGACTTCACTTCGATGTTGGCGAAGGAAGCGCAGTCTGTGGCGGCATCGCTGATTTCAAGTGTGATTTCGCAATCCTTATAGGACTGGCTGAACTGGTCGGCTTTATAGAAAGGCAGGCTATAGGCAATCCGGAACTTCACTCCCAAACTTTTTAGCAATTGGTGAAGAGAGGCCACGCGTTCAGGAATATCAGACTCAGCTATGCCGGTCAAGGCGATGAACAGGCGGTTGAAGTTGATGAAGCTGACAATGCCTTTGCGCTTTCCTATGGCGCCCTCCACCTGCTCGATGAACGCCCGGTTTGTCAGGGAGCGTTCTGAAATTTGGACAATGATGGAGGTGAAAGGCGGAACCAGACTGATTTCGAGAAGCCGGAGATTTTCGTGAATATCCTTAAAGGAAGGATCTTTCTTCAGCAACTGATCAGCGACCATTTCCTTGGTGCGCTGCTTCCATTCCAACTGGGAGTCCAGGAATTCCTGCTTGATCATCAGTTCGGTTGTCATCTTGACCAGTTCCCCGATATCTACCAAGTCCTCCGGATTGCCCGTGATGCCAATGACCCCGATAATCTGGTTCCTGAAAACGAGAGGGAGGTTGACACCAGGCTGCGCACCTTCCCATTTCTGGTCAGGATAGATGACGAGCGTCTTTTTGGTGGCAAGTACTTCAAGCGCGCCTTCGTGAACCGCTCCGATGCGGGATTTGTCTAAAGCGGAAATGATGATGCCATCGGTATTCATGATGTTGACATTGCGCTGGAGGCGCAGTGAAGTCTCCCGGACGATTTCATTCGCTATTTTTTTCGTCAGCTTCTGCAAGAAATTCACCCCTTTTGGTTAGAATGAACAAAAAAGTTAGAATATTATGTGTTTTATTCGTATAGTACAGCCATAGACTGAAGAGGTCAATGTCCATATAATTTAGAAAATGTATTTGGAAGCGCTTTCGAAGGAGGAAATTTATGAAAATCATCATAGCTCCGGATTCATTTAAAGGAAGCCTAAGTGCTGTGGAAGCGGCAAATGCAATAGACAAGGGCATCAAAAAAGCTTTCAAGCAAGCGGAGACAACCCTGTTGCCGATAGGCGACGGGGGAGAAGGGACCATGGAGACACTGGTTGCAGCCACCGGAGGCGAAATTAGGAAGGCAAAGGTAACAGGGCCATTGGGGAACAGAGTTGAAGCAGCTTATGGCATTTTGGGTGACGGCAGGACCTGTGTAGTGGAGATGGCGTCAGCATCCGGCCTGCATCTGGTTCCGGAAGGCGGACTTTCTCCGCTGAAGGCGACGACTTACGGGACCGGCGAATTGATTCGCCGGGCACTTGATGACGGCTTCACTTCGTTCATCATCGGCCTTGGCGGTTCTGCCACCAATGACGGCGGAGCGGGGATGCTGCAGGCGCTCGGCATGGGCATCCTCGATGCGGAAGGAGATGAAATCGGCTTCGGCGGAGGAGCGCTCGCTGATGTCAGACGGATTGACGCAGGGGCATTGGATTCCCGCATCAGCGGAAGCACGTTTCTCATCGCCTCGGATGTGCAGAATCCTTTGGTCGGCCCGGACGGCGCCTCGCACGTCTTCGGTCCGCAAAAAGGGGCGGATCCGGAACAAGTGGAGCTGCTTGACCGGAACCTTGCCCACTGGGCAGACCGGATAGAAGACGCCGCCGGCATCCGGCTGCACGACTTGGCGGGCGCAGGTGCTGCTGGTGGCATCGGAGGTGCGTTTCTGGGCTTTTTCCCGGTGGCCATGAAGCGGGGAATTGATGTTGTGCTCGACTACATCCAGCTGGAAGAGGAGCTCGCAGACGCGGATCTGGTCATTACCGGGGAAGGGCAAGTCGACCGCCAGACGGCTTTCGGCAAGACGCCTCTTGGAGTTGCACAGCGCGCCACCAGCCAAAACGTGCCGACCATAATACTTGCAGGGTCGGTCGGAGAAGGGGCCGGTGTGCTGCACGATTACGGCGTGGTAAGCATCCACAGCATTGTTACGGGCCCCATGACTTTAGCCGAAGCCATTGAAAGAGCGGAAGAATTGCTGGAAGTCAGCACGGAACAGATTGTCCGGGCATATTTCCACCAAAACATAAAAATCAAAGGGAGGTTAGTAGTATGAACATCAAAGACACCATTGAAAAAGTACCCGGCGGCCTGATGGTCGTCCCGTTAATGCTTGGCGCTACTCTGAACACAATCGATCAGCTTCACTTGCCGTTTGTCCAGAGCTTTCTGAAGCGGCTGGGTGCGGCACCGACAGAAGAAGGCTTCTACGAGTTTCTCCGCATCGGCGGATTCTCCCAGGAATTGTTCAAAGACGGTGCATTGGTGCTGATCGCTTTGTTCCTTTTCTGCATCGGCAGCCAGATGAACATGAAAGTCGGCGCCAAGGCATTGAAAAAAGGTGTGCTATTGACCGGTTCCAAATATCTTGGAGGCGTGGCGGTCGGGGTGGCATTCGGATTCTTCTTTGATCCATGGCATGGCCTGCTCGGCCTCTCGACACTTGCCATAATCGCCGGAATGACCAACAGCAACGGCGGCCTGTATGCGGCATTGACTGGCCAATACGGCAACCGTTCCGACGTCGGCGGGTTGTCTGTCCTGTCGCTCAATGACGGCCCGTTCTTCACATTGGTGGCGCTTGGCCTGATGGGGACTGCATTCCCGGTCATCGCGTTTATCGCCGTCCTGCTGCCGCTTGGAATCGGCATGCTTTTAGGAAACCTGGACCCGAAAATCCGCGAATTCCTGAAGCCGGGTGAGACGCTGACCATTCCGTTCTTCGCATTCGCACTTGGGGCCGGCATGAACTTGGCCAACTTCTTCAATCCGGAAGTCCTGGCTGGCGGATTGGCACTTGCCTTCCTGACGTTCTTTGTGACGGCCTTGCTGGGCATACTGGTGTTCAAGATTTTCAAAGAGAAAAGCTTTATCGCACCCATCGCGGAATCTTCAACGGCAGGGAATGCGGCTGCCACGCCTGCGGCCATCCTGGCAGCTGCTGCGGTGGCGGTAAGTTCAGGCGCTATGTCAGCGGCGGAATATGCGCAGCTTGAAAGCATTGTGCCGATCGCGACCGCCCAAATCTCCATTTCGACAATCACTACTGCGCTGCTATGCCCGGTCGGTGTGATCCTGATGGACAGATACCAGCGTAGAAGAGGCATTGACGGCCGATTGGATGAAGTGGAAAATGTACCGCAAAATGTCAAAACCAAAGAAGCCATCGACAACTAAAAAAATTATCCCCCTATTTCCGATAGGGGGATTACGTGTTATTCAGCCCCCTGATCAAAATCTATCGGCAAAGTGAGGCATTCAGTATGAAAACAGAACTGCTTTATGGAAAAGACGGCATCACCTTGGATCTTCCGGACACTGCTTTTGTCATCGAACCGAAAAACCTTCCGAAACTGGAAAATGACCGGGAAGCGATCCGGCAGGCGCTCCGCAGCCCGATTAATGCGAAGCCGCTGCGCGAATCCGTCATGGCGACGGACACCGTGTCGATCGTCATTTCCGACATCACGCGCCCGACGCCGAACCACATCCTGGTGCCGGCGCTGATCGAGGAATTAGGCCACGTGCCGCTTGAGAACTTCGTCATCATCAATGGCACCGGCACGCACCGCGACCAGACCCGCGAAGAATTCGTCGGGATGCTCGGCGAATGGGTGGTCGACAACATCCGCATCATCAACAACCATTGCCATGACAAAGACACGCTCGTCCATGTCGGCCGCAGCCGCTTCGGCTGCGACGTCTACCTGAATAAGGATTACGTCGAATCAGATTTCCGCATCGTCACAGGCTTTATCGAACCCCATTTCTTTGCGGGCTTCTCCGGCGGACCGAAAGGCATGATGCCGGGAATCGCCGGAATCGAGACCATCATGACGTTCCACAATGCCCGGATGATCGGCGACCCGCTCGCCACCTGGGGCAATATGGAGAACAACCCGGTGCAGGACATGACGCGTGAAATCAACGGGATGTGCAAGCCGGATTTCATGCTAAACGTGACGCTGAACCGGGAAAAGGACATCACCGCCATCTTCGCCGGCGAGCTCTACGAAGCGCACGACCGGGGCTGCAAATTTGCCAAAGAGCACGCTATGCTGCGCTGCAGCGAGCGCTTTGACGTCGTCATCGCGTCAAACTCGGGCTACCCGCTCGATCAGAATCTGTACCAGGCTGTCAAAGGCATGAGCGCCGCACATAAAATTGTCAAAGAAGGCGGCACGATCATCATTGCATCCGAATGCTCGGACGGCCTGCCGGACCACGGCAATTTCAAGAAGATCTTCGGCATGGCAAAGTCGCCGCAGGAGCTGCTTGACATGATCAACAATCCGGAATTTAAAGTGTTCGACCAGTGGCAGGTGCAAAAACAAGCCGTCATCCAGGTATGGGCGGACATCTACGTCTATTCGAAACTGACCGACGAGCAGGTTGAAAGCGCCATGCTGAAGCCGACGCACAATATTGAAGCGACCATCGAAGAATTGAAGAAAAAATACGGGGAGGGCATGTCGATTGCGGTATTGCCGCTCGGCCCGCTGACGATTCCGTACGTTGAAGAAACAGTAACTGTGGAATAAAAAAAACGAAAAGAGGCGAAAGTGATGACAGCAACTATCGAAAAAAACAACAGGCTTGGTGAGATTCTGAAAGGCATGAACCGCGTCATCGTGGCATTCTCAGGCGGCGTCGACAGCACATTGGTGCTGAAGCGGGCACAGCAGGAGCTGGGCAGCGACAATGTTCTGGCTGTAGTCGTGGCATCGGAACTGTTCCGCAAAGAGGAGTTTGAAGGTGCTGTACAACTGGCGAAAGCGCTCGGGGCGAATGTCCTTGAAACCGAAATCCGGGAGCTCGAAGACGAAGGCGTCGCGGCGAACACGCCGGACAGCTGGTATTTCAGCAAGAAGCTGCTTTATGGACAGTTGAACCAATTGGCGAGAGAACTGGGCTATGATTGGGTCCTCGACGGCATGATCATGGACGACTTGGATGATTTCCGCCCGGGGCTCCGCGCCCGTACGGAAGCGGGTGCGCGCAGCGTCCTGCAGGAAGCGGACCTCTACAAACGCGAAGTGCGCGAACTGTCGAAAGCGCTGGAGCTTCCGGTATGGGACAAGCCGGCATCGTGCAGCCTGTCTTCCCGCATTCCGTACGGTGAACGCCTCGACAAAGAGAAAATCCGCCAAGTCGATGAAGCGGAGAAATTCATCAGCAAGCTGGGCGTGGACATGGTGCGTGTCCGCCACCACGGCAACACGGCCCGCATCGAAGTGGCGCCGGAACAGATGGCAAAGCTGCTGAAGCACCGCGAGCGGATCCTGCTGAAGCTGTCGGCGCTCGGCTTTCAGTACATTTCCATCGACCTCCGCGGCTACCGCACAGGCAGCATGAACGAAGTGCTGTCGGAAGAAGAGATGGAAGACAAGGCCAACTGAGGAATCTCAAGGCGAAACACACGCGGACCCGGCCTTCACGGAGAACGGGTTCGTTTCTCTGCAGTTATGGAGGCAGCGGACAGGCGCATGAAACTCTGGAATAAAAGCGGGGCACGCTTTTAAAGCCAAGACTAAGATAGCAGGTGACAACATGGAGAACTTTGAAGATTTGGGATTCAGTAAAGTGGATTATGACCGGGAGCAGCGGCAGGGCTTTCCGGAAGTTGTTTACGGTGAAGGGAAAGCGGTCGAGCATATTGAGGCAATCATGGGCAAATTGATTGAACGGCACGGCAAAGTCATGGTGACGCGGGTCGCCAAGGAAAAAGCGGAGATGCTGCTGAAGCGCTTTCCGGAAGCGGTATATGACAGCACATCGCGCATCCTCCTATACGGCAAGCCCGTCCTGAATTTCGGAGGGGGAGTGCTGGTGCTGGCAGCCGGAACGTCCGATCTGTTCGTCGCGGAAGAAGCGGCGATCACGGCCGAATGGATGGGCTGCAGCGTCAAGCGGATCTATGACGTCGGCGTCGCCGGCATCGACCGCTTGCTCGCCTACAGGGACGAAATCACCAAAGCGAGTGTCCTCATCGTGGTGGCCGGCATGGAAGGCGCCTTGCCAAGCGTCGTCGGCGGACTCGTCCAGCGGCCGGTCATTGCCGTCCCGACATCCGTGGGCTACGGCGTGCATCTGGAAGGCATCACGCCGCTGCTGGCAATGATGAGCTCCTGTGCATCCGGCATGAGCGTCGTCAATATCGACAACGGCTTCGGGGCAGCTTACCAGGCCGCCATGATCCTGAAACTGGCAACCGAGGGGGTCCACCATGAAACTTCTGTATCTTGACTGCCAATCTGGCATCTCCGGAGACATGACGCTGTCGGCGCTCATCGATCTCGGAGCTGACATCGGCTACATCAGTGGACACTTGAAAAAACTGCCGATCGACCCGTTCACGCTGAATGTCAAGCAAGTCGACAAGCGCGGCATTTCAGCGAAATTGCTGGATCTGCAGTTCCAGGAAGCGGAACACAGCCATGCGCATTCACACGCTGACGATCATTCAGCTGGACATAGCCAAGAGCATTCGCATAGCCATACGCATCATCATGAGCATTCGCACAGCCACAGCCATTCCGGCCACGAGCATGCGCATGACGACGGCCATCATTCCCATTCGCACCGGAAAGCATCGGCCATCCTCGGCATGATCGAAAGCAGCGAACTGCCGCCGCGCGTCAAACAAAGGAGCCTCGCTGTGTTCCAGACCATCGCCGAAGCGGAAGGGAAAATACACGGTATGGATCCGCAAGAAGTGCATTTCCATGAAGTGGGCGCAATGGATTCCATCATCGACATCATCGGCGTGTGCCTGGCGCTTGAAAACCTCGGCATCGACCGCATCGCGGCATCGCCGGTGCCGACCGGCCACGGCAAAATCATGATTGCCCATGGGCTGTATCCAATTCCGGCGCCGGCGACCGCCGAAATCCTGAAAGGCGTGCCGCTCGCCGATTTCCACGTGCGCGGCGAATTGACCACCCCGACCGGAGCGGCTTTTCTGAAAGCGCTGGCGGACGATTATGGCCACTTGCCGGCACTGGCCATCGACAACATCGGCTATGGAGCGGGAAAAAAGAACTTCGAGCACCCGAATGTCCTGCGCGCCGTGCTGTTCAATGAAGAAACCATGGCTGCCCGCGAGAAAATCTCGGTACTTGAATGCCAGCTCGATGATTCGACAGGAGAGACGCTCGGCTACGTCATGGAAAGGCTGCTTGGCGCCGGCGCACTGGACGTCTACTACACGCCGGTCGCCATGAAGAAAAGCCGGCCGGGGACACTGATTACGGTCCTGGCGAAACCGGAAAATGCGTTTGTCCTGGAAGATATCCTGCTGCGTGAAACGAGCACGTTCGGCGTCCGCAAAACTGATTGGACCCGGCGCATCCTGGACCGGGAATTCAAAATCGTCGCCACGGCTTTCGGCAGCATCA